>NZ_OZ075108.1:0-320937 GCF_964186625.1 Asticcacaulis sp. MM231
ATGACAAGCTGGTCACCGATTTTACCTGAAACGGTATGGTCAAAAGTAGCGACAGTCCTCCGGCGCGAGTTGGGCGAAGGTCCGTATAATTCCTATGTGGCGCCATCGAACGTGCGCCCCGGCCCTTACGGCGATCCGGTTCTGGTAACGCCGACGGCCTATGCGCGTGACTGGATCGCGCGCAACGCCGCCCGCCGCGCACAGGAATTGTGGACCCAGCACGATCCGGATTCGCGTGTGCTCGATATCAAGTCGCGTGTTGAATATGAAGACGCAACCCGTGGCGCCGTAGCAGCGCCTGCAGTGGCGCCGGTGGCCGAGACCGCGCCTGCCCGCCCTGAAGCCGTCATGCCGATCATCGAGGTGGCCGCTCCAAACCGCATCGGCGGTTTGCAGGAACGCCTGACCTTTGACAGTTTCGTGGCCGGCCGCGGCAATGAATTCGCCTTCCAGATGTCGCGCCAGGTGGCGAGCTGGGCCGACGGGCATTTCAATCCGGTATTTTTCCATGGCCCCTATGGCTACGGCAAGACCCACCTTCTGAACGCCATCGGCTGGGAAGCGCAGACGCGCCGCCCCGACGCGAAAATCGTCTATCTGACGGCCGAAAAATTCACCTCTACCTTCGTCAAGGCGCTGATGGACAAGTCGACCTCGGCGTTCAAGGATGAAATCCGCGGTGCGGATCTTCTGCTGGTCGATGATGTGCATTTCATCGGCGGCAAGACTTCCAGTCAGGAAGAGCTGTTCCACACGCTCACCTCGCTGATCGAAAACAATCGTCGTGTCGTTTTCACGGCCGATCGTCCGCCCTCGCAACTGACTGAAATCGAAGCGCGCCTGCGTTCGCACCTGTCCTCCGGGCTGGTGTGTGCGCTGGATGTGGCCGATCAAAGCCTGCGCATGGGCATTATCGAGCGCAAGCTCGAACAGTTGTCGCAACGTCTGGGGGCTGCTCAGAACCCGCGTTCCGACGTTTTACATTTTCTGGCCGAGCGTGTGCCGGGGTCGATCCGTGAACTTGAAGGTGCGGTCAATACCCTGGTGGCGTCCGCTGGGCCGCGTCTTGGGAGTTTGACTTTGGAAGAAGCTATGGCTTTGTTGCAGCCGAATTTGAAGGTGGCCGTCGAGCGCCGCGTCACCGTGGATGAGATCCAGAAGCTGGTCTCCGATCACTTTGGCCTGAAGCAAGCCGATCTCCTGTCGGAGCGTCGCACCCGCGCCATCGCCCGTCCGCGCCAGGTCGCCATGTGGCTGTGCAAGCAGCACACCACGCGCTCCTATCCCGATATCGGCCGTCGTTTCGGCGGTCGTGACCACACGACCGTTCTGCATGCGGTTAAGAAGGTTGAGGAACTGCTGCAGGCCGACGATCAGATCGCCCGCGACGTCGAGGCGCTCACCCGTAAACTCCGTAACGTTTAAGGGGCGTGGGGTCTTGACCCCACATCTTTTTCCTTGCCTTTTCCTCGCCTTGAGGCGAAGAAAAGACAAGGAATTAAAGGTATGGGGCCGAGGCCCCAAACCCCATTTGAAGTTGGTAGGATAACCAGATGCAATTTACCATCGAACGTGGCGCGCTGCTCAAGGCCCTGGGCCACGTCCAGAACGTTGTCGAACGTCGCAACACCATCCCTATCCTGTCCAATGTGCTGCTGTCCGCCGAGCGTGGTCAGGTGTCCTTTTCGGCCACCGATCTCGATATGGAAATTGTCGATACCGCCGAAGCCAGCGTACAGGTGCCGGGCCAGATCACGGCCCCCGCACATACCCTTTATGAAATCGTGCGCAAGCTGCCCGATGGCGCCGATGTTGAGCTGAAATTCGCTGCCGGTGACGATCCCCGCCTGTCGGTCTCGGCCGGTCGTTCGCGCTTTGCCCTGCCAGTGCTGCCCGCCGGTGATTTCCCGATCATGTCGAACGATCACGAAGGCGTCTCCTACCAGATCCTGCGTGACGACCTGAAGCGCCTGATCGACAAGACGCGCTTCGCCGTCTCGACCGAAGAAACCCGCTATTATCTCAACGGCCTGTTCCTGCACTGCCTGTCGGAAGACGGCTCGAACTATCTGCGCGCCGTGGCGACCGACGGTCACCGTCTGGCGCTCGCCGAAATGCCCGCGCCGGAAGGCGCCATGGGCGGCGCCGGCGTCATCATTCCGCGCAAGACGATCGACCAGGCCCGCCGCCTGCTCGATGACGGCACCGGCTATGTCGACCTGACCGTGTCGCCGGCCAAGATCCGCTTCCAGTTCGGCAATGCCTCGCTGACCTCCAAGATCATCGACGGTTCGTTCCCCGACTATGGCCGCGTCATTCCCAAGGGTAATGACAAGGTGATGACCGTCTCTGCCGGCATCCTGTCCAAGGCCGTCGATCGCGTCTCGACCATTTCAGCGGAAAAGTCGCGCTCGGTGAAGATGACGATCGAGACCGGCCGCCTGACCCTGTCGGTGCGCAACATCGAAGCCGGTCAGGCCGTCGAAGAAGCCGAGATCGATTACGACAACGAGACGCTCGATATCGGCTTCAATGCCCGCTACATCATGGATGTCATGGGCCAGATCGGCGGCGATACGGTGGAACTGCGCTTCTCGGACGCCTCGTCACCGACGCTCGTGCTTGATCCGGTCGATAACGGCGTGCAGTACGTGCTGATGCCGCTGCGGGTCTAGTGACGCCCGATAATCACGCGCTCCAGCACCTCTCCCTGACCGAGTTCCGGTCCTATGAGCGGCTGGATTTCGCTGTGGGCGGCCAGTCGGTCTATCTTTATGGCCCCAACGGCGCCGGCAAGACCAACCTGCTCGAAGCCATCAGCGTGCTCAATCCCGGCCGCGGCCTGCGCGGGGCAGCGTTTGCCGATCTCGGTCGTCGCCTGCCAGATGAAGCCAAAGGCCGCGCCTGGGGCGTCGCCGCCCGTTTTCACAGCGGCGAGGCTGAGGTCCACCTCGGCACCGGCTCCGATCCGCGCGATATCACCAAGCGCCTTGTCCGGCTCGATGGCGAAAGCGTCACCGCCGCCCGCCTGCTCGAACATGTCCGGGTGATCTGGCTGACCCCGGCGCAGGACCGCCTGTTCGTTGAGGCCCGCGCCGAACGCCTGCGCTTTTTCGACCGCCTGGTCTATGCCTCCGTGCCGGCCCACGCCTCGGTCGTCAGCGCCTACGAAAAGGCCCTGCGGGAACGCCTGCGGCTGCTGACCAACGCCTACGCGCGCGACATAACGCCGGATGACGCGTGGCTCGGTTTGCTGGAGCAGAAACTGGCCGAGACCGGTGCGCAAATGATGGACGCCCGTCATGAGGCGCGCGATGCCCTGCAGGCCGAGATCGAGGCGCACCAAGGGGCCTTCCCCAAGGCCGATCTCAGCTTTACCGGCGATATCCCGCCCGATGATCTGCTCGAAGGCTACCGCCGCGCCCGTGGCCGCGATGGCGCCGCCGGACGTTCGCTGTTCGGGCCGCATCGCATGGATCTGGCCGTGCTCCACCGCGAGAAAAACCGCCCTGCCGCCGACTGTTCGACCGGCGAGCAGAAGGCGCTTTTGCTCAATATCATCCTTGGGCAGGGGGCGCGTCTGGCGAAAGCGCAAACCCTTTCCAAGCCTATACTTTTGCTCGACGAGGTGGCAGCCCATCTCGACCCCTTGCGCAGGCACGCATTGTTTGACGAGACCCATGCTTTGGGGCTACAAACCTTCTTTACAGGGACTGATTTGGTCCTGTTCGACGGCCTCAAGAATCGCGCGCTCGGCGTGCGCGTTGAGGCTGGTCAATTCATTGATTTTGTTGATTAAACTGAAGGCCATTCATGACTGACGCACCCGAAGTCACCCCAGGCAACCTCGATGCCAACGGACAGTCCGAATATGGCGCTGATTCGATCAAGGTTCTGAAGGGTCTCGACGCCGTCCGCAAACGCCCCGGCATGTATATCGGCGACACCGATGACGGCTCCGGTCTGCACCACATGGTCTACGAAGTGGTCGATAACGCCATCGATGAAGTGCTGGCGGGACACGCCACGCGCGTCGAGGTCATCCTCAATCCCGACGGCTCCTGCACGGTCACCGATGACGGTCGCGGCGTACCGGTCGATATCCACGAAGGCGAAGGCGTTTCGGCGGCCGAGGTCATCATGACCGAGCTGCACGCCGGCGGCAAGTTCGACCAGAACTCCTACAAGGTCTCCGGCGGCTTGCACGGCGTCGGCGTCTCGGTCGTCAACGCCCTGTCCGATTATCTCGAACTGACCATCTATCGTCAGGGCAAGAAGCACGAAGTCCGCTTCGAGCGCGGCGATACAGTCAGCCCGCTCAAGGTGGTGGGCGATACGTATCTGCGCGAAAACGGCAAGGATTACACCGGCACCGAGGTGCGCTTCTTCCCGTCGCTGACCACCTTCGCCTTCATCGATTTCGACCGCAAGACGCTGGAACACCGCCTGCGCGAACTGGCCTTCCTCAATTCGGGCGTCCATATCCGCTTCGCCGACCTGCGCGAGGCCGAGCCCTATGAGACCATCCTGCACTACGACGGCGGTATCGTCGAATTCGTCAAGCACCTCGACAAGGCCAAGACCGCCATCCTGAAGGCGCCGATCGATGTGCGCGGCGCACGCGACAAGGTCGAGGTCGATCTGGCCCTGCAGTGGAACGACAGCTACCACGAGACCATGCTGTGCTTCACCAACAACATTCCGCAGCGCGACGGCGGCACTCACCTGGCGGCCTTCCGCGGCGCCCTGACCCGCGTCATGACCGCCTATATGGAAAGCTCCGGCGCGGCCAAGAAAGAAAAGGTCACCGTCACCGGCGAAGACGCCCGCGAAGGCCTGACCTGCGTGCTGTCGGTCAAGGTGCCCGACCCCAAGTTCTCGTCGCAGACCAAGGACAAGCTGGTGTCGTCGGAAGTCCGTCCGGCCGTTGAAGGTCTGGTCTATGACAAGCTGACCCAGTGGTTCGAAGAAAACCCGGTCGAGGCCAAGCAGATCGTTTCCAAGATCATCGAAGCCGCCTCCGCCCGTGAAGCCGCCCGCAAGGCGCGCGACCTGACCCGCCGCAAGACCGCGCTCGATATTTCCAGCCTGCCCGGCAAACTGGCCGATTGTCAGGAACGCGATCCGGCCAAGTCCGAAATCTTCATCGTCGAGGGTGATTCCGCCGGCGGCTCCGCCAAGCAGGCGCGTAACCGTGAAAATCAGGCCATCCTGCCCCTGCGCGGCAAGGTGCTGAACGTCGAGCGCGCCCGTTTCGACAAGATGCTCTCCTCCGAGCAGATCGGCACCCTGATCGTGGCGCTCGGCGCCGGCATCGGCCGTGACGATTTCAACATCGAAAAGGTGCGCTACCACAAGATCATCATCATGACCGATGCTGACGTCGATGGCGCCCACATCCGCACCCTGCTGCTGACCTTCTTCTATCGCCAGATGCCGGAGATCATTGAGAAGGGCTATCTCTATATCGCCCAGCCGCCGCTCTACAAGGTCGCCAAGGGCAAGTCGTCGCGCTATATCAAGGACGATCCCGATCTCGACAACTTCCTGATCGAGGAAGGCGTCAGCGATGCGGTGCTCAGCCTGCCGACGGGCGAACGCATCACCGGTAACGATCTCGAAGCCCAGATGCGCGCCGCCAAGGCCTTCAAGGGCACAGTCGACCGCCTCTCCATGCGCGCGCCGGCCTTCGCACTTGAGCAAGCAGCACTCGGCGGCCTGTTCAGCGGCCACCCCGATCTCGGCCGCGTGGCCACCGCCCTGACGCGTCTCAATCAGGATGGCGACGGTCCTTGGGACGTCCGCGTCGGCGAACTCGGCGGCTATGTTTTCGAACGCGTCCGTCGTGGCGTAAGCGAGAAGATCGTGCTCGACGAAGCCCTGATGCACAGCCAGGACGCCCGCCGTCTCGGTGAACGCGCCGATGCCCTGGGTGATCTCTATAACGCCGTCGGTATCTTCACCCGCAAGGAAAAGTCGATCGATATCCGCGGCCCGCTCGATCTGGTCAACGCCATTCTCGATGCCGGCCGCAAGGGCATGACCATCCAGCGCTATAAAGGCCTGGGTGAGATGAACCCTGAGCAACTGTGGGAAACCACGCTCGACAAGGACGTCCGCACCCTGCTGCAAGTCAAGGTCAACCACGCCGATGAGGCCGACGAGATGTTCTCGAAGCTGATGGGGGATCTGGTTGAACCGCGCCGCGAGTTCATTCAGGACAATGCGCTGAATGCCGAGGTTGACGCCTAAAGCAGGGACACGTCCCTGCACCGAATATGAGTGAAGGCCCCGTCAAGCGATTGGCGGGGCCTTTTGCTGGCAAGGTGCGCCACCGGCGGAGAGCCTATTTCGGTGCGCGTTTGGCGAGGATGCGCTGCAAGGTCCGGCGGTGCATATTGAGACGGCGGGCGGTTTCAGAGACATTCTGACCGCACAGCTCATAAATGCGCTGGATATGTTCCCAGCGCACGCGATCAGCCGACATCGGATTTTCCGGTGGCGGCGGGGCATGATCCGCAACCGCCAGCAGGGCCTTGACCACATCATCGGCATCGGCCGGCTTCGACAGGTAATCGATGGCGCCCGATTTCACCGCCGCCACCGCCGTGGCGATATTGCCATAGCCGGTCAGCATGATGGCGCGGGCGTCGGCGCGTTTCTTGTGCAGGGCTTCGACCGCCTGAAGACCGTTGCCGTCTTCCAGGCGCATGTCCATCACCGCGAAGGCCGGCGGGTTGGCCTCGATCATCTCCAACGCCTGCTGCACGCCCTCGGCTACCACCACGGTGAAGCCGCGCGTCTCCAGCGCCCTTGCCAGGCGATTGCGGAACGGCGCGTCGTCGTCCATCAGCAAAAGCGTCTTGTCCGCCAGGGCGGCGATGGCGCTTTTCAGCGCTTCATGTGGGTCGGTTACGATATCCATTGGGAACCTCTATGCGTCGGGTGTCAGGATATCCATTTGATCGCGCTGCCACAAGGCCCGAACGTAGGCACCGCCTTCATCGCGGTTACCGAAGGTCACATTGGCGCCGGTATGCTCCAGAAGGGTCTTGGCGATGAAAAAGCCAAGGCCCATACCCGAGTGGCTTTGCGCGCCTAGGTTTTTACCCACCTTGGCCACGTCGTCGTTGTCGTAACGCGAGGAAATATAGGGTTCGCCCAGACGCGACAATATGTCCGGCGCGATTCCGGGGCCATCATCCAGAAAGGTCAGGCTGACAAAGCCTTTCGTCACCTCGGCCACGACACTGACCTCGGAACGGGCAAAATCGACGGCGTTTTCGATAAAGGCCGAAAAGGCGTGGAGCCATTCGGGCCGCCGCCGGATCAGGATCGCCTTGCCGGCTTCGGGATCATCGGAACCCGGCACCTCGACAGCGATGCGGATGGCGACGCGCGCGCTTTGGTAAGGCTCGGCGGCGCTGCCAAGGAAAACCAGCAAGGGTATCTGGTCATACACCGTATCGCGGGTTTCCGGCTTGGCGGAGAGCGCCTTCAGGATATCGCGGCAGCGCTGGCTCTGCGACACCAGCAGTTCGGCATCTTCATAGAGCGGATCAGTGGGTTTCAGGCTGTGCAGCATTTCGCGCGCCACCACCTGAATGGTGCCAAGCGGCGTGCCGAGTTCATGCGCCGCCGCCGCCGCCAGACCGCCCAGCGCGCTCAGGCGGGTTTCCTTTTCCAGCACGGCCTGCGTGGCGGCCAGGGCCTGCTCCATGCGCGCCGATTCCAGCGCCGCCTGCCAGGTATAGCCCGCAGTAAACATGATCCCGACCAGAATGGCCCCCAGAAAACCGAGGCGATACATCTGCGGCAAAACAAAAGCCTCGCCCACATGCCACGGCAGATTGAGCGACCAGAAGGCCAGGGCTACGCTGGCGGCCATGGAAACGGCCACGACCGCGAGACCATGCCGCGTCGGTAGGTTGGCGGCCGCCACCGTCGGCGGCGCGATCAGCATGAGGCAAAACGGATTGTTGAGCCCGCCCGTGACACCGAGCAGCAGGGCAAGCTGGATGGCATCGAAGCTCAGTTGCAAAGCGGCTTCCCAGCCGCGCGCCCTCTGGGTAGACGGCCGCCCGAGGCTGAGAATGACGTTCAGCCAAGCGCTACCCATGATGATGCTGAGGCAAAGCCACAGGCGGATTTCATAATTAAAGCCATAGGCGATCAACAGCACCATGGCGGTCTGGCCCAGAATGGCCAGCCAGCGCAGCATGATCAGGGTGCGCAGGCGCAGATTGTCCTTTTCGCCCCCCGCCGAGACGATTGTCAGCGGTGCGACATCCGAACCGTTTAAAAAGGCAGAGATATGGGTTAGGGTCTTGCTGACAAACATGTGAATCCTGGCATTGAAATCTTGGCAAGAAAGTCCTGCTCTATCTATGACGAAATTCCGATTGGCCATTATCGCCACCGCCTTCGCATTGCTGATCGGCCTCGCCGGCTACAACTGGTACAGCAGCCTGCATCCCAGATCAAACGTCACGACGTCACAGGTCGATCCGGCGGTGCGTATCGGCGGCAATTTCACCCTGACCGATCAGGACGGCAAGACGGTCGACCAGACGATCCTGAACGGCAAGTGGACGGCGGTTTTCTTTGGCTACACCTATTGCCCCGATGTCTGCCCCCTCACCCTCCAATCGCTGGCGCGCATCAAAGCCGCACTGGAGAAAAGTATTGGGGGAAAACAGGCTGACAAGCTCCAGATCGTCTTTATAACGGTCGATCCCGCGCGTGACACCCCGGCCAATATGAAGGCCTATCTGGCCAGCGGCGGCTTTCCGTCGGGCGTCATCGGCCTGACCGGCACGCCGGAGCAGATCACCGCGGTCGAGCGCGCTTATCGCATCAGCGCCGCCAAGGTGGGTGAAGGCGATACCTATACCTACAACCACACTTCCCTGGTCTATCTGATGGACCCGCAAGGGCATTTCCATTCGCCGCTGATGAGCGACCTGATGCCACAGCAAAGCGCCGAGCAGATTACAGACGCCATGAAGGGGCGGTAGGGGTGCGGAGCGTTTGCGAAATTGCCGCACCGCACAATTTTTTTATTTTCCGGCGTTCGTAATCAATTGGCAGGGTTGCCGTGTTAGTGTTAGCTAACCATAACGGTAACCCGAGTTGAAAATCCCATGCTCTATGCGTTGCACGAATATGCCTATTATACCGCCGCCCCGATGCGGGCGATGGCGCAGATGACACGGGATTTCTGGGGCTCGAAGCTCAATCCGGCCTCAGATACCGCCGTCGGTCGCACGCTTTACGCCTCCGCCGAATTGTTCAGCAATGTCACCAAGCGCTACGGCAAGCCCGAATGGGGCATCAACACCATCGCCATCAATGGCCATGATGTTCGCGTCAGCATTATCGAAGACTGGTCGAGCCCGTGGTGCCGGCTGCTGCAATTCCAGCGCGATGTCTCCGATCTGCGCCGCGCCGGCCAGAAGAAGCCCGCCCCGGCCGTCCTGATCGTGGCGCCGCTCTCCGGCCACTACGCCACCCTGCTGCGCGGCACGGTGCAGGAATTCCTGATCGACCACGACGTCTACATCACCGATTGGACGAATGCCCGTCTGGTGCCGGTGCTCGAAGGCCGCTTCGACTTCTACTCTTACATGGACACCATCCGCGACATGCTGACCGCCATCGGCAGCCGCGTCCACGTCGTGGCCGTCTGCCAGCCGGGACCGCCGGTGCTGGCCACGGCCTGCCTGATGAGCGAAGACAACGATCCGTGTCGTCCCGCCTCGATGACCTTTATGGGCTCGCCGATCGACGCGCGCTTCAACCCCACCGTCACCAACGACCTAGCGCAGGAAAAGCCCTTCACCTGGTTCAAGTCGAACATGGTCCACACCGTGCCGCCGCCCTATCCGGGCCTTGGTCGCCGCGTCTATCCGGGCTTCGTCCAGCTCTACAGCTTCATGAGCATGAACGAGGAACGCCACAAGGACGCGCACTGGGAATACTTCCATTCTCTGGTCGATAATGACGGCGACGCCGAGACCAAGCACCTTGAATTTTATGACGAATATCTGTCGGTGCTCGATCTGACCGAGGAATTCTACCTCCAGACTATCGATCTGGTGTTCCAGAAATTCGCCCTGCCCAAGGGTGAACTGGTCCATAACGGCCGCGTGGTCGATACCAAGGCCATCACCGACATCGCTTTGATGACGGTCGAGGGCGAAAAGGACGATATCTCCGGCGTCGGCCAGACCCAGGCCGCCCACGCCATGTGCCCCAATATCCCCGCCGACAAGAAGCTGCTCTATGTCCAGAAGGGCGCCGGCCACTATGGCGTCTTCAACGGCCGCCGCTTCCGCGACGAGATCTATCCGCGCATCCGCGACTTCATCGCCCAAAATGATAGCGTCGCTTAAAGCGCTGCTGCGACCTTCCGAGCCGGCCTATACGGCGGGGCAGGCCATTGATTTTGGTGACTATATCCTGCGCCTCAAGGTCAATGCCCGCGCGCGCCGCATCAGCCTGCGCCTCGACGCCAGGACCGGCGAGGCCGTAGTCACGGCGCCGCGCCCGAAGCACCTCAAGGACGCTGTCGCTTTCGCCAAAAGCCGCCATGACTGGATCATTGAGCATCGCCGCGCCCAGCCGCAGGTCGAGCGTTTCACCCCCGGCATGACGATCCAGATTCGCGGTCACAGCGTGGTTCTGGCGGAAAAAGCCGGCATCATCACGGCGCGGCCACTGCAAGGGGAAGATGGCTCATGGCAACTGGTCACCAGCGGTGACGCAACGCTGTTTGCCCGCCGCATCGAGCGTTACCTGCGTCAGCAGGCGCTGAAAGCCCTCCAGACCGAGACCGATCGTTACGCCGCCATGCTCGACGTCTCGGGGGTGAAGATTTCGCTCTTCGACGCCAAGGGGCGCTGGGGATCGTGCACCCCGTCGCGCAAGACCATCCGCTATAGCTGGCGGGTCATTCTGGCGCCGCCCAAGGTGCTGGAATATCTGGTGGCGCACGAATGCGCCCACCTGCGCCATCCCGATCATTCGGAGCGCTTCTGGAACGAGGTGACGGCGATGTTCGGCGATTACAAACCGGCGCGCAAGTGGCTCAAGACCGAGGGGCACACCCTGTTTCGGTACAGCAGCTAGAGCCGTTCATAGCTGGCCCTGGACAGACTGACCACGCTGGCCAAGACGGCAAAGCCACCCGCCAGAATCAGGGCAATATTTGAAGCAGACGCCAGCGACGCAAACCCGAAGATAATCGACATGACGATGGCGCCAAAGGTCTGGCCGGTCAGACGCGCCGTCCCCTGCATGGCGCCGGCCGCACCGCTGCGTGACTTTGGCACCGACAGGAGCAGGATACGGTTGTTAGGTGTTTGAAACAGCCCAAAACCCATGCCCGCAATAACGGTGCCGATCAGTAAGCTGAGATGACGCGAATCAGACGGCCCTACGGCAACGATCAGCAGACCCAGGCTCATGAGAGCCGCCCCCGCCGCGCACAACCAGGCGGTGGGCACGCGATTAGCCAGCCGGCCGGCTATGGGGGCTACGACCGCCACGGCCGCCGGCCAGGGCATCATGTAAAGTCCGGCCTGCGTCGGTGTCATGTGAACCGTCTCTTGCAGGTAAAATGGCAAGGCGACGTAACTCAGCATCTGCCCCGTGAAGCAACAGACCGAGGCAACGATCGCCACGCGGAAGGCCGGATCCGCGAACAGATCGATCGGCACCAGCGGTGTCCGGCTATTGCGTTCCAGGCGCAAAAGACCAACCAGGCACAGGCCAGCGGCGACCATCAGACCCGTGCCGCTAACGGGTGCCTTACCCAGACGATCAGCGCCCATGAAAAACAAAAGAAACATCAGGGAGTTCAGGGCCAATGCGCCGGCGTCCAGTCGGCGGGCAACACCGGGGGTATGAGCCAGAAAGCCGCCACACAAAAGGATGAGGACGCCTATGGGAAGGTTAACGGCGAACAGCCATGGCCACGTCGCCACGGCCAGGATGGCCCCGGCAATACCGGGCCCCGCCGCCGATGAGATGGCGATGGTCATGGCATTTATGCCGATAATCGTTCCGAGCAGACGTTGCGGCACAGCAAAACGCAGGTTCATGACGGCGAGCGCCATAATGGCGCCGCCACCCAGGCCCTGGATGAAGCGCGCCGCCACCAGCATGGGCAGGCTGACGGACAGGGCGCAAGCCAGCGAGGCGATAACGAAGACGACTATGCCGATAAGGAAGACTCGACGTGGGCCGAATATTTCACCCAGCGCCCCACAGGGCAGCAAGGCGAGCAGGACCGCGAGTTGGTAACTGGAAACAACCCACACCGTATCGGCGGCGCTGGCGTGCAGCGACCTGGCCATGGAGGGCAAGGCGATATTGGCGATGGCGCCATCAAGCACGATCAGCGCCAGGCTCATCAGCAGGACGGCGACGGCCAGGTAACGGCGGGGGCCCGGAAGGCCATCGGCAACAGATATATCAGACATAGGTCACCTCGGTATGATGAGTCCGATATAAGGTAATCAACGAGTTGCGCCAGACGCAATCAATTCAAATTAGGATTGCACAGAACGCCATAGATGAATATATCGACTTATGGCCGATCTCGATCTGAACCTGCTTGTCGCCCTTGATGCCCTGCTCAGCGAACGCAGCGTAACGGCAGCGGCGCGCAAACTGAACCTCAGCACCTCAGCTATGAGCCGGCAATTATCACGTCTGCGCGAGGCAATGGGCGATCCGGTATTGGTTCCGGCGGGCCGCGCCATGGTGCCGACACCGCGTGCCGAAGCCGTCGCCAGCCAGGTGCGGGCGCTGAACGCCGAGATTCGCTCTGTCCTGCAACCCGCCACCACGGCGGATATCCGCACCTTGAAGCGCATTTTTACCCTTCGGGCCAATGAAGCCTTCGTCATTATCCATGGCGCCCGGCTGACGGCGGCGGTGGCCGAGGTCGCGCCGGACGTGAAGCTGTGCTTCGCCCCCAAGCCCGACAAAGATATCCGCGCTTTACGGGACGGGACAGTAGATCTCGACATCGGGGTTATTTCCGGCGATGGCGCTGAGCTTCGCGCGCAGACCCTCTATCATGATGCCTTTGTCGGCGTCACACGCACAGATCACCCCCTGCTGGCCCAAGAGATCACCCCCCAACGCTTTACCGCCTATGGGCATGTTGTGACGTCCCGGCGTGGCCAGTTTCGTGGACCAGTCGATGCCGCGCTGAACACTCTGGGGCTGTCGCGTAACGTTCAGGTCGTCGTGCCGAGCTTTCCTGCCCTCCTGGCGATCGTGGCGACTTCAGACCTGATCGGACAGGTGCCGCGGTCCTTTTGCGAGGCCGGCAACACTATCGCGGTTATGACCTTCCCGCTGCCTGTCCCCACACCGCAGATCACGGTCTCGCAGATATGGCATCCGCGCATGGACGCCGACGCCGGACACCGCTGGCTGCGCGGCGCGATATTCAGCGTTTTCCAGAAAAAAAGCCCCGGCCTTGCGACCGGGACTCTGTAGCGATTTCGGATGCAGGGCCAAAAGTGTCTTTGGAACCCTGCTATTGGTTTTTTTTCTGCGCTTCCGAGAACAGCTCATCGACGGCATCGGCCTTTTTAGGCTTTTCTTCCGGATTAGGGATGGGCTGCATGGTGACGATCGGCGGCGCTTCGCCCCCATTCTGACCGTTATCATTCGCCGCTTGCGATGCCTGCACCATGCCCGCCTGGGTGCCGAGCAGGTCCTGCAGGGCGCTTTCGGCGACGGGGGTCAGGGAGCCGCTGGGCGGCGCCCCTTCGGGAATGGCGTTGACCTGGATGCGCTTGAGCGCCGAGGTCATATAGGTTTTCCAGATGGCCGCCGGCGTGCTGGCGCCCGTGACCTTGCCCTTCATGGGCGTATTGTCGTCGCGGCCGACCCAGACGATGGTGACGAAACCGCCGGTAAAGCCGTCGAACCAGGCGTCACGGTAATCGCTGGTGGTGCCGGTCTTGCCGGCGATGTCGTAACCGGCAATATTGGCGCCGGCGCCGGAACCATGGGCCATGACGCCGCGCATCATCAGGTTCATATTCGACAGGGCCGGATTGCTGACCACGCGCACGCGGCCGCCGTCTTCGCCCGGATCGCGGTACTGATAGAGCACCTTGCCGGTTTCGGTGCGGATGCGGATAACGCCGTGCACCGTGGCGCGATAGCCGCCGTTGGAGAAGGGGATATAGGCCTGCGCCATTTCAAGCGGCGTGGCTTCGGAGGTGCCGAGCGCCATGGCCGGATCGGTGTTGATCTTGGCGGTCAGGCCCATGCGGCGGGCGGTATTGGCGACATTATCCCGGCCGACATCGTTGGCGAGGCGCGCCGCAACGGTGTTGATCGATTGCGCCAGGGCGGTTTGCAGGTCGATCAGGCCCATATAACGCTTGGTGTAGTTTTCCGGCGACCAGTCACCGATCGAATAGGGCTCATCGACCACCGGTGTGGTCGGCTGATAACCGGCCTCCATGGCGGTCAGGTAGACGAACGGCTTGAACGAAGAGCCGGTCTGACGGTGGGCTTCGGTGGCGCGATTGAACTGTGACTCGCCGTAGGAAACGCCGCCGATCATGGCGCGGATGCGGCCTTCGCCATCGACCGAGACGACCGCGGCCTGTTGCACGCCCTTCTTGACGTCACGTTCCATGATCGCCTTGACCGCGCGTTCGGCGTCGGTCTGGATCGGCAGGTCGAGCGTGGTCTCAACGATCAGGTCTTCAGTATTTTTCGGATCGACCAGCGAGCGGATATCCTTGTCGAGCCAGTCGATGAAATATTGCGCATGCGCCGAGGCCAGGGTCTTCGACACGCTGATCGGCTGCTTCAGGGCCTCGTCGCGCTGCTCGGCGGTGATGACCTTGGACTGGACCATTTCATTGAGCACGATGAGCGCGCGGCGGCCGGCGCGTTCCTGATCGGACAGCGGCGAATAAGAGTTGGGCGCCTTCATCAGGCCGGCCAGCATGGCGGCTTCGCCGACGCTCAAATTCTTGGCCGGCTTGTTGAAATAGCGTTGCGACGCGGCCTCGATGCCATAGGCGCCGGCGCCGAAATAGACGCGGTTGAGGTAGAGTTCGAGGATTTCCTTTTTGGTGTACTTGTGCTCAAGCCACACCGCGATCATCAGTTCCTGAACCTTGCGCTTGTAGTTCTGGTTGGCGCTGAGGAAGAGATTACGCGCCAGTTGCTGGGTGATGGTCGAGCCACCGGCCAGGTTGGCGCCCTTGCGCTTGGTCAGGTTTCTCAAGACCGCACGGCCCATGCCGACCGGATCGAAACCGGGGTGGGTGAAGAAGCGGCGGTCTTCGATGGCCACGAAGGCCAGCGGCACATAATCGGGCAGGTCTTCGATCTTGACAGGCGCCGAGGCCTGGCTGCCGCCGCGCACGGCGACGAGCGCGCCGGAGCGATCGAGATAAGTGATCGACGGCTGCTTATTAGGCTGATCTAGCGATGAAATATCTGGCAGGTCGATGGCCATAAAGCCGATAAAGGCCACGCCGAAGAAAGCGATCCAGATACAGGCGATGGTCAGCCAATAGAAGATGGCCTGCAAGGGCGAGCGCTGACCAGAATGCCGGCTAGCGCGCCTGCCGCCACCTGAGCTGCCGCCAGAACCGTTATCGGGGCCATGACCGTTCGCCATCAAACTTCCTCACTCATAGATCCTGCAGCGGGGCCCGCGCGGGGCTGCCCGGCGTCTGTATAGCCAACTCTGATCAGGATGTCGCGTTAAACATACTTTAGCCAAGCGGTCACCACGCAGCACAGCGCCGGCATGAAATCCATGCCGTCAAACCGCGCTTTCAGCGCCACCAGATTGCTTCGGATTCGCCCCCCGTTGCCATCAGCTCAGAGTAAAGCGCCGTATTTGGGCAAAAGCAAGGCCAGGGTCGCGGCCCTGGCCCCTTAAGTCTAGGTGAAGAGTATCAGAGCGAAGGTTTCCGTTCATACAGCCGTGATTTGTCTTGGCCATTGCGCCAAAGCACCGTAATTCTGCCGCCATGCCCTTATCCGCGACCCTTGACCGCCCCCACGCCGACCAGATGGCGCGCGCTGAAGATATCCTGCGTACAACCTTCGGCTACGAGTTGTTTCGCGGCAAGCAGGCCGAGGTCATCGAACTCGATCCTGTCGGGCCGCGACACACTGGCCGTGCTGCCGACCGGCGGCGGCAAGAGCCTGTGTTACCAGATCCCCGCCATCCTGAGCGGTCGTATCGGCATCGTCATCTCGCCGCTCATCGCCCTGATGAGTGATCAGGTGATGGCGCTGAAGGCGCGTGGTGTCCGCGCCGAACGGCTCGATTCGTCGCAATCGATGGAGGCGCGCAACCAGCTCTGGGACGACGCCTTTTCCGGCAAGCTCGACCTGCTCTACCTGTCGCCGGAAGCGCTCGCGCCGTTCGTGCTTGATCGTCTGGTCAAGCTCAAACCCTCGATCATGGCCATCGACGAGGCCCACTGTATCAGCCAGTGGGGTCACGATTTCCGGCCGGAATATCGCGCGCTCGGTCAGCTTAAATCACTGTTGCCCGATGTGCCGACCCTGGCGCTCACCGCCACCGCCGATGCCCATACCCGCGCCGATATCAAGGCCGCCCTGCATATCGATGACGCCACCGAAATCGTCGCCGGTTTCGATCGCCCCAATCTTTCGCTGCGCTTTGTCCGCCGCAAGGGCGCGGTACTGAAATCGATCGTCGATATTCTGAAGCGTCAAAAAGGCGCCGCCGGCATCATCTATTGCGGCTCACGCGATGGCACGGAAAAACTGGCGCAAAACCTGACCAAGGAAGGCTTTTCGGCCTCGGCCTACCATGCGGGCCTGTCCGCCCAGGTGCGCGAAGACCGGCTCAAAGCCTTCATGGCCGGCAAGTCGAAAATCATGGTCGCCACCATCGCCTTTGGCATGGGCATCAACAAGACTGATGTCCGCTTCGTCATCCACGCCGACCCGCCGTCCTCGACCGAGGCCTACTGGCAGGAGGTCGGCCGCGCCGGTCGTGACGGCCAGCCCGCCGCCGGTATCTGTTTCCATAATCCCGGCGATCTCGGCTGGGCGATCCGACGGTTGGGATTGCGTGAGAATGAGGGCGCGGCCGATCAATCGGTGCAAAAGCAAAAGGCGCGCGATTTCTTCCAGATGGTGCTCGGCACCGATTGCCGCAAAAACGCGATCCGCCAGTATTTCGGCGACGCGGCGACCGAGCCCTGCCGCACCTGCGACAACTGCCTGAGCCGCGGCAAACTACGCGATGTCACCGAGCCCGCGCAGATGCTGATGTCGGCGCTCTATCGCCTGAACGGCCCGCGCGGCCGCAAGAAGCTGATCGAGCACGTCCTGGGCAAATCGACCGGCGCCGATTACACCACGCGCATCAAGACCTTCGGCATCGCCCGCGATTATGACGCTGACCTGCTCACCCATGTGCTCGATCAGTGCGAGGCGGCGGGTATCATCGAGGAAGAGCTGTACGACAACAAGATGCCGATCGTCGGGCTGAAAAACTCCGACCTGCTGAAAGCCCTTTTCAAGGGTGACCTCCGGTTCGAGGTCAAGCTTTAAGCGATACGTTTAAGAACACGGTTAAAGCCCCAATGCCGGCGCCAGTCGCAGCCCAGCCGCAACCGTCCCGACCGCCGATGGCGTCGAAGAGCCGCTGAACCTCCGCACCACGATCGACGTGCAGCCCTAAGGTCTGACGAAACTCCAAAGAAAAAGCCCCGCTGGATCAGCGGGGCTTTTTCTTTTTTAAAGGCCAAGGTGACTTCAGCCTTTACTGTAAATTCTATTTATGACGCTTTACCAGAATTAGCGATTATGGTTTTTGTAATAGGGTACAAACTATAATGGCTTCTGTAACGGTCCATATGTCAACTCCCGATAAGGCTCAGTCCTCGTCGCCGGCTTCATGCTTCTGTACGTAGTCACCGCCAAGGCGCTACAAGATGGTTGTCCTAACGAACCAGGCCGACCAATCTAGGAACGCGCAGTCACCCAAAGAGCTGCTCCCGTTTCACCGGCCTGACCTGATCCGTGCGTCCCGGCGACGGGACCTTGCCATCAGGCGTGGTGGTCTATCCGCCTGAATCTTTTATCTTTAACGCCCCCTATGCAGCCGCAAGGGCGGGATCAAAACATGTGCCGTCAACCAGCATCCGGTGCATTACGACCGCCAGCTTGCGCGCTAACGCAACTTTGGCCTTCTTCATGCCCGATCGTTGTGCAACCCTTGCCGCCCAGCTTTTGAGCTGGGAGCCCTTCACTGGCCTCGTCAGGATAATGTTCGCCGCTTCGTATAGGGCGGTACGAACCTCCTGATCCCCGCATTTAGAGATCCGGCCGGTAATGTCTGTCTCTCCCGACTGATACTTGCGCTGCGTCAGGCCGAAGTGCGCGCCGACGGTTCGCGACGATCGGAAGCGCCCCGGATCATCGATCGCGGGCACAAAGGTAAGCGATATCGGGCCCCCTACGCCAGGAACCGTCATCAACAAGCCCGCACGTTCGTCCTTGCGTGCGCGCACAATCATGCGCGCGTCAAGGACGCGGAACTGTTCGAACAGAACCGCCCGCGCTTTGAGAAGGGCCTCGGTGACTTCTGCCAGGCCCGGGACATCTGCCGCAAGTTCGCGCACCCTCGGCTCGAAGGTTTTGCGGGTCGTCTCTCCCACCTTCAAGCCGTAGCCACGCAAAAGGCCACGCAGGCTCATCTCAAGATCATGCCACTTGCACTGAAGGACTTTGCGGGCAGCCAGAAGCGTGCGGTTATCTTGAGCATCCACCGATTTGCAGTGAACCTGCCGGTACCAGCCCAGGCGCATCAATTGCGCGATTCCCCGGGCATCCTTGCGATCCGTCTTCACCGGCATTGAGCGAAACGCATCACGGACATGCCGGGTCTCAAGAAGGGCAACATCCAGTCCGGCGGCTCTCAATCCCGCGTAAAGCCATTGAGATAAAGGACCGGCTTCAAGCCCAATCCGCTTCACCGCAAAGCCCAGAGCCGAAAACCATGCCAAGAGCGCTTCCGGCTCGCTAGCGACCTTGGCCTCCTTCACGACAACCCCGGCTTCGTCAACCACGCATAGATGCGAGGCTTCCAAAGAAACGTCGATACCCGTATAGTACAACATGGTGGTCTCCTATGATGCTTGGCGCAGTCCAAACACTGACGCCGTAAAACCATCATACCGGGAGGCCACCACCCTTCAAAGGGCCTGCAGCGACCGGACCGTTACACCATCTAGAAAGCGGATTGATCTTCACTAAAACCACTGAGGGATATATGTTCAGACTAGTCTCTATCGGCGCCCTCAGTTTAGTGACTGCTTTTATCGCTTATGCTACCTATACTGGCTATGTATCTTATAAAGCACCAAGGCGCTCAGTAAGTGATTATCATATCGTAGCCGAATGCTCACACATCCCGTTCAATTCCAATCGCTTTCAAGGCTCACCCCTTGAATGTGAGGCTCGCCTGCGGGAGGAAAAATTGCATGTGAAGCACCCCACCCTTATGGTTCGTGAGGGCGATAAGCTAACGATTTTTTATCAAGGCGCGCCTTCGGTCAGCCTTATTCCTGATTTAGGCGCCCGAGAAGGATGTGACAGCTATAACTTACGTAGCATAGTACCGACTTATGACCCGCTTAAACAACAGATGGACTATCTTGCTGAAATTTCATGCCACACGGGTGAGTTCGAAGAACGTTTCATAGTCATGCCCAGCGGGGAGCGATGGAACGTGAATGGAGTTATGGCGTCGCCAAGCGGTCACCTCATAGGCGTCGGTCAAAACAACGTTGCGAACGACGGCTTTGGCGGCTTTACTATACAAGAATGGCCATCACGAAAAATAGTTGCGCGCTTTAAGCCAAGATGCCGTGTTGTAAGCTGGCAAGACGATGCAAATTTAACCGTAACGTGCTTACATGAGCTAAAGCCTTTAGGCGCAGACCTCGATTACTACGTGGCCTTCGATGCCTCCGTCACACGTGACCAAAAACAACGCTGGCGTATGAGAACGTCTCGCTGGCTTAACCCAAGAGCACAAGATTATAATAAGGCCGGAGACGGAGAGTATGCTCCGACCTTATCCCTCCAGTGGCCACTGAATTTTAAACCGGTTACTAACTGACGAGTCTTGCTGCGTTTCATCCTTTAGTTCTTAAGACCTTGGCAGGTGCCTCCAACATAGAGCTTCAGTGATAATCATAGTTATACGCTTCAAATTAATCCCATTTAAAGGCGCGCAGGTTATACACGTCTCACTTTTTTAGGTGCTGTGCAGCAAACACTTGCGCACAGGCGTTAACAGGATTAGGACGCGGGCAGATTTCCGCGCAGGGGAACAAAAGCCCTGTGCCAGATCATCACTGCGGCATTTTTATAGGGAGTTCCCATGGCACGCGCAAAGATTGCTCTGATTGGTTCGGGTATGATCGGGGGCACGCTGGCCCACATCGCCGCCCGTGAAGAACTGGGCGACATCGTCCTCTTCGATATCATGGAAGGTACGCCGCAAGGCAAGGCGCTCGATATCGCCGAAGCCACCGCCGTTTTCGGCAAGGACGTCACCCTGAAGGGCGCCAACGACTATTCCGGCATCGCCGATGCCGACGTCTGCATCGTCACCGCCGGCGTGCCGCGCAAGCCGGGCATGAGCCGCGATGACCTGCTGGGCATCAACCTGAAGGTCATGAAGGCCGTCGGCGAAGGCATCAAGCAATATGCCCCGAACGCCTTCGTCATCTGCATCACCAACCCACTGGACGCCATGGTCTGGGCGCTGCGCGAATTTTCGGGCCTGCCGCACAAGAAGGTCATCGGGATGGCGGGCGTGCTCGATTCGGGCCGCTTCGCCTACTTCCTGGCTGAAAAGACCGGCGTGTCGGTCGAAGACATCCACGCCTGGACCCTGGGCGGTCACGGCGACGACATGGTGCCGATGGTGCGCCACTCCACGATCGGTGGCCTGCCGCTGCCGGAATGCGTGACACAGGGCTTCTTCACCCAGGAAGAACTCGACGCCATCGTGAAGCGTACCCGTGGCGGTGGCGGCGAAATCGTCGCCCTGCTGAAGACCGGTTCGGCCTTCTACGCCCCGGCGGAATTGGCCATCGCCATGGCCAAGTCCTACCTGCTCGACAAGAAGCGCGTCCTGCCGTGCGCCGTGTATCTGAACGGTGAATACGGCCTGCGCGGTCTCTACGTCGGCGTTCCGGCCGTCATCGGCAAGGACGGCGCCGAACGCATCATCGAGTTCTCGACCAATGACGAAGAAAAGGCGATGTTCGCCAAGTCGGTCGAGAGCGTGCAGGGGCTGATCGCCGCCTGTAAGACGATCGATCCGTCGCTGGCGTAAGAGCGCGTTTAGCGGAATACGTAAAAGGACGCCTGCTGGCGTCCTTTTTTGTTGTGGCCAGCGGCGTCAGGCCTTGGTCAAAAAGGCCAGTCGCGTATCGGTGCGGCCGGGTGTGACTTCGGTTATTTCGGCTGTCACCACGCCTTCCACAACGAAGGGATCGTCGGCAACGTGGTGTTCGAGTTCGGTACGCGACAAGCCGTGGGCCAGAACAACGCCGCCGGCGGATGGCTGCAGGCTGCCGGACAGCAGGAAAATGCCGTCATCGAAACGGCGCCTGAGCCAGGCATTGTGGCCCTCCATGTGGGCGGGTGCCTTGGCCTTGTCGGCGAACCTGAGTGTGACGATAAACATGCAAACCTCTGTCAGATATGTATGGGGGATTGGGCATCGAGCCAGGCCTCCATTTCGGCGACCTCGCGGCGTATAAAGTCTTCGTCACGGAAAGCTGTTGCCAGCGCAGCCACGCCCTGGCTGCGCATCAGCAGGTGGAGGGCCAGAGCCTCAGCGTCGACAGCGCGGCCCAGTGCCGTAAACTGCCGTGCCAGCCAGTCGCGAAAAAGCGCGAAAAGCTGGGCGGCATCGCTCTTGGCGCAGTGATCCAGCTTGGCCAGTTCATTGCACAGGGTGCCAACGGGGCAGCCATAGGCCATGATTTTTGTTTGGTTACGTATCAGCATATGGATGAAGCTGCGGATCGTTTCGCCGGGTGTCGCTCCTTCCGCTTCCCACTGGCCGAGCATAGCGCGCGTCCGATCAAGGCGCAGGGCAATGACCGCTGTGAGAATCTCGTCCTTGGTTTTGAAGTGATAATAGAAATTGCCACGCGACAGCCCCACCTCCGCGGCGATATCAGCAAAGGAAGCGCTCTCAAAACCCTGCTCGTAAAACAGCCGGTCCGCCGCTTCGATAATGTGCTGACGCGTATCGTTCGTTGCCATGTGGACTTCCAATTAGGACGATCGACCCAATAACTAGGTCAATCGTCCTAATTTGTCAATGTTGGAAACGCATCGACTTTTCATTCGGTATACGCCAATCTGTGCCGTCAAGGAGTGATTGATCATGAAGCTTTATTTCGCACTCACCATCGCCACCCTGATGACCGCCTGCGCGCCCAGCCAGAAGGCCGAGGCGCAAAATTCCGCCAGCGCCGCCGCTTCCGATCAGGCCAGCGCTGCCATCGCACCCCTGGCACAGGCCGCTGCGGCCACGCCCAGCTTCGATTGCGCGAAGGCGACGCTCAAGGCCGAAACCGCCATCTGCGCCGACCTGCGTCTGGCGCAGCTCGATGTCGAGGTCACGCGCCTCTACGACCTGATCGGCAAGGCACCCGGTGTCGATCGCGCCGCGCTCCAGCGTCAGAAGGGGATCTGGCTCAACAAACGCAACACCTGCGCCACCACCGACAACATCGAAACCTGCCTGCTCAATGTCTATGCCGGTCGCATCAGCGACCTGCGCGCCGGCTATCCGGTGGCGCGCAGCGATACCGCGGTCAGCATCGGCCCCGTAGCCTGGCGCTGCCCCGGCGCCAGCGATCTTTCGACCACCTTCATCAATGGCGAAACCTCCATGGCCTATGTCAAATGGGCGGAGAAGAGCGCGGTTCTGACGCAAGGCCTGAGCGCTTCGGGCGCGCGCTACGCCATCACCCTGCCGGAAGGCGATTACGAATTCTGGACCAAGGGCGACGAGACGATGTGGACCGCGCCCGGTTCGGTCATGATGACCTGTACGGAGCAAAAACAATGAAAAAGATGACCACCTTCTGCGTATTGGCCGGGCTGTTGCTGCTCACCGCCTGCGCCAAGCGGCCGATGGGCGGCCCGAACGATCCGGCGCTGGTGCGCGGCATCATCGACGGCCTTTTTGCGCCGATCTCCTTCGTGCTCAGCCTGTTTTCCGATACCGTCCGCATGTACGCCTTCCCCAATATCGGCCGCTGGTACGATTTCGGCTTCCTGATCGGCTTGAGTGCCTGGGGCGGCGGCGCCTCGACCGTGACGCGCTATGTCTATATCGATCGCCGCAGCGGTCGCACGCTCGATGTCGAGGAACGCTGACTTGACGGCGGCGCGCCAAAAGGTAAACCGGAAGCATGACAAACCTTCCGCACACCTCTCCTCTGGGCCCGACACTTGAAACCGAACGCCTGATCCTGCGTCCGCCGGTCGATGCCGATTTCGCTGGTTTCTGCGCCTTCCATGCCGATGACAAGGCCATGACCTTTCTCGGCGGCCTGTCCTCGCCCCCCGTGGTCTGGCGCATCATGCGCACCATCGCCGGTTCGTGGGCGCTCGATGGCTTCGGCATGTTCAGCGTCATCGAGAAAAGCTCCGGCGACTGGATCGGCCGCATTGGCCCGCTGCATCCGCATGGCTGGCCGGAACGCGAGGTCGGCTGGGGTTTACTCAGCACAGCGCAAGGCAAGGACTATGCGAAGGAAGCCGCCATCGCCTGCATGGATTTCGCAGCGGACAGGCTGGACTGGGACGTGATCATCCATAGCATCGACCCCGGCAATCTGCCCTCGGCGGCGCTGGCGAAAGCGCTCGGCTCCTCTGTCATGCGTCAGGCCCGCCTGCCCGATCCCTATGCTAATATGATCGTCGATATTTGGGGCCAGACCCGCGCCGAATGGCGGATCAATCGTGAGAAGCTGCTGAATAACAAGGCTTAAAATTTTCCTAAGGGCTCACGCTTGACTCCATGCCCTATTTAACCGATAAGTTATTTAACAATTCGGTTAAATTGAGTTTGCGTATGTCTTCAGATCGCCTGTCCCAGACCCTGACCGCGCTTGCCGATCCGACGCGACGCGCCATACTGGCCCGTTTGTCGCTTGGCGAAACCACGGTCACCGAACTGGCCGAACCCTTCGCCATGAGCCTGCCGGCGGTTTCCAAGCATCTCAAGGTGCTGGAAAAAGCCGGGCTGATCTCGCGCGGTCGTGAGGCTCAGTGGCGACCGTGCAAGCTGGAACCGGAACCGCTGAAAGAGGTGGATGCCTGGATCGGCGAGTACCGCAAGATGTGGGAAGCCCGTTTCGACCGCCTCGACGCCTATCTCAAGACACTCAAACCCGATGGCCCCACCAACTGATGCCCAGCTAACCGCAAAGTGAATTGAGGCGACCGCCATGTGGTGGCAAGACTACAAGGCACTCTGGCAAGCCCGCTTCGATCGCCTGGCGATCTATCTGAAAACCCTACAGGAAAAGGGACGAGACACGTGACCGAGATAACCGACACCCCCGCCTTCGAGGTGATCAATACGCGCCGCTTATCCTTTTCGCCGGCGCAGGTGTTTCAGGCCTTCACCGATCCGGAGCAGTTGCAGATCTGGTGGGGCCCGGAAGGCTTCACCAACCGCTTCGAGACCTTCGATCTGCGCGTTGGCGGAAGCTGGCTGTTCACCATGATCAATGAAAACGACCGCGAATTCCCAATCGTGAAGGAATTCATCGAGGTGACGCCGCAGCGAATCATCATGAAGCACATCCAGCCGATGCACGACTTCGTCATGACCATCACCTTCCAGCCCGGCCCTGACGAAACAACCGACCTGACCTGGATCATGGACTTCGCGCCCGGCCAGGATGACGGTCTCGCCACCTTTCTCCACGCCGCCAACGAACAGAATTTTGACCGGCTTGAAGCCCATTTAAACAGCCTCTGAGGACTTACATCATGACTCTGGAAACACCCGCCGCCGAAGACGAGGCCTTCAAGCTTGCCCGCACCTTCGATGCCTCGAAAGCCCTGTTGTGGGACGTGGTGACCAAGGCCGAGCATCTTGCCAACTGGTTCGGCCCCGCCGGCATGAAACTGATCGTCAAATCACTGGACCTCAAGGTCGGCGGCACCTTCCTCTATGGCATGCAAATGCCCACGGGTGTGACCATGTGGGGCAAGTGGGTGTTCCGCGAGATCAGCGCGCCGGACAAGATAGCTTATGTCGTCTCCTTCTGTAACGAAGCCGGCCAGCCGGTGCGTCACCCGATGGCGCCGCTGTGGCCGCTGGAAGTGCTGGCGATCCAGACGCTCACCGAAAAAGACGGAAAGACGATTTACGAGAGCCGTTCCTTCCCGATCAATGCCACACCGGAAGAACGCGCCATCTTCAAGGCGGGCCATGCCAGTATGCAGATGGGCTTCGGCGGCACCTTCACGCAGCTCGAACTGTACCTGGCCAAACTCAAATGACCCAGCCCGTTCTGATCCGGGCCGCCAAGCCCGAAACCTTTACGGTCGAACGCGATTACGCCCATCCCGTCTCGCTTGTCTTCTGGGCCTTCACCGATCTGGAAGCCAAGCAGATGTGGTATGGTGGCAAGCCAAAATGGGAGGTCACGCACCACACGCTCGACTTCACGGTCGGCGGCTGGGAAAAATGGCGCGGCCGCCCCCATGGCGATGCACCGTGGATGACCAATGACGGCCTCTATCTCGATATCCTGCCGGATGAGCGCATCATTCATCAGTACACCATGACCATGGACGGCAAGCTGTTCACTGTGTCGCAGCAGGTGCTGGAATTTGCATCCAAAGGTTCCGGCTCTAACATCAGGCTAACCGAGCAGATCCTGTTTATCGATGGCGTCGATCATCTCGAAGACCGTATCGACGGCACGCAAGGCATGCTCAACTCGCTAAACGCCCACCTCTACACACTTCCGGAAAAAAAGAAATGATGGCACTCATTATCATCCTGATTGTGGCGGCGCTCGTCACCTTCCTGCTCGTGGTCGTCAGCAAGCCGAACAATTTCCGCATGCAGCGTTCGCTGACCATCAACGCCCCGGCCGAGGTCATCTACGCCCAGATAAACGATTTTCATAAGTGGCAGGCCTGGTCGCCATGGGAACAGCTCGATCCGGACCTCACACGCACCTATAGCGGCGCGCCTTCCGGCATCGGCGCGGTCTATGACTGGACAGGGAACGGCAAAGCCGGTCAGGGCCGCATGTCGATCCGCGAAGCGACGCCCGGCCATCGGCTGCTGATCCATCTCGACTTCATCAAGCCTTTTCCGGCCACCAACAGCGCCGAATTTCTGCTCCAGCCGGCTTCGGGTTCGGACGGTAACAGCACCGTGGTGACCTGGGCCATGTTCGGACCGTCGCCCTTCATGTCGAAACTCATGGGCAGCCTGATGAAAATGGACGACCTGATCGGCAAGGACTTTGAGCGCGGCCTGGCCAATCTCAAGACCCTCAGCGAAAAAGCCGCTTAAGCGGCGATAACAACAAGGAGACCCCGGATGAAACGCCTGCTCATGACCTGCGCAGCCCTGACACTTTGCGCCTGCTCGCCCGCCCCCAAGGCCACGCCGACCGCCGCGGAATCGGTCTCTGCTTCGGCCAGCGCCGTCCCGTCCATCGAAGGTATACCGGCGGGCGATTACAAGACCGACCCGACTCACACCGCCCTGACCTTCACGGTCAATCACCTCGGCTATTCGCACTACACGGCGCAGTTCAACACGATCGACGCGCGCCTGAAACTGGATCCGGCGCATCCCGAACAGGCGTCCCTGACGGTCGAGATCGACCCGCTGTCGCTCGATCTGCCGGCACCGCCCAAGGGCTTCCATGACGAGTTGATGGGCAAGGCGTGGTTTGACGCCAAGGCCTTCCCGAAGATCACCTTCATTTCCAATAAAATAGAAACGACCGGCGCCCACACAGCGAAGGTCACCGGTAATCTGACCCTTCACGGCGTCACCAAACCGGTCACGCTCGATGTCACCTTCAACGGCGGTTACGCCGGCATGGCGGGTTACGATCCGAACGCCCGCATCGGCTTCTCGGCCACGGGCTCGCTCAAGCGCGCCGATTTCGGCATCGCCTATGGCATCCCCGCCCCCGGCACCACCATGGGCGTCAGCGATGCCGTCGATTTTCGCATCGAGACTGAAATGACCGGTCCGGCGCTCAAAGCCAGCTAGGAGTTCTGACCATGAACATCACACCCTATCTCAACTTCCCCGGCACCTGCGCCGAGGCTTTCAGATTTTACGCCGAAACGCTTCAAGGCGAGATCATCTTCCTGCAAACCCACGGCGACAGCCCCATGAAGGACATGGTCGGGCCGGAATGGCAGGACAAGGTTATGCACGCCACGCTTAAGGTCGGTGATCATGAAATCTCCGGCTCGGATGCGCCCCTGCATATGTTCGCCAAGCCCGCCGGCTTCATGGTGACGATCAACCCCGCCGATCCCGAACACGCGAAACGCATCTTCGCCGCTTTCAAAGAGGGCGGCGAGGTCAAGATGGAGCTTCAGGAAACCTTCTGGACGCCGCTGTTCGGCATGGTCACCGATCGTTTCGGCACACCGTGGATGATCAGTCTCGAAGCAGGAGCGCCGGCATGAGCCACCTAACCGACCTGACCACCGAGGCGAACGATATCGTCCTTGTCCGCCATTTTGATGCGCCGCGCTCGCTGGTCTTTATGGCCTGGACCGATCCGGTCATGCTGGCCGAATGGTGGGGGCCGGAAGGCTTCACCGCCAAGGTCGAGGCAGATGTACGCGAAGGTGGCGAGATGTCGCTGACCATGTACAGCGCGGAAGGCGAGGCCTATCCGATCGGCGGCCATTTCGGCGAGATCGTGCCCAATGAGGTGCTGGTCATGATCATGGATGCCAGCCGCCATTCGGAAGGCTGGCATGAGGCGGTCAAGGCCGGCTTTATCGAGGCTGGCGGCAAGGCCGAAGACTATAATGCCGATCCGATCGAGACCCGCATCACGTTCGACGACGACGGCGAGGGCACGAAGGTCACCGTGCGCCAGACCTTCACCATGGCCACGATGCGCGACGCCCACGTCAGGCTTGGCAGCGCGGTTGGCTGGAGCGGCAGCTTCAACAAGCTCGACGCTGTGCTGGCGAAGGCAAATCCTCAAGGGTTTCTTGAAGCAGCGAAAGCCGAAAACAACTCAGAACTCGCAAACATGCTCACCACTCCGCAGGGGCAAATCGCTAACTATGATGGCGAATATATCGAATTGGGCAGGAGACGCACACGTTTGTCACAAGTGAATACGGCGGCCTTGTTCAATATACGCGATCAATTCGTCACGGCGATTGATGCGAAACGGAAGGCGATTGAGCCTGGTCTTGTAAGGATGCCGACCCCGCCACAGGTCGAGTTACCCGGGCCTTTCATATACGACACGCCAGAGACAAAAAATACGCGCTAAAACCAGCCGTCGTGGCGCAGCGCCTTATGAAAGCTGCGGCTGACCGGTGCGGTCACATCGCCCTTGAGTGTAAAGCCGACACGGCCGTTCGAACGGTTCGTGTCGGTCACCGCGTCGCGCGCCACCCACCACGAGCGATGGGTCTGAGAGCCCTCGATACCGTCAAGTTCGCGGATGGCATCATAGAGCCGCATCAGGATCAGGGTGTCGCCGGCCGAGGTATGGACGCGCAGGTAATGGTCCTCGGCTTCCAGTGCATAGATCTCGGCGTGGCGGTATTTGAACGGCAGGCGTTCGCGGAAAATGGCCCCCGGTTCGGTCTTGTCTTCGGCCTTGAAGGCGTGGCTTTGCGCCGGCGTGCCGCTGATCAGGACGTGCAGCGCCGCCATGGCCAGGGTGATCACCAGCACCGGCCCGAAGAGATAAATCAGGCGCGCCGGATGCAGGCTGTGGTCTGTGCTGAAACCCGCGGTCACCAGCCACACCATGACGCAGATCAGCGGCGTGGTGATGGCGATCATCGCCACGAGGGTCTGCCACAGATTGAAATTGGCGAAGCGATCGAGCGCGCGGCCGGTGACCTGCGCCGCCAGCGTCCCCAGCACCAACACCACCACCCAGTAAGCAAAGCGTATAAGAAGCGGGATGCCGTCCGTGCCGTTGGCGGCGGTAAAGGTCAGCAGCAGGGCCATGCCGAGCGCGATGCCGTAGGTGCGCAGCCAGTGCGGCCCCACGAGGGTGGCGATCAGGTCTGTCATCCGCGAAGCGCCAGTGGCAGGGGCTGTCTTTTCACGAAGAAGGTCGGGCGTTTCACGCATGCGTCCGGGCATCCAAAAGGGTTTGCGCCTTTATGGGGCAATCACGCCTTCAAAGGAAGCCCAGCATGTCGACCCAAGCCTCATTTCTCTCCGCCTACGCCCATCCGCACCTGCCGAACCTGGCCCTGATCGGCGAAGTGTCGCCGGTGATCCAGATTCACCTGCTGGCTGCCGTAGCTGCATTTGTGATCGGCGCGGTACAGATTTTTGGCCCCAAGGGCACAGGCATGCACCGCATCCTCGGCTGGACCTGGATCATCTTCATGATGGTGGTGGCGGGATCGTCCTTCTTCATTAAGACCATCAATCACGGCAGTTTCAGCTTTATCCATATCCTGTCGGGCGCCACCCTGATCGCCGCGCCGATGATCGTCTATGCCGCACGCAAGAAGGACATCAAGGCGCACCGGAAATACGCCACCCGCCTCTATACCGGCGCCTTGCTGATCGCCGGCCTGTTTACCTTCCTGCCGGGCCGCCTGATGTGGCAGATGCTGTTTGGCTGAACATAGTGTTCTGGCTAGCTTCAATCTTCCCCTCTCCCCTCGTGAGGGGAGAGGACGGGAGCTGAGCAAAGCGATAGCGACCGGGTGAGGGGCGATCCATAAGCCGACACAAGCCCCTCACCCGACATTCTGCGGCCAAGGCTTACGCCTTCGCCTGGCCTGTCGTCCTCTCCCCATAGTCATGGGGAGAGGGGATAAAGTGTATAACCCTTTGCCCAGGCTTGTTATTGTGCACACGCAACAATCAGCCTTGACAACGCTGTCGCCTTTATAGGGTCGACGTTAGCGCTAACATTCTTGTCGCAGCAAGCAAAACCGTTAAGCGCGAAATAGCCGGATTTCAGGAAATTTATATCTGTGAGCGGTTGCACACAGGCACGCGCCTCTCTATAAAGCGTCCGTTCGAAGGACGGGCGCGATGATCCGTACCTAGCACCTCTTTGCCTCTGGCAAGCATCACAAGACCGGTTTCATGAACATTCACGAGCATCAAGCTAAGGCCGTCCTCAAAGAGTTCGGCGTCGCCGTTCCGCGCGGATTCGCTGTATATTCCCCCGATGAGGCCCTGAAGGCCGCCAAGGATCTGGCCAAGGACACGGGCACGAAAGTCTTCGTCGTCAAGTCGCAGATCCACGCTGGCGGTCGCGGCAAGGGCAAGTTCGAAGGCCTCGGCGCCGACGCCAAGGGCGGCGTCCGCGTCGTCTTTTCGCCTGAGGACGTCAAGTCCAACGCCGACGAAATGCTCGGCCGCGTGCTCGTCACGCACCAGACCGGCCCTGCCGGCAAGCAAGTCAACCGCCTCTATATCGAAGAAGGCGCCGATATAGCCAAGGAACTCTACCTGTCCCTGCTGGTCGATCGCGTCTCGTCGCGCGTCTCGGTCGTCGCGTCGACCGAAGGCGGCATGGACATCGAAGACGTGGCGCACAACACGCCTGAAAAGATCCACACCTTCACCATCGATCCGGCCACCGGCGTTTTCCCGACCCACGGCCGCACCCTGGCCAAGGCGCTGGGCCTGAAGGGCGACCTCGCCAAGCAAGGCGCCAAGCTGCTCGGCCAACTGTACGCGGCGTTCAACGCCAAGGACATGGACATGCTGGAAATCAACCCGCTGATCATCACGGGTGACGACAAGCTGATCGTGCTCGACGCCAAGGTGTCGTTCGATTCGAACTCGCTGTTCCGCCATCCGGACATCTTCGCCCTGCGCGACGAAACGGAAGAAGACCAGAAGGAAATCGAAGCCTCAAAGTACGACCTCAGCTACATCGCCCTCGACGGTGAAATCGGCTGCATGGTCAATGGCGCAGGCCTGGCCATGGCCACGCTCGACATCATCAAGCTCTACGGTTCCGAGCCCGCCAACTTCCTCGACGTCGGTGGCGGCGCCACCACGGAAAAGGTGACGGCGGCGTTCAAGATCATCACCTCCGATCCGAAGGTCAAGGGCATCCTGGTCAACATCTTCGGTGGCATCATGAAGTGCGACATCATCGCGGAAGGCGTCATCGCCGCCGTGAAGGAAGTCGGCCTGAAGGTGCCGCTCGTGGTGCGCTTAGAGGGCACCAATGTCGAACTCGGCAAGAAAATCATCAATGAGAGCGGCCTGAACGTAATCGCCGCCAACGATCTGGCCGATGCGGCCGCCAAGATCGTCAAGGCCGTGAAGGGTTAAGTATCAATGTCTGTTCTAATCGATCGCAACACCAAGGTTATCACGCAGGGTTTCACCGGCGCGCAAGGCACCTTCCACTCCGAACAAGCCATCGCCTACGGTACGCAGGTCGTTGGCGGCGTCACCCCCGGCAAGGGCGGTCAGACGCACCTTAACCTGCCGGTCTATGACACCGTGGCCGAAGCGCGTGAGCGCACCGGCGCCACCGCCACCGCTATCTACGTGCCGCCCCCCTTCGCCGCCGACTCGATCCTGGAGGCCATTGAGGCCGAAATGGAACTGATCGTCTGCATCACCGAAGGCATTCCGGTGCTGGACATGGTCAAGATCAAGCGCGCCCTGTCGGGTTCGAAGTCGCGCCTCATCGGCCCGAACTGCCCCGGCGTCCTGACCCCCAACCAGTGCAAGATCGGCATCATGCCGGGCAACATCTTCTCGGCCGGTTCGGTCGGCGTTGTGTCGCGCTCCGGCACGCTCACCTATGAAGCCGTGTTCCAGACCACTAACGCCGGCCTCGGCCAGACCACCGCTGTCGGTATCGGCGGCGATCCGGTCAAGGGCACCGAGTTCATCGACATCCTGGAAATGTTCCTCGCCGATGAAGAAACGAAGTCGATCATCATGATCGGCGAAATCGGCGGTTCGGCCGAAGAAGACGCCGCGCAGTTCATCCGTGATGAAGCCAAGCGCGGCCGCAAGAAGCCCATGGCCGGCTTCATCGCTGGCCGCACGGCGCCTCCGGGCCGTCGCATGGGCCATGCCGGCGCCATCATCTCCGGTGGCAAGGGCGGCGCGGAAGACAAGATCGCGGCCATGGAGGCAGCGGGCATCAAAGTCGCCCCTTCCCCCGCCGCTCTTGGCGAAACGCTCCTGAGCGTCTTAAAGGGTCTTTAAATAGTCTGATTTATGCCCCAGAGCCTTATGGCCCTGGGGCATAATTTCGTGTAAAGAGTGAAAACTGCACGGCTTGCCGGGCAAAACTAAAGAACCGGACGTGTGGTGTCGTTATTGGCCATGGTCCAAATCCGTCCTCAAACCCTAAGGGTGGTTGGACAACAAGCATATTTCGAAAGGCAGGCGGTGTCGTAGTTGGCCGTCTGAACAGGAAGCACATGGCAGACGACAGCGGTCGGCTTAATCAGGTGTTCGCGGAAACTTCGTTTCTGTACGGCACCAACGCGATCTTCATCGAGCAGATGCAGGAACGCTGGGCGCAGGATCCCACTTCGGTTTCCCCCGAATGGCGCGCCTTCTTCGATTCCCTCATGGACAGACCCGAAACGGTCAGCGCCAACGCCAATGTCGGCGGCTGGGCACAACCGGTCAATGTCCCGCGCGATGACCTGATCTCCGCCATGGATGGCGTGTGGCCAGCCGTGCAGGCCAAGGTCGAAAAAACCATCGCCACCAAGAACCCCGGCGCCTCCCCCGCCGATCTCCAGGCCGCCTCGCGTAACTCGATCCGCGCCCTGATGCTGATCCGCGCCTTCCGTATCCGCGGTCACCTGCAATCGAACCTCGACCCGCTGGGTCTTGAGCCGGTTCACCAGAACCCTGAACTGACGCCGGAATACTGGGGCTTCACCGCCGCCGACCAGGATCGTTCGATCTTCATCGATGGCGTGCTGGGTCTGGAATCGGCCACCCTCAAGGAAATTATCGCCATCGTGCGCCGCACCTATTGCGGCAATATCGGCGTGCAATACATGCACATCGCCGACCCGGTCGAAAAGGCCTGGGTGCAGGAACGCATCGAAGGCCGCGACAAGGAAATCAGCTTCACCAAGGAAGGCAAGATCGCCATCCTCAAGAAGCTGATCGAAACCGAAGGCTTCGAGCGCTTCTGTCACCGCCGCTTCCCCGGCACCAAGCGCTTCGGGCTTGATGGCGGCGAAGCCATGATCCCGGCGCTGGAGCAGATCATCAAGCGCGGTGGCGCGCTCGGCGTGAAGGACATCATCTTCGGCATGGCCCACCGTGGCCGCCTGAATACGCTGGCCGGCGTCATGGGCAAGCCCTATCGCGCCATCTTCCACGAATTCCAGGGCGGTACCTCGCTGCCTTCGGATATCGAAGGCTCGTCGGACGTCAAGTATCACATGGGCGCCTCGTCGGACCGTGAGTTCGACGGCAATAAGGTCCACCTGTCGCTGACCGCCAACCCGTCGCACCTTGAGATCGTCAATCCGGTCGTGCTCGGCAAGACGCGCGCCAAGCAGGCCTTCCATCTGAAAAACAACCCGGAACCGAACACCGAAAACGGTCCGGATCGCGGCATGGCCATGGGCCTGCTGATCCACGGTGACGCCGCCTTCGCGGGTCAGGGCGTCGGCATGGAATGTCTCGCGCTGATGGGCCTCAAGGGTTACAAGACCGGCGGCACGATGCACTTCGTGATCAACAACCAAATCGGTTTCACCACCGCGCCGCGCTTCTCGCGCTCGTCGCCCTATCCGTCGGACGTGGCGCTGATGGCGCAGGCGCCGATCCTGCACTGCAACGGTGATGATCCGGAAGCCGTGGTCTTCGCCGCCAAGATGGCGACCGAATTCCGCCAGAAGTTCGCCAAGGACGTGGTCGTCGATATGTTCTGCTATCGCCGCTTCGGTCACAACGAAGGCGACGATCCCACGTTCACGCAACCGATCATGTATGCCAAGATCAAGGACCATCCTTCGACGCGCGAACTGTACTCGGCGCGCCTGATCAAGGAAGGCGTGCTGACGCAAGCCGAAGCCGATGGCTTCATTGCTGAGTTCGATGCTTTCCTCGATGCAGAATTCGAAGCCGGCAAGGTCTACAAGGCTACCAAGGCCGATTGGCTGGACGGCAAGTGGCAAGGCCTCGGCCTGCCGGAAGAAGACGAACGCCGTGGCTCGACCTCGGTGCCGCGCGCCAAACTCGTCGAACTCGGCTCCAAGATCACCGTGATCCCGAACGAGGTCGACGCCCACAAGACCCTGCGCCGCGTTATCGACGCCCGCCGCCAGATGATCGAAACCGGTGAGAACCTCGATTGGGCCACCGCCGAATCGCTGGCCTTCACCTCGCTGCTCGATGAGGGCTTTCCGGTCCGCCTGTCGGGTCAGGATTCGATCCGCGGCACCTTCTCGCAGCGCCACTCGGCCTTCGTCGATCAGCGCACGGAAAACCGCTACTTCCCGTTCAACCACATCCGCGACGGTCAGGCCCTCTATGAAGGCATCGACTCGGCCCTGTCGGAAGAAGCGGTTCTGGGTTACGAATACGGCTACTCGCTGGCCGATCCGAACACGCTGACCCTGTGGGAAGGCCAGTTCGGCGACTTCGTCAACGGCGCCCAGGTCATCATCGACCAGTTCATCAGTAGCGGTGAGCGCAAGTGGCTGCGTATGTCGGGTCTCGTCATGCTGCTGCCGCACGGTTACGAAGGTCAGGGCCCCGAGCACTCCTCGGCACGTCTTGAGCGCTTCCTGCAACAGTGCGCCGAAGACAATATGCAGGTCGCCAACTGCACGACGCCGTCGAACTACTTCCACATCCTGCGCCGTCAGATCCACCGTCCGTTCCGCAAGCCGCTGATCCTGATGACGCCGAAGTCGCTGCTGCGTCACAAGAAGGCCGTGTCGTCGCTGTCGGAAATTTCCGAAGGTTCGTCGTTCCACCGCGTGCTGCATGATGACGCCGAGCGCCGTCCCGAGGTTTCCGGCATCAAGATCGCTTCGGACGACAAGATCCGCCGCGTCGTGCTGTGCTCCGGCAAGGTCTATTACGACCTGCTCGAAGACCGCGAAAAGAAGCAGATCAAGGACGTCTACCTGATGCGCCTTGAGCAGTTCTATCCGTGGCCGATGAAGTCACTGATGACCGAACTGGGCCGCTTCAAGAACGCCGAGCTGGTATGGTGCCAGGAAGAACCGAAGAACATGGGCGGCTGGACGTTTGTCGAGCCGTGGCTTGAACTGACGCTCGCCCGCCTCTCCATCAAGGCCAAGCGCGCCCGTTATGTCGGCCGTCCGGCCTCGGCCTCGACCGCCGCCGGCACGATGAGCCGCCACCTCAAAGAACTCGAAACGTTTTTGAATGAAGCCTTCGCCTAGCGGCGAAGCTTCTTCGGAACGTCTTTCTCAAATCCTTCGCTGAACAGCACACAAAAATCAAAATTGGAGCCTTACCCATGGCTGACATCCTCGTTCCCGTTCTGGGAGAATCCGTAACCGAAGCCTCGATCGCCAAGTGGACAAAAAAGTCCGGCGAAACCGTCAAGAAGGACGAAGTGCTCGTCGAGCTGGAAACCGACAAGGTTTCGCTCGAAGTGGCCTCGCCGTCCGATGGCGTTCTCACCATCCTCGTCGTTGAAGGCGAAACCGTAACGCCGGGCGTCGTGCTCGGCACCGTCGGTGGCGCCGGTTCTTCTGTGGCCGCACCGGCCGCAAGCCCTGCTGCGGCGGCACCTGCTGCGGCTCCGGCGGCCGCTCCTTCCGCTTCTGGCAGCCTGCTCGACGTCAAGACCCCGGTCATGGGTGAATCGGTCGCTGAAGGCACAATTTCGACCTGGCGCAAGAAGAAGGGCGACGCGGTCAAGAAGGACGAGATCCTCGTCGAAATCGAAACCGACAAGGTCGCCGTTGAGGTCGCTTCGCCAGCCGATGGCACACTGGCCGATATCCTGGCCGCCGATGGCGCCACGGTAACACCGGGCCAGGTCATCGCCCGCATCTCGACCGATGGCTCGGTTGCCGCCTCGGCGCCAGCACCCGCCACAGCGGCTGGGCCCGTCGCTGCCGCGCCCGTCGCTACCGCTCCGGCCACCGACAAACCGCTGTCGCCTTCAGTTCAGCGCATCGTCACCGAAACCGGCCTTGACCCGAACAAGGTCGATGGCACCGGCAAGGACGGCCGCATCACCAAGGGCGACGCCCTCGCCGCCCTGTCCGCGCCGGCTCCGGTCGCCACCGTGCCGGTTGCCGCCGCACCTGCCGCCCCGCGCGCCATCGGTCCTCGTGAAGAGCGCGTGAAGATGACGCGCCTGCGCCAGACCATCGCCCGCCGCCTCAAGGAATCGCAATCCACCGCCGCCCAGCTCACGACCTTCAACGAAGTCGACATGACCACGGTCATGGCCCTGCGCGCCACCTACAAGGACGCCTTTGAAAAGCGCCACGGCGTAAAGCTGGGCTTCATGTCGTTCTTCGCCAAGGCCGTTGTCGCCGCGCTGAAGGACATCCCGGCCGTCAACGCCGAGATCGACGGCACCGACATCATCTACAAGAACCACTATGACCTCGGCGTCGCTGTTGGCACCGAAAAGGGTCTGGTCGTTCCGGTTCTGCGAGATGTCGACACCCTGTCGCTCGCCGGCATCGAAAAGGGCATCGCCGCGCTGGGCAAACAGGCCCGTGACGGCACGCTCAGCATCGACCAGTTGCAAGGCGGCACCTTCACCATCACCAACGGCGGCATCTACGGCTCGCTGATGTCGACGCCGATCCTCAACATGCCGCAGGTCGGCATCCTCGGCATGCACAACATCGTGCAGCGCCCGATGGTGGTCAATGGCCAGATCGTCGCCCGCCCGATGATGTACCTCGCCCTCTCTTACGATCACCGTATCGTCGATGGCAAGGAAGCCGTGACCTTCCTGGTTCGCATCAAGGAAGGCCTCGAAGATCCGCAACGCTTTATACTCGACGTCTAGGACTAAGCCCGCACACTAAAAAAGCCGCTCCTCACGGGGCGGCTTTTCATTTACCAAGCCTGTGCTAAGGTCATTGAAAGAGGTCTTCATGCCGTCGCTCCGTACTTTCCGCCTTATGCTCGCAGCTTGCGCCCTGCTGTCGCTCGGCGGCTGCCTGACGGTGCCGCGTGATGCCAGCGTGCCCAATGAAGCGGCGGCGGCGATCGTGCCCCAGTTCCTCAATGCCCGCTTCAATGCCGACGATCCCACCCTGTCGGCGCGGCTGGAGACAGACCTGCGCGCCACCGCCGCGAAGGCCACCACCACCGGCCCTTACCAGATTTTGGCGCTCTCCGGCGGCGGGGCCGACGGAGCCTATGGCGCCGGCGTGCTGATCGGCTGGACCAAGCGTGGCGACCGCCCGCAGTTCGACATGGTCACCGGCGTCTCAACCGGCGCCCTGATCGCCCCCTTCGCCTTCTTGGGCACGGACTATGACGACAAGCTGCGCGAAGCCTATACCAGCGGTGTCGCGGCAAGTCTGACACGCAAGCGCGGGCTCTATGCCGCCTTCACGCCGGGCATTTTTCAGGCGGGCGAACTGCGCAATCTGGTGGCGCGCTATATCGATGACGACCTGATCGAGGCCATCGCGCGTGAACAACTCAAAGGGCGCCGCCTGTTCGTCGCCACCACCAATCTCGATAGCCAGGAAGGCGTGGTCTGGGATATCGGCGCCATCGCTCTGGAGGCAAAGACGCACCCGTACAAGCGGGCGGCGGCGCGTGATCTGATCTGCAAGGTGCTGGTCGCCTCGGCCAGCGTGCCGGGTGCCTTCGCGCCAGTGATGATCGAGACCGACACGGTGGGTGACCAAAACCCTGAAGCGCAAGGCCCCAAAGGCCATCCCCTGCAGGAAATGCATGTCGATGGCAGCGTGACCCTGCCGTTCTTTATCCTGCCGGAATCGATGCTCGACTGGACCGTGCCCACCGACCTGCGGCGTGGTGGCCACGTCTATGTTCTGGTCAACGGCAAGATCAATCCGGCCTATGCCGTGACGAAAAACAACGCCGTCACCATCGCCGCGCGCAGTCTGGAAACCATCACCAAGGCGCAGGCGCGCGTCACCCTAGTGGCCTTGCGCGGCTTTGCCGAACGCAACGATCTCAGCATGTCTGTCACCGCCATACCCGATGATTTCGTCGAGGGCGGGATGCTGGCCTTTGATACGCAGAGCATGAACAAGGTCTTCGACAAGGGCTACGCCGTCGGCCTGTCTGCGCAAAACTGGACGGATAAATAAGCCACACTCCGTTGCTCTCGCACAGACCCAGCACCTAAAGCGCTGGTGTAATAGCGGTGCGTGAATTAGTCTCTTTGAAATAATTAAAAAGGGACCAGGGATGAAGACGTTTCAGCTATTGGGTTTGGCCGCCTTGTGCCTGCCGCTTGTTATCGGCACGACCGCGCAAGCCGCCGGCAAAAAACGCGAACTCAGCAATAAGGAAACCTTCACCGCCGCCGACGCGTTGAAAGGTCAGGCCTATGTCAGCGCCGCCATGACCACCCCGATGATGGACCTGTTGAGCAAGGCCGATGTCCAGCATCCTGATATCATGCTAGAATATGGCCTGGCGCTCGATCTGGGCCGTCCATCGGTGTCGAAAAACATGAGCAAGGACGACCGCGAAAAGCTGAAGCGCGGTTTCCGCACCATGCTCGATCTCTATCTCAACAAGAGCGACAAGTTCGATATCACCTTCGATGAAGACGCCATGCTCGATCAGTCCGAATTCTGGATCTATCTCGCCAAGCATGTCGGCCGCCCCAAGCCGCGTCAGGCTCAGCTTAGCCAGCAGGTGGACCCGATGTCCCCAAATGGCGTGGGCGGCCTGGCCTTCGTGCCTGACAATTCTGATCAGGACAAGGAGTTCAACCTGAACACCGACCTGATCCTCAAGCCCAATGTCGTCAATGCCGCCGCCACCTGCGCACAGTCCGCTTTCGCCTTCGCCCGTATGCGCAAGGCCCAGACCGTCGATATCGCCGAGACAAAGCTGACGCCGGAGCAATTCGCTACCGTCCAGACCGCTGCCGTCAAGGCTTACCGCTTTGCCTATGCCGAGGGCCAGATGGCGTGCGGCGATCGTGATTATTTCAACACCGTGGTCGATTTTTCCAGCCACAATCTCGGCCTTCTCGGCACGATGAAGGACAACCCCAACGCCGCGGTGGCGGCGCTGGGCGAGATCAAAATAGAGAACTAGCGCCCATAGGTGAAGGTCAGGGTCGCTTGACCGAGCAGGTTGGCATGCGTCATGAAACCGACCAGGGCCGGCGTGGCATTGGCATCGACCGGCAGGGCGTCGATCTTCAAGGCCGACAGGGTGAAGACGTAGGTATGCGTCTCCCCCGCCGGCGGACAGACACCGAGGAACCCGGGCACACCGATATCGCTGCGCGTCTGCAAAGCCTTCGTCGGCAAGACGCCGGAAGCTGCGATCGCCGTCTGATCGACCGGGATATTGACTACCACCCAGTGCATGAAGCCTATGCCCGTCGGCGCGTCCTTGTCATAGAGCGTCAGCACGAAGCTTTTGGTGCCCACCGGTGCATGACTCCAGATCAGGGCGGGGGCGATATTGGCACCGTCGCAGCCAAAGCCATAGGCCCTCGCCAACACCATGCTTTCCGGCGCCTTGCCGCCCTGAATATCGGGGCTCGACAGGCTAAAATCCTCCGCCTGAGCACCTGCGGCCAGGGCCATGCCGGCCATGAATGCGAATAGGAATGAGCGCATTATCAATCTCCTTGTGGTAAGGTGATGATTTTGGCACATATCTCAGCGCTTTGTGACGCTTATGAGCGCATATTTCGTGCTGATTTGCGCAAACGGCGACCTGATGGACACAAGCCTGCTGACCAGTATCCGCTCGGCGGACTATGAACGGTGCATCGACATGCGGCCGGACATCGGCGCTACCGCCTCGGTGCACCAGCGCTCGCGTCTACGCTTCGCCCACCTGTCCGTGTCACAACCCTCCCTCATTGTGGTGATCAATGGCGAAAAAACGCTTCAGTATCATGGCCAACATCAGGCGATAACAACCACCGTGGCGGCAGGTCAGGCCATCCTGCTCGATCACGGCACCTATGACATCATCAACCGGCCAGCCGCGGACGGCCTGTACGAAGCCTTCTGGCTGGCCTGGGACCATGGCCACATCACCGCTTTCGCCACGCGAACGCCGCCTATAAAACCAACCTGCCCGCAGCACCTCCGGCATATCGAGCCTGACTTTTATGCCGCCCTGCTCCGCGCCCGACAGGCCCTGATGTGCGCAGATATTCCGGCCGCCATCGCCCTGCACCGCATGGAAGAGGTGCTGTGGTGGCTGTATGAACAAGGCATCGCCTTCGAAGCCCGCACCACGCCGTCGCTGATAACCCGCCTCGGTCACCTGCTCTCCGGTCAGCCTGACCATGGCTGGACCCTGGCAGAGGTCGCCGACCGGCTGGCGGTGGGGCAGGCCACTCTAAGACGACGGCTGGCGGCGGACGGCAAGACCTTCTCTGATATCCTGATCGATACGCGTATGTCGCTGGCCCTGACCCTGTTGCAATGCAGCGATCAGCCGATCAACCGCATCGCGCTCGATGTCGGCTACGAATTGGCCTCGCGCTTCGCCGTGCGCTTTCGCAAGCGTTTCGGTTTCGCCCCCAGCGAAGTACGCGGTCACAGCCGGTAGCCAACCGCAAAACTTTGCGTTAAGCTCCGGTTAACCATAATTGGATGGAGGGGGTATCGGCATGAAGTTTCTGCGTTGGCTCATCGTGGCGGTGGTTCTTGCCTATGTCGGCTGGATCGCCTTTCCCGTCGTCAAAGCCTTCCTGGTGCCGGCGCCGGATTACGGCCCCGCCATCAGTTCGCGCGCCATGGACCAGAGCGATTATTCCGGCGGCTTCAACACCCCGATGAATCCCGATGTCGCCGAACCCGTGACCACCTCGATCCAGGGCGATACGGCGGTCGAGGCCATCGTCACCGACAACAAGCCCGTGGTGTGGCTGTGGGGCGCGGTGATCACCCTCTATCTGCTGGCCGCCTTCCTGCACGCGAACGGCAATATCCGCGCCGCCCTCATCTACGGCCTGGGCTTCATCGCCGACCTGATCCTGACCTACCTGACCAATGGCGACAAGAGCCTGGGGCTGGTCGATAAGCTCTATACGGTCCTTTCGGGCTGGGACCCGCGCTATGTGCTGACCCTCGTCGCCATGGTCCTTGGCTTCTTCGTCTATATGTCGCGCTTCCGGCCGGTCAAGAAACTGTCCGGCGCGCTTTCCGCCTGAGGCGTGAAAGCCGTCTGGCAAAAAAGTCCGAAAAGTCTGCGTAATTGACTTGACCCGAGGGGGCTGGGCTCCTAGCTAACAGGCAGCAGATTTACCTTATTGGAGAGGGCTTTCGCATGGCTGAGGACAGCATTTTCGACGTGGTCATCATCGGTGGCGGACCCGGTGGCTATAATGCCGCCGTGCGCGCCGGCCAGCTTGGCCTGAAAACCGCTATCGTCGAATTGCGCGGCGTGCTCGGCGGCACCTGCCTCAATGTCGGCTGTATGCCGTCGAAGGCGCTACTCCACGCTTCGGAACTGTTCGAGACCGCTGGTCATGAGTTCGCCAATATCGGCATTGAAGTTCCCGCGCCCAAGCTCAACCTCGTACAGATGATGAAGGCCAAGCAGGACAGCGTCACCGCCCTGACCAAGGGGGTCGAGTTCCTGATGAAGAAGAACAAAGTGACCTATTTCGTCGGCCGCGGCACTATCGCCAGCGCCGGAAAAGTCACCGTGACCGGCAATGACGGCGCCGTGCAGACGCTCTCCGCCAAGAACATTGTCATTGCCACCGGCTCCGAACCGACCCCGCTGCCAGGCGTTGATGTCGACCAGAAGCAGATCGTCGATTCCACCGGCGCCCTGTCGCTGTCCGCCGTGCCGAAGTCGATGGTCGTCGTCGGCGCCGGCATCATCGGCCTCGAACTCGGCTCCGTCTGGCGTCGTCTGGGTGCGCAGGTGACCGTGGTCGAATTCCTTGACCGCATCACGCCGGGCATGGACACCGAAACCGCCACCGCCTTCCAGAAGGTCCTGACCAAGCAAGGCTTCGCCTTCAAGCTCGGCACCAAGGTGACGGCCGCCAAGACCGGCGCGAAAGGCGTTGAACTGACGCTGGAACCCGCCGCCGGCGGTGCGCAGGAAAAACTGACCGCCGATGTGGTGCTGGTCGCCATCGGTCGCCGCCCCTACACCAAGGGCCTCGGCCTGGAGTTCGGTCGGCATCGCCACCGATCCGCGCGGCTTCATCCCGACCAGCCATTTCAAGACCCAGGCGCCTGGCGTCTGGGCGATCGGCGACGTGATCCTTGGGCCCATGCTGGCGCACAAGGCCGAAGAAGACGCCGTCGCCTGTATCGAACTGATCGCCGGCAAGGCCGGTCACGTCGATTACAATCTGGTGCCGTCGGTCGTCTACACCTTCCCCGAAGTGGCGTGGGTCGGACAGACCGAAGAGCAGGTCAAGGCCTCGGGCGTCGCTTACAAGACCGGCAAGTTCCCCTTCATGGCCAACAGCCGCGCCAAGATCAACCACGAGACCGATGGCTTTGTGAAGTTCATCGCCGACGCCAAGACCGACAAGGTTCTGGGCGTCCATATGATCGGCCCGCAGGTCGGTGAAATGGTCGGCGAGGTCTGCGTGCTGATGGCCTTTGGCGGCGCATCCGAAGATCTGGCCCGCACCTGCCACCCGCACCCGACCCGTTCGGAAGCGGTCAGGCAGGCGGCCATGGGTGTCGAAAACTGGACGATGCAAATGTAAGTTTGGCTAAAATTCAGGGCCATACCATGGCCCTGAATGTGCTTATCTGCGGATTATGATCAAAGTTTTTTTTGTTTTGCAGTCTTTTTCTGTGTTTGTATTCCGGCCCAGCGATGGCGCAGTCTGCCGATGAGGCGGATCCGGTTGCGGGCCTACCGACTGGTATGTCTGAGGTCGTGGAATTGGTTGAAAGGGCGCTTGTCGATCCTGTCGCAGATTTACAAACGCAGGCGCGTAAAGGCAATGGGCGTGACAGGCTCGTTTATGGACTGGCGCTAAAGGTCGGTCGGATGGGCCCGACCGAGAGTAAAAACGCCGAAAAATGAAATCAAAAAGGCCAGTAATTCTTTTGAACGTCCCGGGTCGTCATCCAATTCGACGACAGCCGGGGGAGCTGAGCAGCCCGCACTCAACTTAGAGAAAAAAAGCTATTCTAACGGAATAGCTATCCCAACTCAGAGCACGGGTGGAAGGACAACACAAAGTTACATTGCGCCGAGTTATCCTTCAGCTATGAACACCGATTTGATCCTGGTCGCTGTAGCCTGCGTAGACGCGCTTATGATATCGCCCGATCCTCGCGCCAATATAGACGCATGCGGCGGCGAATCCGAGTATCATCGTCTTCAGGCGTTGATGCCAAAGTCCGAAAATTAATCTGACTATAACTCGGACCAGATAGACGCGCCCACTAAGCTAATCAGCAACCTCGCCCGCTAAAGTCAATCAGTGTGAGAGATTGACCTTACCGACCTGACCGACGTGCGGCCTTTCGCCGGCGACAAAGGCCTTGATATAGGCCAGCCCCGTCACCACCGGCCCGGGCGCATCCCAGAATTCGGCATCCTCGGCGTCAAAGCGGATCAGCACCAGGTTGGGATCGTCCTTGCCTTCGGGAAACCACGCCTTGTTAAAATCATTCCAGTATTCATCAATCTTCGCCTGATCGCGCACGATCCGGGCATGGCCGGAAATCGACACATAGGCCTGGTGGCCCGGCTCGGCATAGGTCAGAAGCGCGCGTGACGTATGAGCGATCTCACGGGCCTTGCGCGTATCAGCGCCGGTGAAAAACCACAGCGTGCCGTCAAAATCCGCCTTCATGTTCTGCGCCATCATCGGGCGGGCATGGAAGATGCGCCCTTCTTCATCAAAGGTCGCCATCAGCGCCACCTTGATATCCTTGATCAATGACCAGATCTTGTCGCGCGCCTGCGCGCCATACAACGTGTCCATGAGTCTCTCCTCTAATTGAGGGGCAAGCATGAACCGTGCAGTGTAAGGATGCGATGGCTTGCGGCCGCTGCGGAGCTACGACTATTGATAAAGCTCAGGCGGCGCTTTAGCCGTAACGCTTTGGTGAAGACGTTTTACCTGACGGTCACGATACGGCTGTAGCGCCAGCCATCCGGCGCCACCGAACGGGTGTCGACCGGCCCCCTGACCTCGACCGCGCCCGTATAGGTCGTCCACTTGCCGCCCTTGGGGCGATACTGGATGGCCAGGTCGGCATAGGCCAGATTGGCCTCGAAGATGCCGCCGGTGATACGCGCGCCCGGTGCCGGCAGGCGATACTGCACGCCATCGCGATCGAGCTCGGCCAGACGCGGCGTCAGGCGATCATTAAAGCCCTGCCAGTCGGCCCGCAGTTGCGCAGCGTTCACCTGGCCGTCGCCATAGGTATAGCTCTTGCCGGAGACATAGGCCGGCTCCCAGGCGCCGGTGTGCCAGGCACGTTCGGCCAGGGCCAGCACGCGCGGATAGAACAGATATTCGGCAATGCCGTCGGTGCGGACGCCTTCGCTCCACAGTTGCGCCTGCATACCGGTGATGCGGCGGCCGGCGGCCAGGGGTTCGCTGTCGGCAATGGTGCGGCCATGGTTCTGAATATCGGTCATCACGGTGGCGTTGGCCGGCAGGTTTTCCGGCATGAAGGCGAAGACCTTGAAGACATCGGTGCCGCGTGACGCCCAGTCCATACCGCGTTCCTTCGGGTCTGGCGCATAGGGCATGTCGAGATAGAGCACTTCCGGCGTTGACATCACCACATCCCAGCCGCGATTGGCGTGGCGATAGGCCTCGGCCACACCGCCGGCGAACAGACCGCCCCAGCTATTGGATTGCACCACTTTGGGCATCTCTTCCGGCTTGACGTGGCCCATGCCATCGCTCCAGCCGGCCGGTTCAAGGCCCTTCCTGCCGAGGATCTGCGACACCTCGGTGATGAAATAGGGCGTCATGTGCGCCGGATCGAGCCCCTTGGCCTTCACCAGCGCCTGACAGGCGGGTGAGTTGGTCCAGGCGCCCGCGGTTTCATCGGCGCCGATATGGTAGATTTTCAGCGGCGTGCCGGCCTCGTCGTGCATGGCGCGGATATCGTCGATCACCGTCTCGATGAAGTGGTAGGTCGAGGGGATGCAGACGTTCAGCGTGTTGTCGTTATAGTGCTGGATAGAATCGTAGACCGTGGTGTCGTCCGGGTCCTGCAGGCGGAATTCATTGGCGGCCTCAGGCTTGCCTTCGGCCATCAGGCGGCGATAGCGCGCCTCCATCGAACGCACGGCGGCGCGGGAATGACCCGGCATGTCGAACGACGGGATGACCTCGATATGGCGCGCCGTCGCCGCCCTGACGATCTCGATATAGTCGGCGCGCGTCAGATAGCCATCGACTGTCGGATTGCCCTGCGGCCCCGCGCCCAGTTGCGGCATAAGACAGGTGTCTTCTTTCAGATCGTGACAGCGATGACCGCCGATATCGGTCAGTTCCGGCAGACCCTTGATGGCCAGACGCCAGCCCTCGTCATCACCCAGATGCAGGTGCAGACGGTTGAGCTTGTACTCGGCCATGCGGTCGAGGGTGCTGAGAATGAAGGCCTTGGAGTGGAAATTACGCGCCACATCGATATGCAGGCCGCGGAAACCAAAGCGCGGCGCATCGGTGATCTCGATCGGCTTGAGGCGATTATGCTCAAAAGCCGCCTGTTGCGACAGGCTTTCCAGCGCATAGGCCGCACCGGCGGCATCGGCGGCGGTGATGACGATCTTGCCGTCCTGCGCGAGCAGATGATAGGATTCGGCAACGCCTTTGCCATCGACCGTGATCCTGACCGGCACACCACCGGCCGCCTGACGCAGGTGCGAGGCCGCAAGCGCCGCTGTGATATCGGCTGGCGTCAGGCCGGTCAGGCTGAGCCTTATGCCGGCCGCCAGATTGAGCGCCTTACCTTCCAGATGCTTCGCCGAAACCGGCGTCGGCAGGATGATAATATCGGGCCTGGCTTGCGTCACCGTGCGCGAGGCATTGAGCACGAAGGCGCGTTCCGGCGTCAGCCATTCGGTGGCGTCGGCCGGTCCGGACTTGGCCGTTTTCTCATCGGTGAAGGGCGTGACGAAGGGCAGGGCTTCCAGCTTGCTCGCCGGATCAAAAACGGGGCGCGTGGCGGCGATGATGCGCGGCTTCAGCCCCTCGACGGCGATATAGGCATTGGGCATGGCCAGATATTCGGAACGCGAAGCCCCCGCCATCACCACTGCGTAGGTGGCCCCGCCTTTCAGTGCCGCACCGGCCTTGGGCGTCAGGCGGTAATTGTCGCCGTTGACGTGGGTGAGATCGAACGGGCCGCTGACCACCTTTCTGACATCGATGGCGGCAACCGAGCCGAAATAGAGCGCCCAGCCGCTATCGGGCAAGGTCTTCGGCAGGGTCAGGTCAAGGCGGGTGTCGAAGCTTGTGCCCGCCGCATCGGGCACGACCGTCAGCTTGAAACCAAAGGCGTTGGCGAAGCTGTCGAGCTGTCCTTGCGTCGTCGCGTAAGCGGGAAACGCCGGCACCAGTGCGGTGGTCGCCAGCAAGGCGGCAGCACCCAGAAGACCGTTACGAAACAGGTGAGACATGGCTTCCTCGTCTTTCTTATCCCGTCCGTGGCTTCGGGATGCGGGGCGGCAGGCTTTAAAGCCTGCGTAGAGAGCCAAGGTGGCGCAGGACCACCCGCTTGTCAATCGCCGAACAAGACCGATTTGGTACTTTTAAGATGCCAATATAAGACCAATTTTGAGCCCTTACCGCTCTGTTTTCCGGCCTCTAACGCGTATCTGCACGGATGGACCTGACGCGGACATGGCTGCGGTCTTCGTGGCCCTGCGCATCGATCACTTTCAGATCGTAAAAACCTTCGGCCGGCGGCGTCCAGCTCCATTCGCCGTTAGCATCCAGCTTCAGCGGCTGGCCGTCAATAAACCATTCGACCGGCCGGACGCCCCGCGCCGACAGTTTCAGCGGTCGCACGGCATCGAGCTTTTCGCCCGCACCCTTCACTTCCACATAGACCGTGGCATTGTTCGGCGGGAACAGGATCGACGCCCGCGCCCCGCCCGCACCGGTCATCATCTTGAGCCCCTGCGGCGCATTATTAGGATCAATCGCCTGCGGCAACTGGCTGGGCGCCTGGAGCTGGTCAAAGACGTCAAACAGCAGGGGCGCCGAGGCCTCGCGTCCGGTCTGATCGGCCCGCGCACCACCATCGGGGCGGCCGGTCCACACCAGCACGGCATAGCCGCCGGCCACCCCCACCGCCAGGGCATCGCGGTAGCCGTAGGAGGTGCCGGTCTTGAAGGCGGGACGGTTCGCGTTCTTCATCAGCGGCCCGGGCAGGCGGCCCTCAGGCGGCGGCGTTTCCCGTAATATAGAAATGACGCGATCGGCGGCCTCGGCGCGCATCAGGCGGTGCCCACCGGAGGCCTTTTCATCGGTCAGGGTATAGGTCAGAGGCCGCGCCAGACCGTGATCGCCAAGGGCTGCATAGAGGAGGGCCAGATCGCTGATGCGGATGCCTTCGCCACCGAGCGCCAGCGCCAGACCGGATTGTTTGAGCCCCGATTTCGGCACCACCAGCGGCACCCCGACCAATTCGATGCGGCCCTGAAAAGCCTCAGGCCCGATGCGATTGAGCACCGCCACCGCCGGAACATTGAGCGAGTTGATCAGGGCTTCCTTGACCGACACCTCGCCATGGAACACGCGGTCGAAATCCTCCGGCTGATAATCGCCAAAGCGCGTCGGCGAATCCATCAGGCGGGTATCGGGCGCCACCACGCCATCCTCAAAGGCGAAACCGTAGATGAAGGGCTTGAGCGCCGATCCCGGCGACCGGATGGCGCGCGTCATGTCCATCCAGCCACCCGGCCGATCCAGTCCGCCGCCACCGACACTGGCGCGCACGCCACGCGTCTTGATGTCGATCACCAGAATGGCGACCGAGGAATTGGGGCCCTGCTCTTTCGCCGTGGCCGCTGCCATGGCCTCCAGCCGCGTTTGCAGATTGGCGTCGATCGTCGTTACCACCGTCGCCTGCAAGCCTTTGACGTTGCGCGCCAGACGCCCCGCCGTATGCCAGGCCAGCGCCGGAAAGACGAAGCGAGACGTCACCATCGGCTCGTTCATCGCCTCATGGGCCTGCGAGGAACCGATGATGTTCTGCGCCGCCATGCGCGTCAGGATCAGGTTGCGCGCCTTCAGCGCGTTCTCCGGACGGCGATCCGGTCGGCGCGCTTCGGGTGCCTGCGGCAGCGAGATGAGCAGGGCCTGTTCGCCAAGTGTCAGGCTTTCCGGTTCGTGGCCGAAATAGGAGAGCGAGGCGGCGCGCACTCCTTCGAGATTGCCGCCATAGGGGGCGAGCGTCAGATAGAGCGCCAGGATTTCGCGCTTGGAATAGCGCATTTCAAGCTGCACGGCGCGCAAGGCTTCGATCAGCTTGTTGCCATAGTTGCGCGGGTGCGGATTGAGCAGGCGCGCCGTCTGCATGGTGATGGTCGAGCCGCCGGAAACGATATTGCCGGCGTGCAGATTGGACAGAAGCGCCCGCAGGATCGAGGTCGCATCGACGCCGGGGTGGAGATAGAAACGCTCGTCCTCGACCTTGAGCAGGTTGCGCACAAAGGTCGGGTCGGTGCGCTTGAGATCGGCGCGGATACGCCAGCGGCCGTTATCGACCGGCAGGGCGCGCAGCCAGGCGCCGTTGCGGTCCAGCGCCACGGCGGAGGCGGTTTGAGCGCGTGACATATCCGGCGGAAAGATCAGGTTGACGGCGGCGATGACGCACTGAAACCCCAGCACGCCGATCAGGGTTTTGACCAGCGGCGGGATCAGGGTTTCGGGATTGAAAAGTTTAAGCCTGAACAAAGCAACAATCTTCCCCCTCGCCCCGCTTACGGGGAGAGGGTTTATTAAGGCTACGACACGCACTGTCGAGTTATGGGTGCAGGGGCTGAGCCCCTGCTTAACGTGCTGAAATCACCGTGCGGCCGCCGGCTGTGCGGCCAAAGGTTTCCGGACGGTAGAAGTCCTTGGCCTCAGCACCCGGCAGGTAGAAGTCGCCTTGCGTCACCGCCCGCGCGATATAGGCCAGGGTGAAGCTGTTCGACGACGACACGTCGAGCGCGGCGATAAAGCGATCATCGCGCGCCTCCGAGACCTTCAGCGCCGTCAGTTCCCCGACAAAGCGGAAGGGTCCGTTTTGCGCGTCCTCGTTGGTGAGCGTCGATTCGATCTCGAAGCCCGCCGGCAAGGCGTCATCGACCACGATGGGCCGCAACTCGGCGCGGTCCGAACGGCCGGCGATCACCACCAGAATCTTCTGACCCTGAGTGATGTTCGAGGGATCAAGGCGCGACCCGTCAAGCGCGTAATAGGTCTTGACCAGACTGATGCCATGGCTCTCCGCACCCGGTGCGGACAGCGGCGTGCCGATCACCGTGACCGTGCGCCAGATCGCGCCGGCGCCGGTGTTTTTCAGCTGAGCCGAGGCCAGCGCGCCGATACCAAAGCGCTGGACATTGAGACCACCCGGCAGGGCCTTGACGCCCTGCGGCTGGATCTTCACCGGACCGGTCGCTTTCAGCATGTAGGACGCCGCCTTGAGCACATAGGCGCTCTCGATGGTGTTCATCTGCGACGGGCTCTTCATGGCGTTTTCCAGACGCGCGGTCAGCGAACGGGCGATGTCGTCCTCACCGGCCTCATAGGCCAGCGCAATGACACCGGCCAGATCGCGCAAGGGCGTCTGATACCAGTCGTTCGGATCGGTATAACCCAGCGACTTGATAGCTTCGCGGAAGCTCTGGCGTGCGCGGGCGCGATCACCCATCATGGCCAGACCGGCGGCCACCTGAGCCCGGGCCAGCGGCGACTGTTCTTCCTTGAACTGGACATCGTGATACCAGCGCAGGCGGGCCAAATCACCGCTATGCGCCTTGGCCAGCACATAGAGCGAATAGGCCGAGGCGCGTGACCGCATCTGCTTGGTCAGCTTCTCGCCGGAGACGCCGAACCAGTTCCAGCTCGACGGCACGCTCAGGCGATAATTGACATTGGCATAGCCATCGGGACGCGCCATCTGACGCATGGCGTTCAGCGACTTGTCGATGGCCTCCTGCGGCACATAGACGCCGCGCGCCTTGGCTTCGAGCAGGAAGTCGGTGGCATAGGCGCCGATAAAGCCATCGGCATTGCCATCACCCGGACGCCACAGACCAAAGGCGCCGTCTTCCGACTGACGATCGAGGATCTTGTCGACCGCCACTTTCAGCGCCGCATTGCCAGGTTTCGCCGCCGTCTTGCCGACCAGCAATTCCGAGACGAACAGCCACGGCATCGCCGCCGAGGTCACCTGCTCGGTGCAGCCGTAAGGATACTTGGCGAGGTTGGCCGCCAGAGGCGCGGGATCGATATTGCGGAAGGGCGAATACGACACCTCGACCGTGGCCGATCCGGGTTGCAGACCGGCCAGCAGATCGGCCGGCGGCGTCCACACCGTATTGACCGCCTGCGATGCCGTGGCGACACGGGTCTGCGGTCCCCAGCCGTTGCGGGTCTGGAGATTGAAGCTGTCGTTGAAGGCGTAGCCCTGCCCGTTCAGCCCGATCTGCACAGACGAGACACCGGTGCGGTTCGGCGCATTGATGGCGATGGATTCGATGACGCGCTGGCCCTTGTCGAGGTTGAACGCCTTCTCGAACGCCACGACCAGACCTTGCAGGCCCTTGACGATGGCCGTGTAGAGGCCCGGCTTGCCGTCGGTATTGTCGAGTTCCAGCGTGGCGAAGGCCTTGTCGCCCGGCGCCAGGAAGCGCGGCAGGGCGAGATCGACCACCACCGGCTCGCGGATGATCATGCGGCTGTCGACCGAGCCGACGGCATCGTCGGTCCAGGCCACGGCCATGACGCGCAGTTCGCCGTTGAACTTCTCGATCGGCAGGCGGACATAGGCCTTGCCGTCAAGGCCAGTCTGGACCACGCCCGACCACAGGGCGATGGTGCGGATCGGCGTCGTGGTCAAGCCTTCGCCACCCAACTGATCACCGCCATAGGTGGGGGCGGCGGCGCCCAGGTTCGGATCGAGCAGGCGGCCGTAATCGTCGTTATAATCGACGCCGAGCGCGCGCTTGCCGAAATACCAGCCGACCGGATCGGGCGACTTGAACTTGGTCAGGTTGAGGATGCCCTGATCGACCACGGCGATGCTGACGCGGGCGCGATCGCCCAGCTTCACACCGGAGACCTGAACCGGCACGTCAATGAAGTTGCGGCCGTTTTTGTCGGTTTGCGGGCGTTGCGGCTGATCGCTGGCCAGCACCTTGAGGCCGAGCTTGCGCGATTTCGGATCGAGCGGCACATAGACGAGCCCGATGGCGCGGCGCGGCTTGGAGGCCGTCACCGGATCACGCGGCTGCATGACGCTGACCATGACATAGGCTCCGCCACCCCAGGCGGCTGAGGTTTTCAGCCGCACTGTGGTGCCGTTTTCGCCGATCGAGACCGTCTTGAGATCGATCAGGTGATCGGTGGCGACGGCGATCTGCGCCTCGCCCTTATAGGGGCCCTTCAGCGTCACCTCGACCGTATCGCCCTGATTATAGCTCTTGTTGCCCGTGGTGATGCGGACGAAATCGGGCGCATCCGTGCCCTTCTGCGTCGAGCCCCAGCCCGACGAGAAGCGCGTGACCGTCTTGGCCTGTCCCGGCACCTCGACCTCAAGGCGGTAATCGCCCCAGTCGAGATTGCGCTCAAACGACGCGCCGGTATTGGCGTTGAGATCATAGGCCTTGGTCGAGACCACCACGTCGCGGTGGGTCGAGCGCCAGTTCCATTTGCCGTCGGAAATATACCAGTCGTAATCCCAGATTTCCGAGATCAGCTTGACGGTGGCGCCCTTGACGGCGCGCTTGTCGCCCTGCGGTGTCAGGCCGATGATGTTGAAGGCCATGCGCGGGGCATCCTTCCACGAACCGTCCTTCTGATCGACCTTGACGCCGAGATAGAGCGGCGCGGTCTTGATACGCAGGGTCTGGCTTTCGCGCACCGGCCGGCCGCCGGGCTCAAAGACCGACGCGGTCAGGAGCACGGTCAAAGGTTCAGTCGTATCGCCCGCCAGCGCCGCATCGAACGGGAAGAGGGCATTGCCCTGGCCATCGGTCGTGGTGGCCGGCAGATCGACATATTTCTCTTCGTAGGGCTTGGTTTCGTCACCGAAGCTGTAATCGGTGAATTTCGGGAACGGGTTGCCGTCAGCGCGGATGCGCGCCTCGCCGGTCACCTGCAGGCCGGAACCGATGGCGCCATAGAGATAGCGCGCCGCCACGGTCACTGGACGGGTTTCGCCGGCTGAGAGCAAAGGCTTGGTGGCGTCGGCCTTGATATCAACGCCCAGACGCTGCGGCGCGAAATCCTCGACCGCGAAGCTGGTCGAGCCCGCCGCTTCGTCCATACCGACCAGTTCGACACGCGCTGCCCACTGGCCGCGCGGCGCCGATTTCGGCAGGTTGACATTGACGCTGGCAAAGCCGAGCGGCGTCTTCTCGAAGCTGAAACGGAAAGCTTCCACGCCCGAAGGCCGGGTGACGACGATGAAGCCCTTGCGGTCCTTGATCGCCTTGCCTTCCGGATCGCGCACCATGGCGACGAGGCGGACGGTTTCGCCGGGGCGATAGATGCCGCGGTCGCTATACATGTAGGAATCGACGCCGGTGGCGTTAGCGCGGCCGGTGCCGGTTTCGCCCGCTTCGCTGCGGCCGCCGACGCCATGCGAGGTCAGGTCCATCGGCGAACGGTCGAGATCGACGGCGGTGAAATCATCGGCGCCGCCATAGGCCATGATCATCTTGGGCGTCAGGGCGTCCTTGCCCTTGAGCAACGCGCCGTTGAAGCTGGCGCGGCCATCGGCGCCGGAGCGCACTTCGCCCAAAGTATCGCCATTGGTAGCCACGAGATCGACCTTGACGCCCGACAGCGGCTTGGCCGTTTTCAGCGAGCGTACCACGACATCAAGCCCATTTTGCCCCTTGTAGGTGGTCAGGGCCATGTCGGTATAGAGCACCCAGCGACGGGCCTGCGCCGGCTCATCATCGCTCTTCTTGTCGCGGCCACCCGAAGCGTCGCGCACCTTGATGACATAGGCGCCGGCCTTCAGTGTTTTCAACACCGCACCGAGCGGAAACACGGTCGTGACGCGTTCGCCATTGCCGGTCTTCACCGCCACCTTGCCGGTCCAGATCTTGACGCCGATATCGTCGGCGGCATCGTCACCATAGGCATAATCATATTCGCCCTCGGCCACCGGATCGGGCGCGGAGACCGACTTTCTCACCAGGTTGCGGTCAGATACATGCCAGACCTCGAACGCCAGGGCCGACACATTGACGGTTTCGACCGCCACGCCATCGGCTTCCTCACGCGGCAGGATGACACCATTGCCGGCGAAGCCGACATAGGGCGGCTTCTCACCGAAGCTGAAATCGAGATCGGCATTGGCTTTCAGTTCGTCATTGCCCTTGCCGGGCAGGCCTTTGAGCAGGGTGATGCGGCGATCGACGAAATCGAGACCGGAAACGCACAGGGTGGCGTCCTTCACCGAAACGGCCGGCGCATTGGGCAGGGCGGGCGAGACAACGACATAGTCGCCATAGGGCTTGGCCGGATCGAGCGGCTTGGAGAATTCGACGCAGGCCTTGGGCGACGGGCCGCTGGTGTCGAGGTTCTGGTGCCAGACGGCAAACCCGGCCGGGCGCGCATCGCCGGCGCGCGGGGCGTTTTTATCGCGCAGCTTGCCAAACAGGCCGGTGGCCGGCTTGCCGACCTCGCCGGAGGCCGCCGCCTCGGCCTTGTGTTTGGCATTGCTGCTGAGTGCATGATCGGTGAGGAAGCCGATGCCGAAACCGGCAATCAATACCGCCGCGGCGCCCGCGATAAGGGTCCGGTTGTGCCAGTCGATCATGGAAATTATTCCCCGCCTGCTCTTGGGTATCTCTACCCTGCTCGTATTTGTCGCAGGCGAATCAAGAGCAGATTGCGGCAAAGATCAATCTTTAGTTTTGTGAATTGCACAAATAAGGATAGTGATTCTGCATCAGAGATGTTTACCGGCGGGGGCGATATCCATATTCAATTCCGCATACTGGTAAGCCATGCCCGCTGGAGAGTATGAGCCTTGAGCCAATTTGCACGCGTAATGGTGCTCGTGGTTGACGACAACCACTACATGCGGGTGATTGTCGGCACCATGCTGCGGTCGATAGGCATCACCCAGATTCGTGAAGCCTCCGATGGTATTGATGCGCTGGAAATCGTGCGCGACTGGCGTCCCGACGTCATCATCCTAGACCTGATGATGGAACAGCTCGACGGCATTGAATTCACCAAGCTGGTGCGCCGCGGCACCGACAGCCCCAACCCCTACGTCCCCATCATCATGATGACCGGCCACACCGACCGCCGCCGCGTGATAGAGGCGCGCGACGCCGGCGTCAACGAGTTCGTGGCCAAACCCCTGACCGCGCGCGCTCTGATCGACCGGATGCGCAGCGTGATCAAAAACGAGCGCGGCTGGGTGAAATCGGCCAACTATGTCGGCCCCGACCGCCGCCGCCGGAACAATCCGAACTACAAGGGGCCGTTCCGCCGCGTCGCCGACAAGGCCGACGGCAAGATGTGAAAGGCGAGGCCCCTTCATCCGTACGTAACGGCGCCGGGCGTAGATGACCGGTTCCGGTTGGGGGAACGCTTAGCCACAACCAGACCCAGACCCGTCACGATCAGCCAGAGCGTCAGCGCCAGATAGGCGGTGATCGAAAACAGTGAGAACAATTCATCCGAACGACCGAGGGCCAGAACCAGTCCGCCGCCTGATCCGGCGAGCATCAGCGCCGTCGTCAGGCCACCGATAGTGGCCACCCAATGCTTGCGCTCCTGCCATTGCAGAACGGCGACCAAACCGACGAACAGGCCGGTGAAAATCTGTCCCATATGCTCACCAACGGTGACACCGGCATAGGCGTTCATCAGGTCGAACTGGTGCTGCGCAATGACGCTCTGCGGATCCTGCGCCAGAATCGGCACCACAAACACCCAGCGCAACAGCCCCATGCCCTGCACCAGCCCCGCCAGCGCTCCGGCCAGCGCCGCGCCGACCGCGACCGCCGCAGACCGCCTGAGGCGATCAGGAGTCAGGGAGAGCGCGATCGCCAGGGGCACGAAAGCCAGCACCGACAGGCCGAACACATACCACGCCCAGATCAGGCCCTGGCCACCGGCCGCGAAGGCCGCCAGCACCTCGCCGGAGGGTTGACGCAGGATATCCGGATAGCCGAAATTTTGCGCCAGATAACCATACGGCAGATTGAACACAACGGCGAGACTGATGGCCGCAACACCCGTTAATTTGCTCGATATCGACATGATTTTTTCCATTGTCACTGATTGGTGACATGCAAATAGCAAAACAATCCACAGGCCTCAAGCATTAAATCACCAGCCGGTGACTTAAGCGCTTTTTCTCTGCGTGAAAATCTGCTTAAATGGCTCCATGACCCGCCCCAGAAACCGTGAAGCGACGCGCGCAGCGCTGTTGAAAGCCGCCAAGACAACTCTTGCCGAGCAAGGCTTTCAGGTATTCGGTATCAATGCGGTAGCCCGTCAGGCAGGTTGCGACAAACAGCTTATCTATCGCTATTTCGATGGGCTTGAAGGGTTGCTGGAGGCCATAGGTCAGGATGTGGCGCAGTGGATCGGGGCGGCGACTGACAACGGGACCTCTTCACAGGACGAAACCTACACCGAAAAGATGATCCGCTTCGCCGATGTCTATTTGCTGGCCCTTCGCGCCAGCCCGTTGATGCAGAAAATTCTGCTGTGGGAACTCTCCGCCCCCGCCGAACAGGTCAAGCCGCTGGCCGAGGCGCGCGGCAAGGCGATGTTCCTGTGGATGAAGCGGGCACGTGGCGACGCCATTCCGCCCCCGGGCGCCGACTACGCCCTGATCAATGCCTCGGTCGTTGCCATCATTCATCAGATGGTCCTGTCCTCAAGCGTTTCGGGCGGCTTTTCCGGCCTGCCCCTGCAATCAGAGGCTGACTGGCAGCGCCTGCGCGATGGCCTGAAAGCGTTTCTTTCGCGACTCTATGCGGTTCCGGCCTGAAAGCGACGATTTGCCGCTTTCGTACCGTACATTTAACCACTTTTCCCCTTCGCAAATTTATCCTTTTCGGGCTACAAAGCCCGTCATGACCCAACACGCCACCTCCCCCTTTGGTTTCAAGGATGTCGACGCCCGCGAAAAGGTGGAGATGGTCCATGATGTTTTCAAAAATGTCGCCTCGAACTACGACCTGATGAACGACGTCATGTCGGGCGGGGTTCATCACCTGTGGAAGGACGCGGCCTGCGCCCGCCTCAATCCGCAGCCGGGTGAAGTCATCATCGATTGCGCCGGCGGGACCGGCGATATCGCCCGCCGCCTCGCCAAGCTGGCGCGCGCCGCCAAGGCCCGCCGTCAGTCACGCGGCTATGCGGCGAAGGACTCCGAGATCCGCATCATCGACTATAACGAGGCCATGATCATGGCCGGCCGTGAAAAGTCGGCGAAGCAACATCTCGATGAGCCGGAAATCTCGTGGTCGGTCGGTGACGCCATGAACCTGGCCATCGATGACAACACGATCGACGCCTACATCATCTCGTTCGGCATCCGTAACGTCGCCGATGTGCAGGTCGCGCTCAACGAAGCCAAACGCGTGCTCAAGCCGGGCGGCCGCTTCTTCTGCCTCGAATTCTCGCACCCGACCTCGTCGGTGATCTCGAAAATCTACGAAACCTATTCGTTCAAGGTCATCCCCTTTATGGGCGAACTGGTGGCGAAGGACCGCGACAGCTACCAGTACCTCGTCGAGTCGATCCAGCGCTTCCCCGATCAGGACACCTTCAAGGGCATGATGGACAAGGCCGGTTTCCGCGCCACCCGCTATACCAACTTCTCCGGCGGGGTCTGCGCCCTGCATGAAGGCTGGGCATAACAGCTTGTCGGGTCTGAACTCATGGCTGCGTATGTTCCGCACGGGTCTTGTCCTGTTGCGTTACGACGCCCTGTTGCCGAAAGAAACGGCGCACCTGCTGCCGCCGGTACCGCGCGCCTTCGCCGGTCTTTTGCGCGGCATGTTCGCCAGGAAAACCAACCTTCGCCCCGGTGAGCGCTACGCCATCGCCCTGCAGCAGTTGGGGCCCGCCTTTATCAAGCTCGGCCAGGTGCTTTCGACGCGCGGCGACATCTTCGGCCAGCAGTTCATCATCGACCTGGCCCACCTGAAGGACAACCTGCCCGCCTTCCCGCAATCGGTGGCCGAGGCCAGCGTGGTCGAATCGCTCGGCAAGCCGGTCGACGCCATTTTCAGCCATTTCGGCGATGTGCTGGGCTCGGCCTCTATCGCCCAGGCGCACGAAGCGATCCTGCTCGATGGCCGCAAGGTCGCGGTCAAAATCCTGCGCCCCGATATCGAGACGGTCATCGCCTCCGACATCGACATGATGGTGCTGGCCGCCAGCATGGTCGTCTTCTTCTTCCCCTCGACGCGCCGGCTGGAGCCGGTCGCTTTCGTCGATACCGTGGCGCAGTCGCTGCTGCTCGAACTCGACCTGCGCCTCGAAGCTTCGGCCTGCGACGAGATCGGCAAGATCATCAATACCGAGCCCTGGATGCGTGCGCCGAAGGTGGTGTGGCATCAGGTGTCGCGCCGCGTTCTGGTCACCGAGTGGGCGCAGGGCACGCCGCTCAGCCGCCCCGAAGCCCTGACCCTGCCCGGCCTCGCCCACAAGGAACTGGCCGACAATCTGATCCGTGCCTTTCTCAGCCAGGCGCTCGATCACGGCGCCTTCCACGCCGATCTGCACGAAGGCAATCTGTTCGTCAGCGCGCCGGCGCAGATCACCGCCATCGATTTCGGCATCATTGGCCGTCTGCGCCCCAAGGAGCGTCGCTATCTGGCGGAAATGCTGTGGGGATTCCTGCGCCGCGACTACAAGCGCGTCGCCGAGGTCCATTTCGAGGCCGGTTATGTGCCGCGCCACCATAATGTCGATAGTTTCGCCCAGGCCCTGCGCGCCGTCGGTGAGCCGGTGCTGGGCCAGAAGGCCACCGAAGTTTCCATGGGCCGCCTGCTGACCCAGTTATTCGAGATCACGGCGCAGTTTGATATGCACCTGCGCCCCGAACTGGTGCTGCTGCAAAAGACCATGGTGTCGGTCGAGGGCGTGGCGCGCCGCATCTATCCCGAACACGATCTGTGGGAAGCCGCCCGTCCGGTGGTCAAGGACTGGATTTCGCGCGAACTGTCGCCGGTGGTCCAGACCCGCCGTATCGTTGAAAAGCTGATCAGCCGCCTGCGAACCGATGATGATGAGTATAATGCCCCCGCCAACCGCCAGGCCGTGGAACTGGCGGCGCTGAAAGTGGTGGCCGCGCAGGGACGCACCTTCGGCCTGATCGCCTTGGTCGTCTCGGTGATCTCGCTGGCGGTACTCATCTGGCTGGCCGTGCGGTGATCACTCGCTATACCCGTCACGCCTTGGCGTCCGGCGTTCGCTTTCGATCTGTTTCTGCTTCTGCCAATAGGCCGCGCCGTTATCCGGCCTGAACATAGTGCGCGGCGCACCCTGCTTCGTCATCATCGCAAAGACATTGCCCTTCGGATCGTAAAACAGTGTATCGCCATTGCTGCGCCTAAGCGTCTGGGTGCCCAACGGCGGGCTATGGATGAAGCCGTGCACCATAGCCATATAGTCCGGATAGGACTTGGCGCTAAATTCCGGATCATGCTTCTCGAAATGATAGTGAGCGTTTTCATCGGCCGAATATTTGCGGTTCTTCGACCATAATGGCCAGTCGCCATAGTGGCTGTCCGTGATCCGGGCGCGATCCGCGGCGATCGGCAGGGCCGCGCCCGCCACCGGCGCCGGATCATCGACCATCGGCATCGAAGCCTGCTCAACCGGCTTATCGGCGCCCGCCCAGACCGGCTTTTTACCCGGCTGCACCTGCTCGGCCGGCGCCTTGCCGGCGCGATCCGGCAAAACCGCCGACGGCCCGGCATCGCAGGCCACCAGCCCGATAAATCCCAGCAAACCGAGTAAAAGTCTTATCCCCCGCACACCTTGTCCCCTTGCTTCGCGCGGCTTACCTATGGCACAAGCGGCGCAATTGCGAAAGGGAACGGCATGGCCGACACCAAACGGATACTCTTGATCATCGGCGGGGGCATCGCGGCCTATAAATCGCTCGAACTGATCCGCCTGATCAAGAAGGCCGGTCTCAATGTGCGCGTCGTCCTGACCAAGGCGGCGCACGAATTTATCACGCCCCTGACCGCCGCCGCCCTTTCCGGTGACAAGGTTTATACCGACCTGTTCGATCTCACCGACGAGACGGAGATGGGCCATATCATGCTGTCGCGTCAGGCCGATCTCGTCGTTGTGGCGCCCGCCACCGCCGACATGATGGCCAAGCAGGCGCAAGGCCTCGCCAGCGATCTGGCCTCGACGCTTCTGCTCGCCACCGACAAGCGCGTCCTGCTGGCCCCGGCCATGAATGTGCGCATGTGGCACCACGCCGCCACCCAGCGTAATGTGACCACCCTCAAAGGTGACGGCGTCCTCTTCACAGGCCCCGACGAAGGCGACATGGCGTGCGGCGAATTTGGCCTTGGCCGCATGAGCGAACCGGAAGCGATCCTGGCCGCCATCGAGTTCCATATCACCGGCGGGGTTGATGGGCCTTTGGCCGGCAAGAAGGTGGTCATCACCGCCGGCCCAACCTTTGAGCCGCTCGATCCGGTTCGCGGCCTGACCAATCGTTCCTCCGGCAAGCAGGGCTATGCCATCGCCGAAAAACTGGCGCGCGATGGCGCCGACGTCACCCTGATCTCCGGGCCTGTGGCGCTGCCGACGCCGGTCGGTGTGACGCGCCTAGATGTCGAGACGGCGCAGGACATGTTCGACGTCGTCCACGCCCAGCTTCCGTGTGATGTGTTCGTAGGGGTGGCGGCGGTGGCCGACTGGCGCGCCAAGGATATAGCCGCGGAAAAGCAGAAGAAGACCACCGACAACGAACTATCGATCACCTTCGTCAAGAACCCCGACATCCTCGAAGCCGTGTCGAAGCATCTCGATCTGCGCCCGCGTCTTGTCATCGGTTTCGCCGCCGAAACGCAGAAGCTGGAAGACTATGCCAAGGCCAAGCTGGCTTCCAAGGGCTGCGACGCCATCGTGGCCAATGACGTCTCCACCGGCGTGTTTGGCAGCAACAGCAACGCCGCCACCCTCGTCGATCTCGACGGATTCACCCCGATCGCCGGCCAGACCAAGGCCGATATCGCCGATTTCCTCAGCTCCTATATTCAAAAGCGCATCTCATGACCGTTACCGCCCACGTTCTCCAACTCCCGCACGCCGTCGGCCTCGCCCTGCCCGCCTATGAAACCGAAGGCTCGGCCGGTCTAGACCTGCGCGCCGCTATCCCCGAAGGCGACGAAATCACGCTGAAGCCGATGGGCCGCGCGCTTGTGCCGACCGGGCTGAAGATGTCGGTGCCGCAGGGCTATGAGGTGCAGGTCCGGCCGCGTTCGGGTCTGGCGCTGAAGTTCGGCATCACCTGCCTCAATTCACCCGGCACCATCGACAGCGATTATCGCGGCGAGGTCGGCGTCATTCTGGTCAATCTCAGTACGGAAGATTTCGTCATCCGTCGCGGCGACCGCATCGCCCAGATGATCGTGGCGCAACACGCCCGCATCGTGTGGGAAACACCGGACGCCTTGGAAACCACGGCGCGCGGCGAAGGCGGCTTCGGCTCTACCGGGAGGTAATTCCCGCATCAGGCGAGCGCAACTCGCCTGAAAACACACATCTGTGATCCCGTAGAGACACATTTCCACTTTGCAAGAAACGCGAAGCGCTGCACCGTATCATCATACGTACACGGAATGACCACGCCTGAACCGGACGTGAACCGAAACCTCAAAAGAGGTTCAGACTTCAAGCCTTTAATGGAACCGAGCTGAACGATCCTTTTGCAAAGGTGACACCGATGGGTGATTTTACACAGTTTCTCTGGGCGATGTGGGATGCGGGCCAAGCGGCGATGATTGGCCTCAATCCGGTTCCTGTGCTCCTCATCAGCCTGGTTCTTGGCATGATCCAGCCCCGGCGAAGCTCCGCGTTTCTTCTGGCGTTCTTGGCACTGATACCGGCCGTCATCGTGACCGCGCTTTTGCCGATGGCGCTGGGTTATCAGGCGATCTGGCCCGATCTTAGCCAGCTTGAGGTCGAAATGCAGTTGGTGATGCTGTTCGCACTCAGCTATGTGGTGATCCGCGCTATGGGCCTGATCAAGCTGACCCTTTCGCTGGCCCTGCCCAGGCCAAATGGCCATAAACCGGTGTGACCGGCCATATCAGTGGTGGCTCTTAAATAGTTTCCCTCACCTGACATTCTGCGGCTTCAGGCTTAAAACCCAAGCACATCCTGCATATCGTAAATGCCGGGCTTTTGCTTGCGGCCCCACTGGGCGGCCTGCACCGCGCCGCGCGCGAACAGCGTGCGGTCGCGGGCGCTGTGCGAGAAGGTGATGATCTCGTCTTCCGAGGCGAACAGCACGGAGTGCTCCCCGACAATGCCGCCGCCACGAATGACCGAGAAACCGATATCGCCGTCCTTGCGCGCACCGGTGATGCCATCGCGCGCCGCCACCTTGACGTCCTTCAGATTGACGCCGCGCCCGTAGGCCGTGGCCTCGCCGAGCATCAGGGCCGTGCCCGAAGGTGCATCGACCTTGCGCTTGTGGTGGCCTTCGAGGATTTCGATGTCCCAGTCTTTGGCGTTCAGGCGGGCGCTGGCCTGTTTGAGCAGGCCGATCATCAGATTGACGCCGAGCGAGAAATTACCCGACTGGATAATCACCACCTCGTCGGCATAGAGCGCCAGCCGATCCTGCTGCTCCGGCGTGAACCCGGTCGAACCGATGACCTGCACGATGGGGCGCGGACGGCTGAGGCCCTCGCTGGCGCAGGCCTCGCACAGCGCCAGTGACGCTTCCGGCGTCGAGAAATCGATCACCACGTCCGAGCGGGTGAGATCGAACATGTCGCCCTGCTCGAAACGCGCCGATATGGTCTGTCCGGTTTCTTCCAGCACACGCCCGACGGCCTGACCCATACGGCCTTTGGCGCCATTGATGGCAAAACGTGTAGTCGCGGACATGAGCAGGCCTTGTGCGTGAAGGAGGTCTTTCCCGAATAGGCATAAGGCTGCGTGAGGTCAACCGCCGAGTTGCTAACCAAGGCCCTAGCGAAATGCTCTTAATCTTCCCCTCTCCCCATGACTATGGGAGAGGACGGGAGCCGAGTGAAACGAAGGCGACCGGGTGAGGGGCGCTTTCGCAAGTTGACATAAGCCCCTCACCCGACATTCTGCGGCCTCGCCTTGCCTGTCGTCCTCTCTCCTCGTGTGAGGGGAGAGGGGAGAGGGGAGAGGGGAAGTAAAGACAGTTCACGCCATCGAGAAAAGACAGCGGCGTCGCCAGGGAGGTATAAAATAGAAAATCCCGCCAGTTGAACACCGACGGGACTTCCAAACCTTACCGCGATTCCGGTCCTAGGGGCTTGCCCCTAGGCGTTGGCGCCGGTGATATCTTCCCAGAAACGCTTGGCCTTATGCATAAAGCCTTGCGACTGGGCATAGGACTGCTCCTCGGCCAGGGTGGCGAATTCCTTCATCAGCTCCTTCTGGCGGGCCGTCAGGTGCTTTGGCGTCTCGATGAACAGCTCAACGATCAGGTCGCCCTTGTGCTTGGAATTGAGCACCGGCATGCCGCGGCCCTTGAGCTTGACTTTATGGCCGGTCTGGGCGCCTTCAGGCACCGCGATCTGCAGCTTGCACTGGCCATCGCAGTTTTCGCCGCCCATCAGGCAGGGCACTTCGAGCTCACCACCTAGAATGGCCTTGGTCATCGGCACCGGGATCGAGCAATGCAGATCGGCGCCATCGCGCTCGAAGATCTCGTGATCGGCCACGGTGAGGAAGATATAGAGGTCGCCCTTGGGGCCGCCCTTATGGCCGGCCTGACCCTCACCCTTGAGCAGGATGCGCGCGCCGTCATCGACGCCGGCCGGGATGCGGACCTTGAGGGTCTTGTTCTGACGCACCTGACCATGACCATTACAGTTGGTGCAGGGGTCCTTGATCATCTGGCCCTGGCCGTTACAGGTCGGGCAGGTGCGCTCCACGGCGAAGAAGCCGTTCGAGGCGCGCACACGGCCCTGACCGCCGCAGGTCGAGCAGGTGACGGGCTTTGTGCCGGGCTTGGCGCCCGAGCCATGGCAGACTTCGCAGGTCATGGTGGTGGGGATATCGAGCTCGACATCTGCGCCCTTATAGGCCTGCTCCAGCGTGATTTCGTAATCGGCACGGACATCGGGCCCGCGCTGCGCGCCTTGCGGCCCACGGCGCTGCTGCTGGCCGAAGATATCGCCGAACATTTCAGAGAAGATGTCCTCGACGTTCGAGAAGCCTTGCGCCCCGCCGCCGAATCCACCGCCAAAGCCGCCTTGCTGGCCGTTTACGCCCTCGTGGCCAAAGCGATCATAAGCGGCGCGCTTCTGGGCGTCCGACAGCACGCTGTAGGCTTCATTGACTTCCTTGAAACGCGCTTCGGCCCCGCTGTCGCCCTGATTGCGATCGGGATGGTGCTCCATGGCCTTCTTGCGGAAAGCCGATTTGAGGATCACCTCATCGACCGTGCGCTCAACGCCCAGCACTTCGTAATAGTCACGCTTGCTCATACAACTCGCCCCGATGGCAGGCCCATAACGCATCGCTCTCGCGGCGTGGCGGCCTCATCTGTCAATGTCAGGAAGGTTTTGTGGCCGAAAGGCGGCAAGGAGTCAAACCTTGCCGCCTCTTCGTCCGTGAGGCGCGGCGCCATGTGATCACCAGATGGCCATGGCGCGCGCATACAGGGTCTTAGCCCCGCTTGTGGTCGTCGCCGTCGACTTCTTCGAAGTCGGCATCGACCACCCCGTCGTCTTCAGCCGTGCCAGTCGACTCTTCGCCGCCCTCTTCGCCCTGCTGGGCGTACATGGCTTCACCGAGCTTCATCGAGGCGGTCAGCAGGGTCTGGTGCTTCGCCTTGATGTCGTCAGCGTCTTCGCCGTCCTTGGCGGTCTTGAGATCGGCCAGCGCCGTCTCGATCGCCGTCTTGTCTTCCGCACCCACCTTGGCGCCAAAGTCTTTCAGCGCCTTTTCGGTCGAGTGGATCAGGGCGTCGGCCTGATTACGGGCTTCGATGAGCTGCTTACGCTTCTCGTCTTCGCCCTTGTTGGCTTCGGCGGTCTTGATCATTTCCTCGATATCGGCATCCGACAGGCCGCCATTGGCCTGAATGCGGATCGAGTGCTCTTTGTTGGTCGCCTTGTCCTTGGCGTGGACGTTGACGATACCGTTGGCGTCGATGTCGAAGGTCACTTCGATCTGCGGCACGCCGCGCGGTGCGGGCGGGATGCCAACCAGGTCGAACTGGCCCAGGGTCTTGTTATCGGCGGCCATCGGGCGCTCGCCCTGGAAGACGCGGATCGTCACGGCCGACTGGTTGTCGTCGGCGGTCGAGAAGGTCTGCGACTTCTTGGTCGGGATCGTGGTGTTGCGCTCGATCAGCGGGGTGAACACGCCACCCAGCGTTTCGATGCCCAGCGTCAGCGGGGTTACGTCGAGCAGCAGCACGTCCTTGACGTCGCCTTGCAGCACGCCGGCCTGAATGGCGGCGCCGAGTGCCACGACTTCGTCCGGGTTGACGCCCTTGTGGGGTTCGCGGCCGAAGAAGGTCTTCACAGCGTCGACCACCTTGGGCATGCGGGTCATGCCGCCGACCAGGATGACTTCATCGATATCCGAGGCCTTGAGGCCGGCGTCTTTCAGCGCCTGCTGGCAAGGCCCGATGGTCTTGGCGATCAGGTCTTCCACGAGGCTTTCCAGCTTGGCGCGGGTCAGCTTGAGGTTCAGGTGCAGCGGGCCCGAAGCGTTCATCGAGATAAACGGCAGGTTCAGGTCGTATTGCGCGACGGTCGACAGTTCCTTCTTGGCCTTTTCAGCCTCTTCCTTAAGGCGTTGCAGGGCCAGCTTGTCGGAACGCAGATCGACGCCGTTTTCCTTCTTGAACTCGTCGGCGAGGTAATCCACGACGCGCATGTCGAAGTCTTCACCGCCGAGGAAGGTGTCGCCGTTGGTCGACTTCACTTCAAACACGCCGTCGCCGATTTCCAGAACCGAGACGTCGAACGTGCCGCCGCCGAGATCGTAAACCGCGATCTTCTTGCCGTCGTTCTTGTCGAGGCCGTAGGCCAGAGCGGCCGCGGTCGGCTCGTTAATGATGCGCAGCACTTCCAGACCGGCGATCTTGCCGGCGTCCTTGGTGGCCTGACGCTGGGCGTCGTTGAAGTAGGCCGGAACCGTGATGACGGCTTGGGTAACGGTTTCACCGAGATAGGCTTCGGCGTCTTCCTTCATCTTCATCAGAATGAAGGCCGAGATCTGCTGCGGCGAGTAATCCTTGCCGTGGGCCTTGACCCAGGCGTCGCCCGAAGGACCCTTGCTGATTTCGTAAGGGACCATGCCCTTATCCTTCTGCACCATCGGGTCGGTATAGTTGCGGCCGATCAGACGCTTGATGGCGAAAAGGGTGTTGGCGGGGTTGGTGACGGCCTGACGCTTGGCGGGCTGGCCGATCAGGCGCTCGCTGTCGTCAACGATGGCGACGACGGACGGCGTGGTGCGCACGCCCTCGGCGTTTTCGATGACCTTGGGGGCCTTGCCGTCCATGATGGCCACGCAGGAGTTGGTCGTGCCTAAGTCGATACCGATAATTTTAGCCATGGGTTTAAGTCTGCTCCGTTAAGGCGAATGGTCTGGTGCGGCCTTATGTGAGGCAAGCGCCGCGAATGTCCATCCCCGTTAAGATGAAAGTGGATGCTTTTTCAAGCCCCCTTGGTAAGAAGGATGCCTGAAAGCTGTAGCCGATATGGGTTATGCGAACGAAGTCGCAAGAGGAATGGCCCCAAAATTTTTAAGGTCACCAGGGTCGCAAGGGTGCGAGGCACCCTTGACCCGGATACGCGACAGCGCGCGCTGCACCGCCTCACCTTGTACCTCCCCTCTATACCTCCCCGCTTGCCGGGGTTTTCAGCCTCGAAAAGCTCCCTCGTCTGGGCATTGGCCTCTCTAGTCGCTACAGCGGCATCTAAGGCAGCTTTGGTCGCAAATCGCACTGAATATGAGAGAGAATGCGACAAAACCTGTTCCTACAGTGCCGACAATTCCAGTCCACATTGTCCATCCGGCAGATTTCTCCGCAGCTTCTACGTTGCGCCTATCCAAATCAAATCGGCTATCTTTTCCTGTATTGGGCTGCTCATTGGATGCTGCAGCATCACCTGCGGTTATATGCTGGCTTATTATCGTTGGGTGAGGGCACTCGCTGCGATAAGCTTGGCATTGGTTGCTTGGGGATTTGTGCTGTGGTTGGCTTTGTACGCTTAGACCCATTCCGGCAAGCAGCAACGTTATCCCAATCGCAAGTCCGACGTGCCAATAGCTTCTAAGCATTGTATGAAATAACCCGCCGTGAACTTTCCCTGATACGCTTACTACGCATGTTGACCTGATTCTCGTCAACCGCGAATGCAACAAGCCCTCCACAAGCTAGGCGATAGTTACGCCCTTTCAGTCCGGCCACTAACGATAGCGGTAGCGTGCGATTGCCCTGAACTTCTGTGGTACCCATTCGCCCAAGGCCACAGGGGGTATGATTATTTCTTTTTGTAGAACAGTTCAGTTTTCTTACGTTGCTCGACGTAATGCTCCGTATTCCTCCGTAAGGGGCCACATTCCAATTGCGCATTTAATCTGTGATGCTGCGCTGTTAGGGACGTCCTTACGAGTGCAGGCTGCAAATTATGACGCGTGGAATTCTATTAAATGGCCCGGAACGTCGGCGGAAATGGCATGATAGTCAGCGTCGCGAGATTGTCTCTCTGGCGTTTTCGCCTGGTTCGAGCGTGACAGAGGTTGCCCGGCAGTTCGATGTGGCGACAAGCCTGATTTACAGATGGCGGGATCAGTTTCTGGCGGCCAGCAGCGGCGTTTCTTTCAGTCCCGCTATACTTGCGGATGGGCCGGCGGGCGCTGGGTCAGAGTCAGGCGCGGGTTTGATAACAGTCGACTTCAAAATCGGCGCTCGTGTGAGCATTGGCGCTGGGGCTTCTCTTGAACTGGTCTCGGCGATCATGAAGAGCTTGCGATGATCCCCATCGGTTCGGGCGCTAAAATCTGGATTGCCACAGGTCACTTCGATATGAGGAAAGGCATGACTGGACTGTCCTTGTTGGTCCAGGAACATCTTCACCGACAGCCCTTCGCCGGCGATGTCTATGTCTTCCGGGGGCGTATCCTCGCGCGTATTGCAGAGCATCCCGCTCGACGTCTTGATGAACTCCTGCCCTGGAACTGGCATCCCTTAACCCAAAGCAAGACAGAGGCGGCCTGATGGCTTACCGAGACAGCACATTCTTCACTTTAAAATATGTCGCCCAGCAGCTTGAGGAAGACGAAGATCTCCTACGCGAAATAACCATAGAAATGTTCTCTGAGGACGGTTGCTTTACCGTTTACGACGATTACCCAGCCGATGAAACAAAGGAGTTGATTACTGTTTTTAACACAGATGGGATGGACACGTCACACGACATCGCCGCCGACCTGACACCGCTCGAACAGCGCCGGGAGCGTCTGCGCGCTTTTGCTGAGCGCGTGCTGGAAGCCGTCGAAGCCCTGCCCATGCCGAAAAATGCCGTCGACAGCGAGCGCACCCTGCGAACCATCACGGCCGCCGACCGGATGCTGGTCCAGATTTACAGCAAGGTCAGCGCCGCAGCTACAGTCCTGCCACAGGTGACCAGTCCGGTCGTTTATACGCCCAGCAAGCCTGTGCGTGACGCCATCAGCGCTTTTGAGGCGCGCATGGCCAGGCCGCCCCAAATGACGCCCCAAGTGACGCCGCAACCCGCGCAACTCGCCATGGAAGAAGCGCCTTTCGTCTATAGCTATCACGAGGAAGAGATCGACGACGTGGCGGAGGCAGAGGCCGAACCGCTGTCACCCGAAGCCCTCGCCGCGCTCGATCTCGAAAAGCGCACCAATGACATTTTTCAGGCCTATCTCGAAGCCCGCGCGACTGAGACCGATACAGAGCCGCCTTAACCTGCTCCTCCCTATCGCAGATGGGGAGGTGGCATCGAGCCTCTTGGCGAGATGACGGAGGGGCGCCCCCGTAGTTAGAAAGAGCCCCCTCCGGCGGGACTACGCCCGCCACCTCCCCCGCTTTGCAGGGGAGGATAAGACGTCCCAAACCCCAAACCAAAAAGCCCCTACCGCAGATCGCGGCAGGGGCCAAAAGCACGTCAAACACAGGGGCCAACCCTTACAGGCGCGTCCAGACCTGCGACTTGCAGAACACCTTCAGCACGCAGCCCTGCAATTTGAGCTGGCCAGCGCTCACCGCCGCCGAGCCCTCATAGGTCTTGTCGTCCTTCGGATCGGTGATCTGGCCGTTATAAAGCCCGCCATTGCCCTTCATATGGCCGATCTGCTTGTTGGCGTACTTGCCGTTGACCAGGGTGATGCAAAACCCTTCCGGGCAAGGCGCGATGCGGGCGGTATCGCCGGCCTCGGTCTTCCAGTTGCCCTCGATCGGCTCGGCGGCGATCGCCGAACCGGCCCACAGCGCCACAGCGCTCACCAGTAAAATCTTACGCATCATGGCCGTCCTCCACTTTGTTGCCTTGCGGGCGGCGGGTCTGTTGGCTTTTGCGCACAAAGGCCCCGCGGCCCGGATTTGACGTCTACGTAACCTTGCCCTGACAAGAATGTCAATTTTACGCTTCTACACGAAAAGTTGACACTCGCGTCAACAATTGGCTTGACGTCCACGTAAGGCAAGTGAGAAAATACCGTTCAATCCGCGTCACAGAAACGCCGGACGCGCCGTGGAATTCCTCCCCCCGAATTCCCACCGCGACACGTCCAGATCTTACGCAGTGGAATTCGCTACAGGAGTAACGCATATGCAATCCCTCAAAATCACAGCCCTTGCGGCTGCGTCGGCGCTCGCCCTTATGGCTGGCCTCACCCCCTCCGCTCAGGCGGGTGGCTTCTACCTCCAGGATCTTTCGGCCAAGCAGGCCGGCAACGCCTATTCCGGCGCCGTCACCGCCGGGGGCGCCGACGCCCTGTGGTGGAACCCGGCTGCCATCGCCGGCTCAACCACCAAGGACCTGAGCTTCGGCGCCGCCTATATCGCGCCCAAGGGCAGCGTCGATGACACCGGCTCGGTCATCGTGCGCCCCGGCCAGGCCGCCGCCTCGGTGGGTGGCAATGCCTCATCGAAAGACCCGATCGCCAACGGCGTCCTGCCCAATGGCTCGTTTTCGATGCCGCTCAATGACCGCGTCGCCATTGGCGTCACCGTTACCGCCCCTTACTCTTTCGAGACCAATTACGAAACCGGTAGCTGGGCGCGTTACGAAGCCGACAAGACCCGCCTGACCACGATCGACATCCAGCCGACCATCGCTTTCAAGGTCAATGACTGGCTGAGCCTCGGCGTCGGCCTCAATGCAGAATACACCAAGGCGACGCTCAACAACGCCCTGCCCAACCTGTCGCCCCTGCTGGCCGATGGCGCTCAAACGCTGGAAGGCGATGGCTGGGACTATGGCTATTCGGTCGGCGCCCAGGCGCATCATGACAGGATTACGGTCGGCCTAAGCTACAAGTCGGCCATCAAGCACGAACTGAGCGGCGACCTGACGGTTTCCGGCCTACTCAGACCCCTCGCCACCTCCAACGGCACCACGGACGGCCTGTCGGCCACCTTCAGCACCCCGTCGCAAGCCATGCTGGGCGTCACCTTTCAAGCCACCGACAAGCTGGCCCTGCACGCCCAGGCCATCAGCTTCGGCTGGAGCGAATTTGACGCCATCACCATCAGCGGGTCGGTCTCCCAGTCCATCCCGGAAGATTACCGCGACACGGTCAGTTTGGCGATTGGCGGCGATTACGTGATCAATCCGAAGTGGACGGTCCGCGCCGGTATCCAGTCCGACCCGACCCCGACGCGCGATGGTCACCGCGACGCCCGCGTGCCCGACGCCGACCGCATGGATTACGCCGTCGGCACCAGCTATCAGATGACGCCCAATTTCGCCATCGATGCCGCCTTCACCTATGTCGCCTTCGACAAGAGCACGCTCAGCACCACCACCGCGGCCTATGCCGGCACCGCCGTCCAGACCGCGGTCGTCATCAAGGGTGAGCTTAACGACGCCAGCGCCATGGTGCTGGCGGTCGGTGGCCACTACACCTTCTAGGCAGCCGTACTTTAAGGGGAGCCTCACAAGGGGCTCCCCTTTCTGCGCCTTATCCCCCGCAGGATTCGCGGATGACGAGTTGCGTCGGTATGCGCGTCATCTCCACCGGCTCATTGTCGATCAGGGCCGCTAGCGTATCGACCAGAACCCGGGCCGCTGTTGTGGTGTCCTGACGCACGGTCGAGAGCGTGGGGTTGATGCAGGTGCAGGCCCACAGGTCGTCAAAACCCATCACCGACACGTCCTTCGGCACATGCAGGCCGCGCTTTTGCAGGCTCTGGATCGCACCGATGGCCAGCAGGTCGGTGACCGCGAAAACGGCGTCAAACTGAACGCCTTCATCGAGCAGACGATCAATCGCCGCCGCGCCTTCTTCGCGCGAGATAAAGCAATCGATCGCCAGGGCCGGATCGGGGGTCAGGCCGGCCTCGACATGGGCGCGCTGGTAACCCCTGAACCTTTCGAAAAACTCCGAATGATGCTCCGAGGCCTCGCCCAAAAACACGATACGCTTGCGGCCGAGTTTGATCAGGTGCTCGACCGCCGAATGCGCGCCCTCCTGGTTTTGTGAGCCGATGAAGAGGTTGGGCGTTTCAGGCATGACCGGTCCGAACACCACCCACGGCTCACCGACCTGTTGCAGCACGGCGACCCGGCGCAAATAGGATTCAAAATCGCGGTAGCCGAGGAAGATGATGCCATCGGCGCGGCGCGAAAAACCATAGTCGGCGCCCCAGTCGGCATCGGCCTTTTGCAGCGACATCAGCACATCAACGCCCTTGGAATTGGCGTAGTCGAGGATGGAGCCGATCAGTGGCAGGAAGAAGGGATTGATGCGGTTGTCGGACTGGTCGAGGTCTTCGGAGACCAGCACGGCGATGGTGTTGATCTTCTTGGAGCGCAGCTTCCGCGCATTGATATCGACGGTGTAGTTGAGCTGGGTGGCGGCATCGAAAACGCGCTGGCGCACCGCTTCGCTGACCGAGGCGGCGCCCGAAAGCGCCCGCGACACGGTGGCCTGGGAGACGCCTGCAAGCGCTGCGATATCGAAGGAGGTGGGGCGTTTCATCATGTGGCTTTTTGTAGTTTCACCGGATCATTACATGATCCGGATGAACGCTCAAGCGCCGCATGGCTACCTCGTATCGGCTCGGGCGGGCTTTGCCCTTGCCAGATTGCCATAAGCAATCTGGGGTCCTCTGGAGTCAGTCCAGATAGTCGCGCATGATCTCGACCACCCAGTCCATAAAGGCGCGGACGCGGCTGGCCTGATGGCGGCGACGCGGATAAATCATCGACACCGGCAGGGGCTCGGCTTCATAGGCTGGCAAAATTTCCACCAGCCTGCCCTCAGCGACATGATGGCGATTGCCGGTGCGTGGTGACTGGAAGATGCCGAGGCCCGCCAGGGCGGCACTGCTGAAGGCTTCGGTGTTGTTGACCGTGATCCGCCCCGGCATATCGATCACCTTGTACTCATCGCCGTCGCGGTACTCGAAACCAAATGGCCGCGCACCGAGTGTCAGGGCATAGTGGATCAGGTGATGGCCAGCCAGATCATCGAGGGTCTGCGGTTCGCCATGGCGCGCCAGATAGGCCGGGCTGGCATAATTGCCCGTGTGCATCAGGCCGAGCGGACGCGACATCAGGGCCGAGTCGCTCAAACTACCGACACGGATCACGCAGTCGAAGCCTTCCGCCACCACATCGACCCGCCGGTCGGTACAGGACAGTTCGATAGCGATCCCCGGATGCTGGCTGAGAAATTCCGGCAGGCGCGGCATCAGAAAATTACGCGCCATGCTGACCGGCATATCGACGCGCAAGGCGCCCGTCAGCGCCCCTTGCGTGCGCTCGAACATGGCGTCCAGTTCGTCAAGTTCGGCCAGCACATCGCGGCAGCGCTCATAATAGGCCTGACCATCGTGGGTAAGCTGAACCCGTCGCGTGGTGCGGTGGAAAAGCTGGATTTTAAGATGCGCCTCAAGCTGGCTGACGGCCGCCGAGGCGCTCGATTTCGGCAGGCCAAGCGACTGCGCCGCCGCCGTGAAGCTGCTCAGTTCGGCGACGCGGACAAAGGCGGTCATGGCTTCGAGGCAATTCATTGTTCACATTATTCGAACAGTCAGGTCACATTTGCGATGTTTATCGCCTTTCTGGAAAACAGTAAACCGTGTCCATCAAACAAGGAGATACCTATGAAAATCGCACTCATCACCGGCGGCAGCCGCGGCCTCGGCCGCAACATGGCCCAACATCTCGCCGCCAGGGGCACAGACATTATCTTCACCTACCGCACGCGCAAGGACGAGGCCGACAGCCTGATCGATGAACTGAAGCCTATGGGCCGCAAGGCCGTGGCCCTGCAACTCGATGCCGGCGTTACGGGCGGCTTCGACGCCTTTACCGCGCAGGTGCGCGAGGCGCTGCAAACCACCTGGGGCCGCGACCGCTTCGACGTCCTGATCAACAACGCCGGCACGGGCCTCTATGCGCCCTTTGCTGAGACGACGGAGGCGCAGTTCGATGAGGTGATGAACCTGCACTTCAAGGGCGTCTTCTTCCTCACGCAGAAACTGCTGCCGCTGATCCATGACGGCGGCGTGATCCTGAATGTATCGTCTGGTCTGGCGCGCTTCAGCTATCCCGGCTCTTCGGCCTATGCCGCCATGAAAGGCGCCATCGATGTGCTGACGCGCTATCAGGCGGTGGAACTGGGCGCACGCCGTATTCGTGTCAATTCGATCGCGCCGGGCGCCATCGCCACCGATTTTGGCGGCGGTCGCGTGCGTGACGATGCCCATCTCAGCGCCGCCATCGCCAGCCAAACGCCGCTGGGTCGCGTGGGTCTGCCGGACGATATCGGTGGCGCGGTGGCCATGCTGGTATCGGATGAGGCTGGCTGGATCAATGGCCAGCGCATCGAACTCTCAGGCGGGATTCATGCCTGATTTGGAATGCGTAACTAAACGCCGGTGAGGTCCACCACGATCCGGCGTTCGGCCAGGTGGACTTCCGGCACGTTTTCCATGGTGAACAAGAGGTAGAAGTTCGGTCCTTCGAGCGGGTGGATATCGAGCAGGTCGCCGGCGCCGAAATTGTCGACATTCATCACCCGGCCGATTTCCGCACCGGCCTGATCGAAGACCTTCATGCCGATCAGGTCGGTGATGTAATATTCGTCCTCGTCCGGCGCGGGCAGTTCAGCGCGATCGATATAGAGCTTGAGCCCCTTGATCTTATCGGCGGCGGTGCGATCGGGCACGCCTTCGGCCTTGACGATCAGCGCGCCCTTCTGTTCGCGCGCCTTGGTGATGACCAGGGCCGGTTCCCCCTTGTCATTGAGCAGGGGACTATATTCCAGCACGCTGAACGGATCGTCCATAAAGCTCAGCAGCTTGAATTCACCGTTAAGGCCGTTGGCGGCGCTTACTTGCGCAACGAAGATCAGGTCAGGTTTGGTCATATCCGTTCCTATATAGAAAAAGGGTCAGGACGCAAATCCTGACCCTTCAACATGTGTGCGAAAACGCGCGCCTTATTCCGAAGCGGGTTGCTCTTCGGCAGCGGCTTCAGCGGCCGGAGCCTCTTCAGCCGGGGCTTCTTCAGCCACAGGTGCGTTCTTGGCGGCTTCGGCTTCGGCCTTGGCGGCAGCCTTGGCTTCTTCAGCTTCAGCCTTGGCAGCGGCTTCGGCGTCGATACGGTCCTGTTCGCGCTGGGCGCGTTCAGCGGCGCGCTCTTGCGCCTTCTTGCCCGGAACAGCCTTTTGCGGGTTGTTGCCGTGTTCCCACTTCACGAGGCCTTCTTGGCTAAGGAAGCGCGCAACGCGGTCGGTAGGCTGGGCGCCCTTCTTGAGCCACTCGGCGATGCGCTCAACCTTGAGCGTAACGCGTTGAGCGTCCTTCGGCAGCATCGGGTTGTAGGTGCCGACCTTTTCGATGAACTTGCCGTCGCGGGCGGCGGTCGCATCAGCGATGACGATGGTGTAGTAAGGGCGCTTCTTGGAGCCACCGCGGGACAGACGAATCTTAAGCATTTCAGTATCCTAGAGTTAAAAGAGTTATTTCTTTGTGGGGTCGAACGGCTTTGCGCCCGGTAAACCGGGAAGGCCGCCGAACAGGCCCGATGGAGGAGTGGCGCCGGGAAGTTTCCCGCCGCCGAGAGATTTCAGTTTTTCGAGATCGAGCGCCGGGTTGAGGCCTGCCAGCGGATTACCACCGGGGCCGGCCTGCGGATTGGCACCCATCTTCTTAGCCAGTTCGGCCATGTTGGGCTGCGCGCCACCCGCCCCCATGCCAAACATTTTCGCCATCGCGCCCATCTGGCCACGGCCATTGGAACGCGACATCATCTTGAAGGTATCGGCCATCTGGCGATGCTGCTTCAGGAGGCGGTTGATTTCCTGGACCTCGACGCCCGAACCTGCGGCGATACGGCGCTTGCGCGAAGCGTTGAGCAGGTCCGGCTTCTTGCGCTCCAGCTTGGTCATCGAGGTGATGATGGCCACCTGGCGATCGAACACCTTGTCGTTCAGGTTCGATTCCTCGATCTGTTTCTTGACCTTCTGGACGCCCGGCAGCAGGCCCATAATGCCCGACATGCCACCCATCTTCTTCATCTGGCGCAACTGATCGGCCAGATCATCGAGATCGAACTGGCCCTTGGCCATCTTCTTCGCCATGGCCTCGGCCTTGGCGACGTCCAGTTCCTGCGACGCCTTTTCGACCAGCGCGACGACATCGCCCTGACCGAGGATACGGCCGGCGATACGGCGCGCGTCGAAGACATCGAGCGCATCAACCTTTTCGCCGGCGCCGAGATACTTGATTGGCAGGCCGGTGACGGCGCGCATCGACAGCATGGCACCGCCGCGACCATCGCCATCGGCGCGGGTCAGGATCAGGCCGGTGAGCGGCAGGCGCTCATGGAAGGCGCTGGCGGTGCGCACGGCGTCCTGTCCGGTGAGGCTGTCGGCGACGAGGAAGGTTTCGGTCGGCTTGGCGAGCCTGGCGATCTCGGCCGCTTCGTCCATCATCGCTTCATCGAGCGTGGTGCGGCCGGCGGTATCGAGGATCAGGACGTCGAAGCCCTGCAGCTTGGCCGATTGCAGCGCGCGGCGTGCGATCTCGACTGCGCTCTGGCCGGCAACAATCGGCAGGACGGCGACATCGACCTGTTCGCCGAGCAGCTTGAGCTGCTCCATGGCGGCCGGACGGCGCGTATCGAGCGAAGCCATCATGACCTTCTTGCGATCGAACTTGGTCAGGCGCAGGGCCAACTTGGCCGAGGTGGTGGTCTTGCCCGAGCCTTGCAGACCGGCCATCAGGATGACGACGGGCGGCACGGCGGCCAGATTGATCGGCTCCGGCTCTTCGCCGCCCAGCATCTCGATCAGGCCGTCATAGACGATCTTGACCACCTGGTCGGCGGGACGAACGGCCTTGATGACCGCTTCGCCGGTGGCCATTTCCTTGGCGCGCGTCATGAACTGGCGGACGACCGGCAGCGCCACGTCGGCTTCCAGCAGGGCGACGCGCACTTCGCGCAGGGCCTCGTCGACATCCTTTTCCGAAAGGACGCCGCGGCCGCTGAGGCGGTCAAACAAACCGGAAAGACGGTCGTTTAAGCTGTCGAACATGAACCAGAACCTTCATTAAGTCTGCGCATTTTCGGACCAAACCACAAAAACAAAAAACCCCCGAGGGCGCCACGCGCTGTCGGGGAGCCTTCTCATCCTCGTTATTCCTGGTCAGGAAAGGTCGTGATGGTGAAGGGTTTCATGATAGGGCGCGAAGAGGTGCGCGGATGTGAGCGGTTCTTTGACGGAAAAGCCCGTGAGAGTCAAGCCTGTGGGCGATTGGGTTGCCGAAGTAAGGAAAAGGGAGTCCACAAATAAGACAGATAGTCTGACGCAGATGGAAACCAGACGCAAAAATTAGCAGCTTGACTGAGCGCCACCGGCGGGCGTTTGCCTTTGATCAAGTATGACTTACCACCCGCGCTGATCATCTGCGCTTATCTGTAGATCCCCTTAAACCTTTGATTTTCCGCGCGCTTATAAATATCCGTTGAAAGGCAACGTAACCAGCGCTTCGCGGCGCCAGGGGATATGCAGGGCCCGGACAGACTGCACCGCCGCCGCACTGAGTTTCCGGCGCAGATCCGGATTGGTCGCCAGATCACGCAGAACGGATGCCGCTGCAGGCGCGTCGGGTTCGGCCCACACCTGCGCCGGATCGCCCTTAACGAGGCTGTAGGCCCCTTCCGGATCATACACCGGCACCAGGGTTGAGGCCACGAGTTCTTGAATTTTCCGCCGTCATGAAATCGCTGTTGCCCGACCAGCCGGTGGCGATGACCGCCACGCCCGCCGCCATAGCCTCCGCCAGCGTCAGACCGAAGCCCTCAGCGCGATGCAGCGATATCAGCACATCGAAGGCACCGATAAAGGCCTCCATGTCGCGTTCATTGAGGCGCTCATTGGTCAGGCGGATGTCGTTGCGCGTCGAGACCAGGGCCAGCAGTTTGTCGGCCGAGCTGCGGTCACGACCGGGATCGCTGACCTTCAGGGTCAGGCGCGCCGTGGCTGATGGTTCGGGAAAGGCCTGCTGCCACGCTTCGAGCACACCCCACGGATTTTTGCGCACGGCCGACGACTTGGCGTCGAACAGGCTCAGCACTTCGCAGACCCCGTCCTGCAAACCAAACCTCTGCCGGGCCATCTCATGACGCATCGGCGGCGGCATGGGCACAGGATGCGGCATAATGCGCAGGCGCGGGATGAGATCGGCAAGGTTTGCTTCGGTGAAGGTGGCGATCATGGCCTCTTGCACAAAACGGCTCGGCACCCAGATTTCATGCAGATACTCGGCGGCGAAGATCCAGCTTGCCGGCGCCTTGGGCGTTTCCCATGCCCAATAGGCGATGCGGTAACGATCGGCCCAGGTGACGTAATCATGCGCCATCAGCGCGACCAGAACCTCGGGGGCATTGGCGTGGATATACCATACCCCGCCCTTGCCCGGCAAAGGGGCGCCGCCGAAGACAAACTGATCGAAACAGTCGCGCAGATCATCTTCGATGATATCGAAACCGCCGGCCTTGAAACCTTGCGCCGACAAACGGCCGCCCTGGGCGATTCCGGTGGTTTCATTGAAAAAAGCGGAGACGACGAAATCACCCGCCTTGGGCGCGCTGTCCGCAGCCCTGGTCCAGCCCGAGGATTTCAGGCGGGCGAGCGCATTGAGCCCACCATGGATAAGGGGCAGGCGATATTTTAAAGGGATGTGCCTCAGGCCCAGCATGACAAACGCTTCGCTATGGAGAAGAGGCTAAAAGCCTAACGGCTTTTAGGGTAAAAAGCTACAGCCCAAGCCACTTGCGGCGTTGCGACCAGTAGGATTGGAACTGATCAGCCTGGGAAGCGTCCTCGAAGGTGACCACCTTGATCTGGTGATCGCCCGTGGGATCAGAACGCACGGAGATGGAATCGGTATCGGCGATGGAGGCAGCTTCGACAAATTTGAAAAAGGCACCGAAGAAGGCGTCCTGCTCGGAATCGGTATTTAAATCAAACTCTAAACTGACCACGCCGGCACCTCATAAGTTACGCCTGTCACTTAAGCTAGGCATTCCGTCTTCGGAAATCGATGCAAGAACCCGGCCACAATGTCAGGTTTCTGCAAAAACTGTGCACTGCACAATGGGTATAATGAACCCCATTACGCCGCCAGAGTCAAAACCTATAAACACATTTTTAACCTGTAATGACCGTCTTGTGACCGCAAAGCCGCTAAAAACAAGGATGACAGCCTTGTCCCGGGTTGCGATCACAATTTTATAAAGACGGTTCGCGCGGCAACCGAAATCTATTCCGCCGCGCTGACGAGTTTGGCGTTCGGCAGAAGCAACTTCTTCACATTGCGCGCCGCCTGACGGATACGGTTCTCATTTTCGACCAATCCGAGACGGACATAGCCTTCGCCGTATTCACCGAATCCCAAACCGGGCGCCACGGCGACGTGGGCTTCCTCGATCAGCATCTTGGCGAATTCCATCGAGCCCATGTGCTCGAACTTCGGCGGGATCTTGGCCCAGGCGAACATCGAAGCCGGCGGCGCGGGGATATCCCAGCCGGCGCGCTTCATGGAATTGATCAGCACGTCACGACGCGACTTATAGGTGGCGCGGATCTCGGCGACATTGTCCTGAGGACCATTGAGCGCGGCGGCGGCCGCCACCTGGATCGGGGCGAACCCACCGTAATCGAGATAGGATTTGACGCGGGCCAGAGCCGCGCAGATCTGGGCATTGCCGACCACCATGCCGACGCGCCAACCGGCCATGGCATAGGTCTTTGACAGAGAATTGATCTCGACAGAGCGTTCGATGGCGCCCTCGACCTGAAGGATCGACGGCGGCGGGTTGTCCTCAAAATAGATTTCCGAATAGGCGATATCGCTGAGCACGATCAGGTCGTGCTTTTTGGCGATACGGATGACCTCCTTGTAGAAATCGAGATCCACCCATTGCGCCGTCGGGTTCGACGGGTAGGAGACGATCATCACCGAGGGCGTCGGCACCGAATGCTTGACGGCCTTTTCGATACCCGAAAGATATTGTTCGGGGGACAGCGCCGGCACATGACGAATAACACCACCGGCCATCAGGAAGCCGAAGGCGTGGATCGGATAGGCCGGATTGGGGCAGATCACCGTATCGCCCGGCGCCGTGATGGCCATGGCGAGGTTGGCGAAGCCTTCTTTGGAGCCCAGGGTGGCGACCACCTCGGTATCCGGATTGAGCTTGACGCCATAGCGGCGATCATAATAGCCCGCCATCGCCTTGCGCAGGCCCTGCACGCCTTTCGACACGCTGTAACCATGCGTTTTCGGCTTCTGCACCGTCTCGACCAGCTTGTCGACGATATGCTGCGCGGTGGGCATATCGGGATTGCCCATACCGAAATCGATGACATCCGTGCCCGCCGCTCGCAGACGCGCCTTCACCTTGTTGACTTCTTCGAAGACATAGGGAGGCAGGCGGCGGATACGGTAAAAGTCACGCATGACGGACAAGGGGCCTTATGACAGGAGGGATGGGAAGCGTCATATGGCGCATCACGTTTCGTTTGTCATCCCATCAGAGCCATTTTTTTCGGAATATTTTGCACAAATGTCGGAAAATTTCCCAACTTAAGCCATAAGCCTAGCCTATGGTTTCCTAGTACTAGCTTAAGGGCTTCGACACATAATATTAGAGCAAATAGACTTGCGTTGCGGCGCAATATGGGCTTCAAAAGGGGGTACGCAAAGCTTAACACAAACTCTAAAATACTGACATCTTACTGTTTTTAAATGGATTTTTAGCGTCGCGCTACCGCTTAAAACAAAGTGCACCTTGTCTTGATCAGACTAAATTTAGTCAGCATAGAGAGTATCGTTTTGACACAGGTGAGCTTGATTGTCAGCACACGTAACAGAGCAGAGCAGCTTAAGGCTTGCCTCACCTATGTGGCTGCAATCCAGACAAGTCTTTCCTGGGAAGTGATCCTCGTAGACAACAATTCAAACGATAATACCCAGGATATCATCGCTGATTTTATCCAAGCGCAGCCAGCACTTACCATACGCTCTCTGGTATGTACGCAGGTAGGCGGGGCCAACGGCCATAATATGGCTGTTCGCGAAGCGCAGAGCGATATCTTCTCGTTTGTGGACGATGATTGCTATGTCAGCCCCTCTCATATTGATGACGTAGCCGCCATTTTCTCCGATCCTGAGATTCAGTTCGCGGGTGGCGGCATCATCCTGCACGATGAGACCGATGACCGCCTGACCACTAACTACGAGACCAATGCCGTTCCCTTCGCACCACGCAAATTCATCGAAGCTGGCTATGTCCAGGGTGCCAATCTTATGTTCCGCAAAAAGCCCTTCATGGAACTGGGCGGCTTTGACCCTCTCTTCGGCGCAGGCGGCACCTTCTCGGGCGCGGATAGCGAACTGGCCAACCGGTTCAGCAAGGGCGGATTCAAGGGCGGATTTATCCGCCACCCCCATGGCCGCAAGCCGGGCACAACGCAAAAGCTGGTCAATTTCTATGATTACGGCATGGGCGCGATCCTGATGAAGAATATAGACATGACAACACACGGTCTGCATTGCGCGATACGCATCGTGCGCGAGATCGCCTTCTCGATCCTCAAGAAGCGCGACATTACGCGCGCTCGCCAGATCATCAGAGGAGCACGTCATTACCACTCCCGCCGGGCGAAGTGAAGCCTTGCCCGCCAGATAAAGAGACCGCCAAGCGACGCTAATCGCCTTCGCAAACTGTCACGCCGCTTTTTATGCCCCCCTATGCCGAACGCTCTTGCGTGAGATAGCGCCGCATGGCGTACATCTGCGTACGCAAAACCTCCGGCAGCACGTAATCGCTGCGCATCACCAACGCCACCAAAGGGTCGCTAAGCAGATCATCCAACCTCAGTTCAGTCCAGGTCAGAGGCTTCATCATGTCCCTCCTTTAAAGACGTAAATGTATTTGCCTGCGACTGACAATAGTGTTAATGCGAATTATTCGCAATACATTTCGTCTCCCATAGCGGACTTTCTCATGACAGCCGACACACGCCATACCGATCTGCGCCAGCTTCGCTATGTCGAGCATTTCATCGTCTGGCTGTTTCGCACCTCTGTGTCATGCTCTCCCGGCTGCCGCATGATTCACCGCGAATTCAAACACGCTTTCGGCACGCGCGTGGAGGAAGCAGCGATTATATTCGAGCAGGTGCTGCTGAGCCTGTCAAAAGGCGGGAGAGCGATCACCATGGGGCGTCCCGGTCATATTGAGCTGACCCATGATGAGCAAAGTCTGCTGGCGCTTTTCGCTGCGGCACAGGCACAGGATGAGGTCCGCTTCCGCGCGCACGCCTGCTGGCTCATGGGCCATGGTCGCGTTAAAGGGCTTTACGACCATGCCAGCGCCCTCGGCAGTATCCTGCGCGAACGCGGTCTGGAATTCCGAACCGTCATAAGGGAGACCGATATCGTGGCGCGCGCGATGCCGATTAGCAGCGACCGCGTCCGCGCTCTACCGTCTTAACCGATCTTCGCCAGGACCTCATCGACGGTTACGCTGAAATTCTGCCGCTCGGCCTCATCCGACCCCAGAACATAGTCATAGGCCCAGCCGTTTTGCGATGCCATGTGGAGATAGGTTGTCTTGCGCGCGTCATTCGGGAAGATCTCAACGATGGCGCCGCCCTCGCCCCACATCAGATTGGTCAGGCCGGCGCCATGCACCGAAACGATCTGGCCGGCGCGCTGGAAAAGCGCGATCTGCTCCAGGGGGAGTGACCATTCCAGCTCCCAGGCTGCGAAGCCTCTGGCCGCAAGCGCCGCCTGAAGTTCCGACTGATTGAGCAAATTGCGCAGACGGGTTTTGGAACGGGGAATAAACACCTTGTCCGGCACCTTGATATGGGCGGTCTTACGCGCGATAGCCTCGGATAACAGCCGCAGTTCGTCGCGGAAGGCATAGGCGTGTTCGGTGTGACGGGCTTTCGACTTGGCCCACAGATAGCGCGCGGCCATCACCGTATCACCATCGCCGACCTTCATCAGCCGCGCATCGATACCTTGCTCGCGCAGGGTTCCGATCAGGACATCGAGCATCGGATAGTCATGGTTGACCACGAAGGTAACCGGGCCAGAAAGACGATCAGGGTGACGCAGCAAGGCCGCCATGACCGGCATCACATAATCGACCATCAGGTGGTAATAGTTCTTGATTCGTGGAATCGCAGTCACCAGCCCCGCCACGGGCACCGGCGGCTTGAAAGACAGCGACGGATAGGTGATGCCCCAGGGAATACTGTCGTCATTGTCACTGACAATTCGCCCGGTCTCGCTGCGGATCGGAAACAGGGTATGACCCACCAGGCGGACGTTTTCAAGGATCGCCGTGTCGAGCATGATAGCATCTGCCGCCATGCCTGGATTGTAGCTCTCGACATTGTTGACCATCAAGGCCTTGAAGGCCGGCGCATAGGCGGGCTGATCGAGTCGCATCGGCCGGCCTGTATGCTCAAAGCTTTGCCCGGGCGGCAGGGTTTCGGTCAGGGAGTAATAGCGGATAGCGCGCGTCAAAGCCGGCGCTCTGGCTTCAAGCCCGCCGAAAATCTTTCCGAGGCCAGGCTTGATATCCAAAGCCTGCTTCCATTCGGCACGCCCTCTGGCCATGAACCGTTAACTCCACTTCGTGGGGCTGAGTACATCGACTTCAGGCATAATTCAAGGCATCGTAGCCTATAGGCTGCAAGGCTTTCCTATTCTACCGTCACCGACTTGGCGAGATTGCGCGGCTGGTCGACATCAGTTCCCTTATGGACGGCGGTATGATAGGCCAGTAGCTGGATCGGCACGGAATAAACCAGAGCGGCAATAAACGGATCACAGTCGGGCGCCTTGATCACTTTCAGCGACTTGGCCGCATCGCCGGACAGGGCCGGCACCTTGTTCGGGACATTGGTGATGATGATGACACGGCCACCGCGCGCCGCCACCTCCTGCACATTGGAGGCCGTCTTTTCGAACAGGTCGTCATCGGGGGCGATGACCACCACCGGCGTCTTTTCGTCGATCAGGGCGATGGGGCCATGCTTCAGTTCACCGGCGGCATAGCCCTCGGCGTGAATATAGCTGATCTCCTTGAGCTTAAGCGCGCCTTCGAGCGCCAGCGGGTACATATCGCCGCGGCCGAGATAGATGACATCGCGCGCCTTCGACAGCTCATAGGTCATACGCACGATGTCGGCGTTCATGCCCAGGGCCTCGGCGATCAGGCCCGGCGATTCAAGCAGTGTCTGGACGTAATGGGCTTCCTGCGCCTGCGTAATTCGACCGCGCTGGGCGGCCGCGCAAACAACCAGTGACAGCAAAGCCGAAAGCTGGGCGGTGAAGGCCTTGGTCGAGGCGACGCCGATTTCCGGACCGGCATGGGTGGGCCACAGAAGATCGGCATCGCGCGCCATGGTCGAGCTGTGAACATTGACCACGGCGGCGGTCATCAGGCCCTGATCCTTGCACCAGCGCAGGGCCGCCAGGGTATCGGCGGTTTCGCCCGATTGCGACACGGCGATGGCCAGCGTGCCTGGCGTCATGGCCGGGGTGCGATAGCGGAATTCTGACGCGACCTCGACATCGACCGGCAGGCCGGCGATCTTCTCAAAGACATAGCGGGCGATCGAGCCGGCATAGTAGGCGGTGCCGCAGGCGATGATCTGGAGACGGGTGATTTTGGAAAAATCGATGCTGGCCTTAATATCGGCGCGCACCGATTGCGCTACCGGATCGAGATAGGCAGAAAACGTGCGCTGGCAGCTTTCCGGCTGCTCGTGCACTTCCTTTTCCATGAAGTGACGGAAAGACCCCTTTTCGACGAGTGCGGCGGAAGCCGAGACCGTAACGATGGGGCGATTGACCAGAAAACCGCCGGCATCGCGCACCTCGGCCAACTCCTTGTGCAGGATCACCCAGTCGCCTTCTTCAAGATAGGTGACGCGCTGGGTGAACGGCCCGACCGCCAAGGCATCGGAACCGAGATACATTTCATCGTCACCCCAGCCGATGACGAGCGGCGATCCACGACGGGCGCCGAGCAGGGTGTCAGATTCGCCGCTGACCAGCACCGCCAGGGCATAGGCGCCGTGAAGCTGATCGAGCACCGACTTGAAGGCGTCCTTGACCTTAAGGCCGGATTGCAGGGCCCCATCAAGCAGATGGGCGATGACTTCAGTATCGGTATCGGATGCAAACACCTGCCCCTGCGCTTTCAGGGCGGCCTTCAGTTCGGCATAGTTCTCGATGATGCCGTTATGGACGAGCGTCACCATGCCGTAGCTGTGCGGATGGGCGTTGGCGACGGTCGGCGCCCCATGGGTGGCCCAGCGCGTGTGGCCGATGCCGGTCGTGCCCGTAATCGGCTGCTCGGCGATGACCGCTTCGAGATTGCGGATCTTGCCGGCGGCGCGGCGGCGCTCAGGCCCTGCCTCGGTCTGTACGGCGATGCCGGCGGAGTCGTAACCGCGATACTCAAGGCGCCGCAAGGATTCCAACAGACGCGGGGCGACAGGTTTGCGGCCGATAATACCGATGATTCCGCACATGAGACAGGTTCCTTTTCGCCAGCTTCGGCAATTTGCGATCTTGAAATAGCACATTTGAAAATGAATTGCTATAAAATGGCATTACTAAACATTGCCGTCAGACGCACCAAATTCGCCATAAAGCGGTCATTAACCCATCATATTTACACTTTGCGCACCAAATGATGCAAAATTCTAACGGTGATAGATGATTGCCAAGCGTATTGTGCAATAAATTAATTGCAAAATATACTTCACCGGCCTATGGAAAACGTGACAGAGCTAAAAAGGAGCGGATATGAGCGAGAGCAAATGGGAGAAACTGCAGAGCGCGGTCAACGCCTCAGGCATTTCGATCAAGGACGTGGCGGAGGCCGCCTCCATCGCCCAGAGCAGCATTTTCCGCGCCATGAACGGCTCCACCAAGGCGCCGCGCCCGGAAACCGTCGATAAGCTGGAAGCCGCCTTTATCGCCCTCGTCACGCAAAAGATCGCCGACTACCGTCAGGCCATGTCGCTTTACGGCTACAACCCTATCCGCAACCGCAACGAAGAGATGGCCACCCACATGTCCGCCATGACCCAGACCCGCAAATATTTCGGCACCGACGGCATCCGCGGTCAGGCCAACACCTTCCCGATGACCGCCGAGGTCGCCTATCGCGTCGGCATGGCCGCCGGCAAGATGTTCATGTCGGACAGTGACCGCCGCCATCTGGTCGTCATCGGCAAGGACACCCGCCTGTCGGGCTATATGATCGAACCGGCTCTGGTGGCCGGCTTCACGAGCGTGGGCATGGATGTGCGCCTGTTTGGCCCGCTGCCAACACCCGGCGTCGCGATGATGACCCGCTCGATGCGCGCCGACCTCGGCGTGATGATCTCGGCCTCGCATAACGCCTTCGCCGACAATGGCATTAAACTCTTCGGCCCCGATGGCTACAAGCTCTCCGATGACGTCGAACTGGCCATCGAAGCCCGCATGGACGGCAATATCCTGTCCGGTGTCGCCGATCCGGCCAAGCTCGGCCGCGTTCAGCGTGTCGATGACGCCCAGTGGCGCTATGTCGAAATCACCAAGGCCACCTTCCCCCGTCACCTGACCCTGAACGGCCTGCGCATCGTGCTCGATTGCGCCAATGGCGCCGCCTACAAGGTGGCTCCGCTGGCCCTATACGAACTGGGCGCCGAGGTCTTCCCGATCGGCGTCACGCCCGATGGCATCAATATCAATGAAAAGTGCGGCTCCACCCAGCCCGCCGCCATGGCGCAGAAGGTGAAGGAACTGCGCGCAGACATCGGCATCGCGCTCGATGGCGACGCTGACCGCCTGGTGATCTGCGACGAAAACGGCACCATTGTCGACGGCGACCAGATCATGGCCATCATCGCCGGTAACTGGGCAAAGAAGGGCCTGCTCAAGGGCGGCGGCCTCGTCGCCACCGTCATGTCGAACCTCGGCCTCGAGCGCTTCATGGACAAGCAGGGCCTCAAGCTGGAACGCGCCAAGGTGGGCGATCGCTATGTCATGGAAAAGATGCGCGAAGGCGGCTTCAATCTCGGCGGCGAACAATCCGGTCACGTCATCCTCCACGATCACGCCACCACCGGCGACGGCCTGATGGCGGCCCTGCAGGTGCTGGCCGTGCTGGTCGAGCAGCAAAAGCCGATGAGCGAACTCGGCAAGCAGTTCGACACCGTGCCGCAACTTCTGAAAAATGTGAAATATACCGGCGCCAACCCGATGGAACTGGACAGCGTCAAACAGGCGATCAAGGCCGGCGAAGAGGCCCTGAAAGGCACCGGCCGCGTGCTGGTGCGCCCCTCCGGCACCGAACCGCTTATCCGCGTCATGGCGGAAGGCGATGACGCGGATCAGGTCAAGTCGGTGGTCAATTCGATCATCGACGCTATCAAAGGATAAGTCGCAGGGACAAGTCCCTGCACCCATAACTCGACGGTGCTGAATGATTGCCAATACTATAGATCATCGTGTGCGGAAATATCGCTAGAAACGCGTACAAGCAATTATAGAAGCCATATGGCATGACAATGCTTTTAAGGATTCTGATCAGGCAGAAATAGGCAACGAAGAAGCAGCCTCTTATGTCCTATTTGATAAGCGTGATGGCATATCCATTTCCGAAGCCATTAATTGGGCCCATCAGCAAGATTGCCCCATTACGCTCTACCTTTATGAAGAAGGCACAAATTAAGTCTGCCTTCTAAAGGTAGCTCAGCCACCACTTCCGGTGACGCATCCGGTAACGAGCATAGGCGTTCGATATCGGATAGAGCAGCACCAGAATGGCCAGCCAGACGCCATAGACCGCCGGCAGGGTCAGGCCATAGGCATCAGCGGCCAGGCGCGACGGATCACCGAGGAAATTGGTGAAATGCGCCGGCGGTATGCCTTGCGCCAGCCCGACCAGAATGGCTGCCACATGCACCATATAGATGTGCACCAGATAGGTCAGGAAGGGCGTGCGCCCGAAGGCCAGCAGCGGTGCCTGAAACAGCTTCGGGAGATGCGTCAGGGCCAGCAGAAGACACATGGCCAAGGCTAGCATGATCAGGGTGTAATCGAGCGACGGCGGATATTTCGAGACCTTCAGAATATCCATCAGCATCAGGCCGGGATTGGCCTGCCATGCCCAGGGTTGCGGATCGCCATAGAGATTGGGCAGGCGCAGGATCAGGAACAGCAGGATCAGACCGGCAGCCAGCAGGGTGATGGCACGACGACGCGCCAGGTCTTCCATGGCGAAGATCGGCCCCAATCCGTAGCCCAGGCACATGATTCCAAACCACGGAATGACCGGATAGACGCTCATGCCCGGCACGGCGCCGAGCCCGCCCGGCTGCATCCCCAACCGCCACAGAATCTGGCCGGTCGCGGTCAGGCTGTCCATGCTGACGCCGGCCAGCAGGCCATGTCCGGCCACGATCACGATGCCCAGCAGCAGGATAAGGCGCGATGGCAGCCACACCAGTGCGGCCAGCGCTATCATGCTCACCCCCATGGAGAAAATGATCTGCAGGAAAAAGAACGGCACGGCGAAATTGAAACCGAAGCTGATCAGACTGACTTCGAGCACCACCAGCCACAGCCCGCGCGTCAGCAGAAAGCGCGACAGTTGCCAGCCGGTCTTGCCGCGCGCCGCCTGCAGAAAGATTGAAACGCCCGCCAGAAAGGTGAAGGTCGGGGCGCACAGATGGGTGATCCAGCGCGTGAAAAAGAGGAGCGGTGTCGTCTTGTCGAGATCGAGCGGATCGAAGGCCAGCGCGCCCTGATGCATGTAATCGCGAGTGTGATCGAGCACCATCAGCACGATCACCAATCCGCGCAAAAGGTCGATCATATCGAGCCTTCGCGCCACCTCGGTCCGGATCGGCCCTGTAGCGGTGTCGGTTTGCTGGTCTTCGCTCATCACGGCATCCCCCATCGGATAACGCGGTCACTTTATCGCAAAGGTTAATCTTGGCAAGCCGGCACAAAAAAAGCCCTCTCCGCGGTGGGAGAGGGCTTTTTTCAGGTCAGTCCCGTTCGATCTTACAGGATCGACTGGCCGGTCTTGGCCCAGTCGACCAGGAAGGTCTCTAAGCCCTTGTCGGTCAGTTGGTGCTTGAACATGTCCTTAAAGGTCTGCGGCGGCAGGGTGGCGCAATCGGCGCCGGCCAGGGCGGCTTCGGCGACGTGGCCCGGATGACGCAGGCTGGCCGCCAGGATTTCGGTGTCGAAATCGTAATTGTCGTAGAGGGTGCGGATATTGTGGATCAGCTCCATGCCATCGGCGCCGATATCATCGAGACGACCGACGAAGGGCGACACGAAGGTGGCGCCGGCCTTGGCGGCCAGCAGGGCCTGCGATACCGAGAAGCACAGCGTGACGTTGGTCATCAGGCCTTGCGACGAAAATTCCTTGGTCGCCTTGAGGCCTTCGAGCGTCAGCGGCACCTTGACGACCACGTTGGTGGCGATCTTGGCGAGCTTCTCGCCTTCCAGGATCATCGTCTTGGCGTCGGTCGCGGCCACTTCGGCTGAGATCGGGCCTTCGCACATGTCGCAGATTTCCTTGATCACGTCGAACATGTTGCGGCCGGACTTGGCGATGATGGTCGGGTTGGTGGTGACGCCGTCGATCAGGCCGGTTTCAAGCAGTTCGGCAAGGATCTTGGTGTCGGCGGTATCAGCAAAAAGCAGCATTGTGGGGTTCCTGTAAGGTTGCACGGAGGGCCAGCTACGAGGAATAGCTTCCAACCGGCGCGAATTTGTGGTTATGGAGGCTTAAGCCATCATCCCCCCACAAGTTCAAGCTTTTTCCTATGACCAGTTCCGTCGTGTCCAAAATTTCTGATGCCCAACCTAAGGTCGGCTTTGTCTCGCTCGGCTGCCCCAAGGCGCTGGTCGATTCCGAGCGCATCCTGACGCGCCTGAAGGGCGAGGGTTACGACACCTCGGCCTCCTATGCCGGCGCCGATGTCATTGTGGTCAATACCTGCGGCTTCCTCAATTCCGCCAAGGAAGAAAGCCTAAACGCCATCGGTGAGGCCCTGGCCGAAAACGGCAAGGTCATCGTCACCGGCTGCATGGGCGGCGAAGAGGCGATGATCCGTGCGCGCTTCCCCAATGTCGCCGCCGTCACCGGCGCGCACCAGTATGACGCCGTCATGGACGCCGTACACAACGTGGTGCCGCCAAGGCCCGATCCGTTCCGCCCGCTGGTGCCGGAAAACTCAGCCGGTGTGCGCCTGACGCCGAAGCACTATGCGTATCTCAAGATTTCCGAAGGCTGCGATCACCGCTGCTCCTTCTGCATCATCCCGTCTTTGCGCGGTGATCTCGCCTCTCGCCCCGTGGCCGACGTGTTGCACGAGGCCGAGATCCTGGCCAAATCCGGCGTCAAGGAACTGCTCGTCGTGTCGCAGGACACCTCCGCCTACGGGCTCGATATCCGCTACGCCCAGAGCGAATGGCGCGGCCAGAACTGGAACGCTTCGTTCGAGGACCTCTCGCGCGGGCTTGGCGAACTCGGCATCTGGGTGCGGATGCACTATGTCTACCCCTATCCGCACGTCAATTCGGTCATCCCGCTGATGGCCGAGGGCAAGATCCTGCCCTATCTTGATATCCCCTTCCAGCACGCGTCGCCGAAGATCCTCAAGGCGATGAAGCGCCCCGGCAATCAGGAAAAGACGCTCGACCGCATCCTGTCATGGCGCGAAATCTGCCCTGACCTGACCCTGCGCTCGACCTTCGTCGTCGGCTTCCCCGGCGAGACCGAGGCCGATTTCAACTTCCTGCTCGATTGGCTCGAAGCCGCGCAGATCGATCGCGTCGGCGCCTTCGCCTATGAAAACGTCGAGGGGGCCGCTGCCAAGCTGCTACCCGATCATGTACCCGAAGAGGTCAAGCAGGATCGCTTAGCGCGCTTCATGGCCGTGGCCTCGCGCATTTCGGCGCACAAGCTGCAGGCCAAGGTGGGCCGCATCGAGGACTGTCTGGTCGATGACATCCGCAATGACGGCACCGCCATCGCCCGCACCAAAGGCGATGCGCCCGAAATCGACGGGCACATCTTCCTTAAAGGCTTCAGCGGCCTGAAGGCCGGCGACCTGGTCAGGGCCAGGGTGACCAAGGCCGACGCCTATGACCTGTGGGGCGAGCCCGAAGGCCTGATCAAGCTCAATCGCGTGCCGGGTGCCACCCCACGCCGGATGCACAATCTGATCACGCGCCGCTAAACAGCCGCTTTCAGCGCGTCGATATCTGCACCTTCTATGGCGGTAAGACTGGCTTCGATTTTCTCGATCGGCCAGTCCCACCATTTTATTTCCAATAAATCAGAAATAATCTCATCTGAAAAGCGCTGACGGATGACCTGCGCCGGATTGCCGCCCACAATAGTGTAGGGCGCGACGTCCTTTGTCACCACCGCGCCGGAGGCAATGATGGCGCCAGAACCAATGGTGACGCCCGGCATGATCGTGGCGCCATGACCGATCCAGACATCATGCCCGACCTCCGTATCGCGGAACGGAAGGTCGATATAGCCCATCATGGTTTCGGGCCTGAACACCTTGAACGGATAGGTCGAAAACCCGCCCATCGGATGATTGGCCGATGAGGTGATGAAGGTCGTGCCATGGGCAAACTGGCAGAACTTGCCAATCGTGAGTTTCTCCTTGCTGATCGGGAAGAGATAGGGTGCCAGGGTCTGCGCCCAGTTGGCCTGTGGCAAGGCATTCGACGCATAGGAATAGGCCCCGACCGAGATGCGCGGATGGTCGATGACGTTTTGCAGATAAACCGTGCTGGTGATCACCGTGCCATTTGGCGCGGTGATCGGGTGGACGGAATCCGCCTTGAGAAGAGACATGGGATAACCTTTTTTGAGATCAGAACTTCGCCGTCAGGCGACGTGACAGGCGGGCCTTGATGCGCGCCAAAGCCTCGGTCGAAGCCGGCCGGATGAAATCGTAGCCGATGTCCTTCCAGTCGGGATCGTCCTTTTCGTAGCCCAGGCGCGGCAGGATTTCGAGCGAAGTCACGAAGGCCTGGTGACGGTAAGGCAACAGGACGCCGCCATGCGCCTGCTGGTGCGCTTTGGCCGCATCGTAATCGCGGAACCAGTGATTGATCGAATCCTTGAGGCTGGGGGCGGTGAAGATTTCGGAAAAATCGACCTCTTCCGCAGCGCTTTTCAAGGCCGTCCAGTTGGGGAAGCCGGCTTCCTGCGCGATCACGGTCAGGGCGTGCTTGAGCTGCACACCCTGAGGCGCGTTTTCCAGCCGGCGGAAGCGATCACGCGCGCTCACATCGTCGGCGCGCACCGCTTTCAGCAGTTTCGCGGCGTCGCGTTTATAGGCATCGAGGGGCTTGAGGTCATGCGTATCAGGCATGGGATATCTCCTTTGTACAAGGCCTTTTCCCCATCCAGAAAAGCCACAAAAGAGCAGATTTTATAACGGCAACCGTGTGCGTGAGGGTGACCGGAGGTCTTTCGCAGGGCTGAGCCTCACCTCAAGGCTCTGCCTCTCTTTAGCCATTCCGCACAGAAAAGGCAAGATGGACGCGGTGAACCCCGGCTTAACCTCCTGCGTTTGCATTTTTTTCATCTATGTGGCGTGAAGTTAGCCTAGGGATTTTACGTAACCGCCCCAAGCCACACAGGGTCCAGACCTTTGATCAATCTCAAGGACACGCTGCCGGAACTGAACTATACGCACGAGGCCCGCATACCGGCCGAGGGCGTGGTTCGCAAGGCGCCCGCCTTTCACGATCGCTGGTGGTCGAGCGATGACGGCCTGCGTCTCTATGCCCGCGATTATCCGGCCGCCCCCGGCCGCGTGCGCCTGCCGGTCATCTGCCTGCATGGCCTGACGCGCAACAGCGCCGATTTCGAGGAGGTGGCCCCCTCTATCGCCGCGCTCGATCGTCGCGTCATCGTGCCCGATATGCGCGGCCGCGGCCTGTCGGAAAACGATCCCGACGCCATGAACTACCACCTGTGGACCTACGCCAAGGACGTGCTGGGCCTGTGCGACGCCATGGGGATCGGCCAGGCCATCTTTATCGGCAATTCGATGGGCGGCATGATCACCATGGTGCTGTCGACCCTGCGTCCCAACCTGGTCAAATCAGCCGTGCTCAACGATATCGGACCTACCGTGGCTCCGAAGGGCCTGGCGCGCATTTCCGCCTTCGCCGCCCTGCCGCGCAAGGCCATGCGCAACTGGCAGGAGGCCGCCCTTTTTGTCGCTGAACAAAACAAGCTGGCCTTCCCCGGTCATACCCAGGATGACTGGCTGAAAATGGCCCGCCGCGTCTTCAAAAAGGGCCGCGACGGCTATCTGCACCTCGCCTACGACCCGAGCATCACCGATGCCTTCAAGGGCATGACAGTGGCGCTCAGCGCCTATGATCTGGCGCCCTGCTATGCCAGTCTGGCCACCGCCCGCAAACTGCTTCTGGTGCGCGGTGCGCTGTCGGATGTGCTTGATGCCGGTGAGGCACGCAAGATGGCCGGCATGGCGCGTGATTTCACCCGCGTCGATATCGACCATACCGGCCATACCCCGACGCTTAGCGAACCGCAGGCGCGCGCCGCCCTCACGCGCTTTCTTGAAACTCAGGTCTGACGCCCTATATCCTGCGCATGACTGGAAAGGGCTGATATGACGCGGACTATGGTTTTTGACAGCCCCTACCTGTTGGGCTTCGATGATATGCGCCTGCTGATCGAGCGCATCGGCCGCAGCCATGACAACTATCCTCCCTACAATGTCGAATCCTTGAGCGCAGATCATTTCCGCATCAGCATCGCCGTCGCGGGTTTTACAGCCGAACACTTACGCATCGAGGTGAAGGGTGCGCACCTGACGGTTTCGGCGACCCGCGATCGCACCGGCGAGACCGATACGCGCGATTATCTGCATCGCGGCATCGCGCTCAGGAGCTTTAACCGCGCGTTTGTGCTGAGTGATGGGCTGGAGGTCAGCAAGGCCAGCCTGGCCTACGGGCTTCTGCATATCGATCTTCACCGCCCCAAGGCCAGCGAAGAGATCAAGCTTATACCGATTGAGGTTGTGGGTTAATTCCAAAATTCATACCTTTGAATTTTGGCAACGCCCGCCGCCGCCGTTGCGGCGTATCCCTTACGAAAGAGGCTTGATCCTATTTGCGCAGCAAATAGGATTAAGCCGCGTTTGAATCCGCGATGCCGGTAAGCAGGGCATAGAGGGCGTCCGGCTTGTCGGTCTTGCGCAGTTGTTCGCGCAGATCCTTCTGACGCAGCACGCGCGAGACCTTGGCCAGGGCGCGCAAATGCTCGGTACCGGCGTTTTCCGGCGCCAGCAGGGCGAAGATCAGGTCAACCGGCATGTCGTCTATCGAATCGTAATCGACCGGGGTTTCCAGACGCACGAAGATGCCGTGCATACGGTCAAGCCCCTTGAGCGCGGCATGCGGCACGGCTACGCCGAGGCCCACACCGGTCGAGCCCAGCTTTTCACGTTCCAGCAAAGCCTGATGCACCTCAGCCGAATCGAGACCCAACTGGCGCGCCGCAATATCGGCCACCATTTGCAGACCCTGACGCTTGGAATTGACGCTGACATTGCCGAGGATGGCGTGTCTGTCCAGCAGGCTCGTTAGAAACATTGTATATCCATGGTCAGATCAGACAGGTGCCAACGTGCGGAAGGGCTGCAACAACGACCAGATCGCAGTCGCAGCCCTGCCATAGAGGGATGGATCGACAAGGTCAAGCCACCCCTCACGCACCAAGGGTTGAGCCGTCTACTGAGTCATGGTCTTCGGGGCAGTACGTTGCGGATCAATCCAGCCAATATTGCCATCAGGGCGGCGATAGATGACCGACAGGCCACCATGGGCGGCGTTACGGAACATGATCGCCGGATAGTTGGACAACTCCATCTCGGCCACGGCGATCGAAACCGTCATGGTGCGGAGCGATTGCTCGGTTTCGGCAATGATCATCGAGTGCGGTGGCGAGGTGTGATCCATGCCGTCATCGATTTCGTCGGCGTCATCCTCGATATCGAAGGCGCGCAGGACCGTGACATTGGCCGTTTCTTCCTTGGCCGGCGTACCGTTATGATGCTGTTTCAGGCGCTGCTTGTAGCGTCGCACGCGCTTTTCCATGGTGTCGAGCGTACCGTCGAAGGCCGAATGGGCGTCGCCGCCAAAACCGTGCGAGATCAGGGTCTGACCCGAGGCCAGCCTGACCCAGCAATCCGCCTTGAACAAGTGACCCTGCTTGGAGATGGTCACTTCGGCGTCGCCGCCGCGTTCAAAATATTTGGCGATGCCTGACGTAAGTTCGGTTTCAATGCGCTCGCGCAAGGCGTCACCGACCTCGACCTGTTTTCCACTGACTTGAATTTGCATAGCGATATGTCGCTCCGTTCTTAAAACAACAAGAACTTCGTCGCCGGCCAAAGACGAATGTTGAGCGGCCGGCGGCAATGGGCACCCAGGGCGTATCCCTGCGGGTACGGCTCGTACTGTACGCCTCTTGCGCCTGATGGGAAGTCAAGAAATCGTGTAGGAGGTGCGACAGAAAAGCACCCCATTCACCTTGTTTTTTATCAGTTTAATCACGGGGCAGGCGCAGACTGCCGCACACCGGAAAGTGCGTTAGCGGCTTTGACGCTTGCGCTCGACCGAAGACGGGATGCGCAAGGCTTCGCGATATTTCGCCACGGTGCGGCGGGCGATATCGACACCCGCTTCTTTCAGAATTTCGACAATGCGGTCGTCCGACAGGATCTCGCCGGAGTTTTTCTCGCCGTCGATAAGGGTCTTGATCTTGTGACGCACCAATTCCGCCGAATGGGCCGAGGTGCCGTCATTCGAGGCGATGGATGAGGTGAAGAAGAACTTCAGTTCGAAGACGCCGCGCGGCGTGGCGACATACTTGTTGGAGGTGACGCGCGATACGGTCAATTCGTGCATCCCCACGGCGTCGGCCACGGTTTTCAAATTGAGCGGGCGCAGATATTCGACGCCATAGACGAAGAAGGCGTCCTGCTGGCGGACGATCTCGGCCGATACCTTGAGGATGGTGCGGGCGCGCTGATCCAGGCTCTTGATCAGCCAGTTGGCCTGGCTCAAACACTCGTTGAGATAGGATTTCTCGGATTCGGAGCGCGCCGCCGTCGCCACCTTGGTGTGGTATTTCTGATCGACCAGAACGCGCGGCAGGGTGTCGGAATTGAGATCGATGCGCCAGCCGCCATTGGCATCAGCGCGCACGAAAACATCGGGCACCACGGTCTGCGACGGCTCGGCGCCATAGGCGGAGCCGGGGCGCGGATTGAGCGATTTCAGCTCGGCAATCATCTCGCTCAGGTCTTCTTCATCGACACCGCACACCTTGCGCAGGGCGCTGAGATCGCGGCGGGCGAGAAGCTCAAGATTATCGATCAGGGCCTGCATGGCCGGATCGAAGCGGTTGCGCTCGACCAGTTGCAGTTTCAGGCATTCCGGCACGCTGGTGGCCATGATGCCGGTCGGCTCAAACCCCTGGCAGGTGCCAAGCACCTTCTCGACCAGGGCCAGCTCGCAGCCCAGGCGATCAGCGATCTCGGTCAGGGGCACGCGCATATAGCCGGCCTCATCGACGGCATCGATCAGGATCTGGGCGATCGCCATTTCCGACGCGCTGAAATGCGCGATCAGGGCCTGGTCGGTCAGGTGTTCGGTCAGGGTTTTTTCGCGCGTCAGGGCGCGTTCCATATCTTCGTCGCCATCGAAGCCCGTGCCGCCCGTGCCCGCCTTGGACCAGTCGACCACCGGGCCTTCGTTGGAGTCGGAGACAACCAATTCGCGCTCGCGCACCACCGGCTCATCATCGCCATAAACATCGGAAGACGAGGCATCGAGATCGGAATTGGCGGCGATGGTATCGCGGTCACTCAGTTCCAGTTCGCGTGATTCGCCGCTGTCGCTGGTCTCTGCCGGCGCATCTAAGTCGTTGGCGTCACCGACCGGATCGGCGTCATCGCGCTGCAGGAGCGGATTGCGTTCCAGTTCGGTCTCGATCACCGCCTCAAGCTCAAGATTCGACAGTTGCAGCAGCTTGATAGCCTGCTGCAACTGAGGGGTGATCACTAACCCCTGTCCCTGCTTGAGTTCTAATCTTTGACCGAGCGCCATTTCAGACCTTCAAGCGCAATCCGATAAAGTGGTTGCCACTTTTCAGGTGTATTGCGCGCCAAACGAAAAACATGTTCGCGTCATACTGAGCGAAAAACGTCTATATTTCTTTAGCTCCCGTCATTTTTTGCGGAAACCGTACGAAAATAATGTCTGGCATTATTGCGTTAACAATTCCTGTCGAAACGTTAACATTAACGGGTCAAGGCCGTTAAGTATTAAAAAACTCGCCGAGATAGACGCGCTTCACTTCCGGATCGTGGGTGATCTGGTCGGCCGTGCCTTCGAAAAGCACCTCGCCGGAGTGGATGATCGAGGCGCGATCGACAAGATCGAGCGTTTCGCGGACATTGTGATCGGTGATCAGAATGCCGATGCCGCGGCTCTTGAGGTACATGACCACTTCGCGGATATCAGAGATCGCCAGCGGATCAATACCGGCGAAAGGTTCATCGAGCAGCATGAAGGAGGGCTTGCCGGCCAGCGCACGGGCGATTTCGACGCGGCGACGCTCACCCCCTGACAGGGCGGTTGCCGGCGAATGGCGGATATGGGTGATGCGCAGTTCTTCGAGCAGGCGCGTCGTTTCTTCGCGCACCAGCGCCGGGTTCTTTTCATTTAGTTCGAGCACGGCCAGGATGTTCTGCTCCACCGACATGCCGCGGAAGATCGAGGCTTCCTGCGGCAGATAGCCCAGCCCCATGCGGGCGCGCTGATACATCGGCTGGTGGGTGATATCCTGACCATCGAGCTTGATCGTGCCATAATCGGCTTCGATCAGGCCAGTGATCATATAGAAGCAGGTGGTCTTGCCGGCGCCGTTGGGCCCCAGAAGCCCGACAACCTCGCCACGGCCGAGCTTCAGGCTCACACTCTTGACGACGGCGCGTTCCTTGTAGGTCTTGCCGATGCCGTCCACGACGATACCTTCGGTAAGGTCAGCCTTGACCGGAGACGGATGAAGCTCTTCAATACGGTTCATTGAATGGTCTACTGTGCCGGTTTTTTATCGGGATAGATGATCGCCTTGACGCGGCCATTGCCGTTGTCGAAATTGGTCACCTTGTTGGTGACCTGATAGACCAGACGGCTGCCGGTCATGACATTCTGCTTTTGCGTCAGGATAACCTGGCCAGTGAAGATCAGATTATCGGAGGTCTTGGTGTAGACCGCCTGATCGCTTTTGATGGTGTTTTCGATCGTCACGTAATAGACGTTGCCGGTGGCTTCGATGACCTGAACGGGGCCGAAACCGCTGCCGCCTTCGCCGGGTGCGAAGGTGATGCGAATATTATCAGCGCGCAGGCGGGCGTCGTCCTGCTTGACCTCGACGCGGCCATTCCACACCTGCGTATGGGTGTTTTCTTCAAGGTGCATGGCGTCGCCGCCAACCATGACAGGACCACCCTGACCGGACACCTGCGCCTGGACGGCACCCGACAGGCCAAAACCCAGCCCGACCGCCGCCAGCACCGCCACAACCTTATGCGTCTTCATCACGTCGTCATCCCTTAGAGAGCCCTTCGCGCCGGATTGCGGCGAAAAACCTTTGATTACTGTATCTGCGCCCAGACCTTGGTCTCGCCCTTACCCTTGAAATCAACGACACGTCCGTCATTGGAAATGATAAAGGATTCTCCCTCTATATGACCCACCGAACCCGTTCCTTCAACGTGTTTGTCGCCATAGACGGTCGAATTCTCCAGATTGACAATGGCCTGCTCGGTCTTGACCACGAAATCCGATCCACCGGCCTCCATGACCACATGACCATTCAGGGTGAAGGTGTTGTTGGTCTGGTCATAAACGCCATTGGCCGCCGAAATGCGCGTCGGGCGTTCGTTATCGCCGTTCTTGAATTCCATATACGGCGCTTTAAGCTGGATCGTGGTCGCGTTTTGCGACTTGCGGATTGCCTCCAGGCCACTGATGGTAAAGTGGTCGCCGCTGGAGCCCTGACCATAATAGCGCGGATTGGTCATGCGCACTTCGCTGGTGGCGGCGCTATAGACGTTCATCGAATTGATAATGGTCTGGGCCGCGATCCAGCCGACATTGAGCAGGCCCAGCAGGATAATCGAACCCGGCAAGGCTTTGCGCAGGAAGGCGATCATGCGCGAGCGGCGGCGCACGGCCGCAACCTGTTGCGCCAGACGCACCTGACGCTCGGCCTTTTCGACCTGTAAGTCGATCGGCGCCGCATTACCCAAAGGCTGCAGCGGTTCGTGGAGGTCCGTCAGGGTCATAATTGGCCTGTCAATTGGAGCGGATTATGCCCAGCTATGCGCGAAGATATCGCAATCTTCCCATCCTGCCAAATCCAGTTTGACGCGGTGCGGTAAAAAGGCCATCGCCGCCCTGGCCAGATGGTCGCGGCCTTCGCGCGCCAGCATGATATCGAGCTTCTCTTTCAGGGCGTGCAGGTGCAGCACATCCGAAGCCGCATAGGCCAGTTGTTCGGGCGACAAGGTGCCGGCGCCCCAGTCCGAGCTTTGCTGCGCCTTGGAGAGATCGACAGCCAGCAGTTCGCGGGTCAGATCCTTCAGGCCATGGCGATCGGTGTAAGTGCGCGCCAGTTTCGAAGCGATCTTGGTGCAGTAGACCGGCGAGGTGGTGACACCCAGGTGCAGCTCGAACATGCCGATATCGAAGCGGCCGTAATGGAAGAGCTTGAGCACGTTCGGATCGGCCAGCAGCTTCTTGAGGTTCGGACAATCATAGCCGGGGCGCGCCATGCGCACGACGTGGGCGTGGCCGTCACCGGCGGAAAGCTGGACAACACAGAGCTGGTCGCGGTGGAAACGCAGGCCCATGGTCTCGGAATCGATGGCGACGGACGCGCCGAGATCAAGACCATCGGGCAGATCGCCTTCGTGATAAAATACGGTCAAAATACATGCCTTTTCGCTGGAGCTGTTCACAATGCCCCTTTGGGATTTGGCCTAATCCCAAACGCCGAAAAGGTCAATTGCTCCTACAGTTTAGCGCGCAGGAAAGCCATCATGCGTGTCCATGACAGCTCAGCCGCTTCCGGATCATAGACCTCAGGCCGCGTCTTGTTGAAGAACGCGTGATCCGCCTCATAGCCGTAGATTTCCGGCGCATGGCCGGCCTTCGTCATCGAGGCCTCGATATCGGCCACCACGGCCGGCGTCACCCAATCGTCCTTCGTGCCGAAATGGCCCTGGAACGGCACCTTGATATCGGCTGGATCGGCGAACGCTTTCGGCGGCACGCCGTAGTAGCACACCCCCGCCTTGAAGCCTTCGAGGCGTGCGGTGGCAGCGATGGTCAGGGCGCCGCCCATGCAGAAGCCCATGACGGCGACGGACGGATTAATCGCTTTCAGATAGTCGAGCGCCGCCGCGATATCCTGATGGACCGCGCCCGGAAAATCGAGGCCGTTCATCAGGTGGCTGGCCTCGTCGGCATCCTTGGTGATGCGGCCATGATAAAGATCAGGCGCCAAAGCATTGAAGCCTTCGAACTCGAAGCGATCGACGATCGACTTGATGTGGTCGTTCAGACCCCACCATTCCTGAATGACGATGACGCTCGGCTTGCTCTTGTCGATATCGGAGAGGTAAGCGTCGAGATGGCCGCCATCGGCGCGATTGAGGGTGATCATGCGGCCCATGCAGGGTCTCCTAGAAGCTTGTGGTGGGGTATATATAGGCCGGATCTAAGCGTGCGCAAACCCGCCGGCCTGCCACAAAGCGATTTCCCTGTGCAGATTGTCACGCGCCACGGTTTCACGTCCGGCAAATTCCGGCGTGAGGAAAAGAGAGTTGCGCGTAAGCGTCGGCTGGAGGAACAGCGCCACGCGGCCCGCCGCATAGGCGTCATGACCATAGACCGGCAGATATTCGCGATAGACGCCCTCGGCATAGGCGCGATAAGCCGGCCAGTCCGCGCTCAGGATCGACATGTCGATATCGAGCAGCAGGTTGGTATCCGGATCAGATGTGGCGGTGTGATGTTGCGTCGCCACGATCATGGCGCCGGCGCGTTCGGTATCGATATCGGGCAGAAGCTCGCGCATCAGGTCAGCGCTGCGCGCCTCGTTATCCTGCCGTGACGCATCATAAATGATATCGTGAAAAAACAGGGCCAGCAGCACGGTATCGGGCATCTGGAGATGTTCGCGCAGGCGTTCGGCATGGGCCACCACAGCGCTGATGTGAGCAAGTGTATGATAGTGGCGATGCGGTTCGCCATAGGCAGACACCAGAACCTGCCAGACCGGATGACGGCGTGCGCTTTCTACGCCCAGCCGTTCACACAGATCCAGCCAGGTGGTTTCCAGAGTCATCATGCCGGAGTCAGAGCCATCACCGTATCGAGCAGGCCGATTGCGGCATATCGCGATACCATCGGTCGCTTGAAGGGGTAAGATGTCAGAGTTTTAGCGGGCCGATGGCTGGCGCTGTGTATCCGCGTAAGCGCGGTTACGTGGCGTCGCCATGGCCGAGACGAAGGCGGCGGCACATTGCGCCGGCGCACAACTGCGGGCGGCGGAAATCCAGTTTACGGCGTCGATCTTTTGCATAGGCTATCCTCTACTCACGCAATCGGACGGGTCTGTGCCTGCCCTTATTATGAACCTGTCATCTGGTTATAGCCGATAATTATCAAGATTCGATGATGAAGACCTGAATCAGGCGTTAACCCTGATCACAAGTGATCACCGCGCCGGCCATTCCCAGGTGGGTCGTTCCAATGTCTGCATGTCGTGATCGCGGATAACGGTTTCGCCCAACTCCTTTTCCAGCAGAATGCGCCGAGTGGGCGCGGCCGCTTCCAGAGCCGCCACGAGTTCCGGCGCGTGCGAAACAACAATCACCTGCGACCGTCTGGAAGCATTAGCAATCAGGCGACCGAGCGGCGCCAGCAAATTCGGATGCAGGCTCATCTCCGGTTCGTTCAACACCATCAGGGACGGTGGGCGTGGCGACAGCAGGGCGGCGATCAGCAGCAGATAGCGCAAAGTACCGTCGGATAACTCAGCCGTTTTCAACGGGCGCAAGAGACCCGTCTGGCGCATGACGATCTCGACATAAGCGCCGGCGAATTCGACCTCAATCCGCGATCCCGGGAAGGCATCGTCAACAGCCTCAGTCATATCTTCGACGGCCCCGACGGACCGGATGGTTTCAATAGCGGCCGCCAGGTCGTGGCCATCGCTGGCGAGCACGGGCGAATGGGTGCCGATCTGCGGCTGACGCAACGGCGCCTCGCGGTCGGTACGGAAGTGATCGTAAAATCGCCAGTTGCGCATGCTTTCCCGCACCAGCAAAAGTTCCGCGCCTTCGCGGGGATCGCTGCCATGCGTCATCAGACTATCGAAGGGCGACAGATTGGTCAGGGCCTCCTGCCAGATATTGGCCTTGTCACGCACCTGAATGAGTGGGCCCTTGCGTTTGGCGATTTCATTGCGCGGGCTTAAGATTTGCCCCAGCCACAGGCTTTCGGACTTTATATGCGGATCGTGCGGGAAAACCGAGGTCAGCGGTGGCGGCAGGCCCAAATCGATCGCATAGCCGTAGTCTTCCGACGTAAAACCCAGCTTAAGACTGACCGGGTGCTTGCGCACCGTGCCCTGAATGGCGTGTTCACCGCTTTTCATGCTGCGAGAGAACTGTTCGGGACCTGCCCAAAGCGTCGAATCCAGTCCGCCTTCGGAGGCAATCGAGCGAACAATCCCGCCATGGGCGATCTCCGCCAGCAGGCGCAAGGCACGATAAAGGCTCGACTTGCCGGAGCCATTGGCGCCGGTCACCACATTGAGCATATCCAGTTCCAGCCGCACATCGCGCAGCGAACGGTAACCAGAGATGGCCAGGGTGGTGATCATGGCTCAGCTTATGGGCCGCACATGCGCTTGGCAAGATATGCAGGAACGCAGGCACCCGATTTCACCCTGCCGCAACGTCCGGCCAAAAGCTACCGCCCGGCCTTACGCGTACCGACAAGATGCCCTGAATCAAAGCGGGATCTTTTGTCTGGGCCACACCGTCAGCGCTTAGACGGCGCAGGCTATATGCTTGATTTTGAATTGGAAAAGCCCGCGTCCTTTAGGGAACCGGCTTTATTGGTGGAGCTTAGCGGAGTCGAACCGCTGACCTCTTGCATGCCATGCAAGCGCTCTACCAGCTGAGCTAAAGCCCCATCTTTAGGATGGCATCGAATGGGTTGCCCCGTCCGAGGCGGCGACTTCTAGTTCAGGGTTCGCGGGGACGCAAGCCCTTTTGCGAACTTTTTTGAACTTTTTCACAGGCATGACGCACAGACCCGACACAGGCCTAAAAAAAACCCGCCGGATCGCGCCGGCGGGTTTGATATTTAGCGGTCGTCGTCTTCTTCGCCGGGCAGGCCGTCGATTTCTTCGTCGAAATCGGCGTCATCCTCGTCTTCGAGGAACGGCACGTCGTCGGCGTCATCGTCGACCAGTTCGGCGTCTTCGATATCCATATCGACGCTATCGGGCGTACCGACACGGGCCGGATCGGCCGGATCGAGGTCTTCGTCTTCGTCCACCAGCAGCGGATCGTCGGCAACCACCTGATCGATTTCCGGCGTGATGATTTCGGGCTCTTCGTCCTCATCTTCCTCTTCAGCCGCCGCCTTTGCCTTGGCCAGATCTTCGGTTTCCTCGTCCGTATCTTCATAATCGGTCGGGGCGGTGCGGACACGCGAGCGGCGCGTGCGGACGACTTCTTCCTGGTCGAACTCGAACTCGCAACGCGGGCAGTGCGCCGGGTGCTTGTTCAGGTCGTAGAATTTTGCCGTGCAGTTCGGGCAAACTTGTTTGGTGCCTAAGGCAGGATCAGCCACGAGAATTCCTTTAAGTGAGGTTTGGGCTTGGGTTTAGTCAGGCTTTGAAAAAAGCTTTTGATGGGCTCCCTTGCCACTAGATAGGCTTCCTGTCAAAACCTTAAATCCCACCCTGGCTAATTTTTATGGCTCTTTTTCGCTTCCCGAAACAGAGCTTATGCACAGGTCATTGCGCCGCATAGCGGGTCTCTGATCGTAAAATGGTGATTGTGCATCGCCGGTTATTTGCTAGTAAGCGCGTCATGACAGCTCATCAGACACCCGCTCAGGCCAGCGCCGTAAGGCTTGTGCCGCAAAAAACCGGCGCACCCGCAGGGCTTGCTGGTCAAATCGCCCTGCCCGGATCGAAGTCGATCACCAACCGGGTGTTGCTGATCGCCGCCCTAGCTCAAGGCAAAAGCCACATCAGCGGCGCACTCAAAAGCGACGACACCACCTATATGGCGCAGGCCTTACGTCAGCTTGGCGTAACGGTCGAGGATGCCGGCGACACCGATTTCGTGGTAACAAGCACCGGCACGCTGACGCCTTCACAAGCGCCGCTTTTTCTCGGCAATGCCGGCACAGCCGTGCGCTTCCTGACGGCAGCGGCGGCCAATATCAAGGGCACGACCGTCCTCACCGGCGATGCGCATATGCAGAAACGGCCGATCGCACCCTTGGTGGAAGCCCTCAACGCGGCCGGAGTTACCGCCACGGCCCCGACCGGCTGCCCGCCGGTGACGGTGTCGAGCGAAGGCGGCTTCGGCAAGCGTGCCATCGATGTCGATGCCAGCCTGTCGAGCCAGTATGTCTCGGCGCTGATGATGGCCGGGACCAAGGGCGACGCGCCTTTCTCCTTGCGCGTAAAAGATGGCGACATCGGTGCACGCGGCTATATCGATATCACGCTGGCGTGCATGAAGGCGTTCGGCGCCAACATCACGCAAAAGGCCCCCTTGAGCTGGGACATCGCCAACACGCCCTATGCGGCGCGCGACTATTGGGTGGAGCCCGACGCCAGTGCCGCCACCTACATCTGGGGCATCAATGCGCTGCTGGACACAGCTATCGACATCGGCATTGCGCCGGAAGTCATGATGCAACCAGACGCCAAGGCCTATGACTTTATAAAGCAGTTCCCTAATTTGCCGGCGGTTATCGACGGCAGTCAGATGCAGGACGCCATCCCGACCATCGCCGTCCTGGCCGCCTTTAACAACCATCCGGTCCGTTTTGTCGGCATCGCCAATCTGCGCGTCAAGGAATGCGACCGCATCAACGCCGTGGCCACCGAACTGAACCGCATCCAGCCCGGTCTGGCGGAGGAAATCGGCGACGATCTGCTGGTCACGCCCGATCGCAGCCTGATCGGCCGCACGGTCAAGGCCGATATCCATACCTATCACGATCACCGCATCGCCATGGCTTTCGCGCAAGCCGCCTTGGTGATCGACGGCATCCGCATCCTCGATCCGGGCTGCACCGCCAAGACCTATCCCGGCTACTGGCGTGACCTGCAAAGCATCGGCGTTGAGATGACGTTCGAATGACCAAGCCCCTCCTCATCGCCTTCGATGGCCCGGCCGCTTCCGGCAAGGGCACGCTCGCCTCGGTGATCGCCGCTGATTACGGCCTGCCATTTCTCGATACGGGGCTTTTATATCGCGCCGCCGGTCATCTGGCGCATGTCCGTCATATCGATCCCGTCCTTGCCGCCACCCTGATCGACGCCGAAACCCTGGCCGATGAGGCCCTGCGCGGCCGAGACGCCGGCGAGCGCGCTTCACAAGTGGCCGCCATTCCGGAAGTCCGCGCCGCCCTCTTCACATACCAGCAGAACTTCGCCAACCAGCCCGCGGGCGCCGTGCTCGATGGCCGCGATATCGGCACCGTCATCGCGCCCCACGCCACGGTCAAGCTCTTCGTGACCGCCGCACCTGAAGTGCGCGCCCACAGGCGCTGGCTGCAACTGGTCAAACTCAATCCGGACCTTAGCGAGGCCGAGGTTTTGAGCGATATCCGCATCCGTGATGAGCGTGATTCGTCGCGGTCAAGCGCCCCTTTGGAAAAAGCCACAGATGCGCTCTTGCTAGATACCTCCGACTTGGGTATAGAAGCCGCCATCGCAACTGCGCGATCCCTTGTGAAAAGCCGTCTGTGACGCTCGACAGAGCGTTAAATCCAACAGCGGTTTTATTAGAGGCAACACACGGGACGTCTTCGGAGCTTTCGAGCTTGTGGTTCACATCTTGGGGCCCGCCTTATGGCTGCCTCCCAAACCCAAACTTCACAAAATCCAAAGCCGCACCCCCGCGCCCTTTCCCCGTCGAACGCCACGGCCTCAACGTCGTTTTCGGGATATGAAAGACGGGACACGCGCTAACCAACAAAGAGACTTTATGAGCGAATACAATCCGTCGCGCGACGATTTTGCCGCCCTGCTTGACGAATCCATGCACGGCCGCGACATGCTTGAAGGCCAGGTCATTCACGGCCTCGTCGTCGCCGTCGAAAAAGAATACGTTATGGTCGATGTCGGTCTGAAGACCGAAGGCCGTATCTCCCTGAAGGAATTCGGCCTCGCTGACGGCCAGACCCTGAAGGTCGGCGACACCGTCGAGGTTTACCTTGAGCGCGTCGAAAACGCCATGGGCGAAGCGGTCATCAGCCGCGAGAAGGCCCGCCGTGAAGAAGCCTGGACCCGTCTTGAAGTTATCTTCAACAAGGGCGAGCCTGTCATGGGTACGATCGTTGGTCGCGTTAAGGGCGGCTTCACGGTTGATATGGACGGCGCTTCGGGCTTCCTGCCCGGCAGCCAAGTCGACATCCGCCCCGTGCGCGACGTCGCTCCGCTGATGAACAAGGAACAGCCGTTCGCCATCCTGAAGATGGACCGTCCGCGCGGCAATATCGTCGTGTCGCGTCGCGCCATCCTTGAAGAAGCCCGTGCCGAACAACGCACCGAGCTGGTCGGCCAACTGGCCGAAGGCGAAATCCGTGACGGCGTCGTCAAGAACATCACCGATTACGGTGCGTTCGTTGACCTCGGCGGCATCGATGGCCTGCTGCACGTGACCGACATGTCGTGGAAGCGCGTGTCGCATCCGTCGCAAGTCCTCAACGTCGGCGACGCTGTCAAGGTTCAGATCATCAAGATCAACCCCGATACGCAACGCATCAGCCTCGGCATGAAGCAACTGCAGTCCGATCCGTGGGATGGTGTTGACCTGAAGTATCCGGTCGGCGGCAAGTTCTCCGGTCGCATCACCAACATCACTGACTACGGCGCATTCGTCGAACTCGAGTCGGGCGTTGAAGGTCTGGTGCACGTTTCGGAAATGTCGTGGACCAAGAAGAACGTCCATCCGGGCAAAATCGTCTCCACTTCGCAAGAAGTTGAAGTCGTCGTGCTCGAAGTCGACGCCTCCAAGCGCCGCGTGTCGCTCGGCCTGAAGCAAGCCCAGAACAACCCCTGGGACGACTTCCTCAGCGCCCATCCGGTCGGTTCCACCATCGAAGGCGAAGTCAAGAACGCCACCGAATTCGGCCTGTTCATCGGCTTCGAAAACGAAATCGACGGCATGGTCCACCTGTCGGACCTCGACTGGAACGTTCCGGGCGAAGAAGCCATCGCCAAGTACAAGAAGGGCGATGTCGTCAAGTCCAAGGTTCTGGACGTCGACGTGGAAAAGGAACGCATCTCGCTGGGCATCAAGCAGCTCGGCAGCGATCCGATGACCGGCGACACCTACAAGAAGGGTCAGAACATCACTGTGACCGTCACGGAAGTCACCACCGGTGGCATCGAAGTGAAGTTCGGTGAAGATGACGCGCCTATGTCGGCCTTCATCCGCAAGTCCGACCTGTCGCGTGACCGCAACGAGCAGCGCGTTGAGCGTTATGCCGTCGGCGATCGCATCGACGCCCAGGTGACCAACATCGACAAGGCGGCCCGCAAGGTCTCCGTTTCGATCAAGGCTCTGGAAATGGCCTCCGAAAAGGAAGCTATCGAACAGTACGGTTCGCAGGATTCGGGCGCTTCGCTCGGTGATATCCTCGGCGCCGCTCTGCGCGGTAAGCAAAAGTCCTAACCAGGGTCGTAACGACCCTGGACCCGGAATCGTGACAGCGTTTTAGTCGCTTGAACGGCAAGGGTCAGAATCCAAAATTAAGCCGGAGTCTCGCAAGGGGCTCCGGCTTTTTTGTGCCCGCTACATACCGGCAGCATCCGTTTTGGCCTGTTGCCGCTGCCATGTTTTTGTCAGCGCACTGGCACAGTGTCGGCATCCACAAGGAGGTTAAACATGTCCCTGCCCAATTTGGTTCACGGTGTCATTCCGTACCTGACCGTCATAGGCGCCGCCAAGGCGATCGATTTCTACAAAACGGCCTTCGGCGCTGTAGAGCATGATCGCCGCCCGACCGAAGACGGCCGCCTGATGCACGGACATCTTGAAATCAATAACGGCTCGCTGATGCTGTCCGACGCCTTTCCCGAACACGGCTATCCGCACCAGCCCTCCACCAGCTTCACCATGACCCTGATGGTCGAAGACGCTCAAGCGTGGTGGGACCGCGCCGTCGCCGCCGGCTGCGAGATCAGGATGCCGCTCGATGTCCAGTTCTGGGGCGACACCTACGGACAACTCACCGATCCGTTCGGCGTCGGCTGGGCCATCAACCAACCCGCCGCCAAAGCGTAAAGTGCGTACCGCGCCTCTATCATATGCTGCAACACGGTAAAGTGACCGGATTTCGCCTAACCCCCCGTGGCGTAAGGTTTTTTTAAAAACCGACGAACCACGGGGTTTTTTATGATACCGGTTCCCTCAAAGCCCGGTGCGTGAGTAAGGAAATTCCCTGCTGGTTGAAAAAAATGTGTCAATGGTAGCGCTACCAACACGTTAATTTATATCCAACCCCTTGAACTCATTTTCATTTTCAGACATGCTCGTTTCTCCGGTCAAACCTGATGGGGGAGAGCAATGCTGAAATCAGAACTCATTGAGCGCTTGGCTTCCGAATATCCGCACCTGACGCAAAAAGACGTCGAGCGCGCGGTCAATCTCATTCTGGAATCCATGATCACCACGCTTGAAAAAGGTGGTCGCGTCGAGTTGCGCGGTTTTGGCGCCCTGTCTGTCCGCTCCCGCCCTGCCCGCGCCGGACGCAATCCGCGCACTGGTGAATCCGTCAAGGTGCCGGCAAAGCATGTGCCCTTCTTCAAGAGCGGCAAGGAACTGCGCGAACGCCTGAACCTCTCCGGCGACGACAACGGCTAAGCGAAAGGCCTGACCATGAGCATCGCCTCTGAATTCAAAACTTTCCTCATGCGCGGCAATGTTATCGACCTGGCAGTCGGTGTGGTCATCGGCGGCGCGTTCGGCAAGATCGTTACCTCGCTGGTCGATAACATCATCATGCCGCCGATAGGCTTCATCACCGGCGGCGTCGATTTTTCCAATCTCAAGCTGATCCTGAAGCCTGCCGACGTGGCGACCAAGACGGCGGAAGTCGCTATCTCCTATGGCGCCTTCATCAATACCATCATCCAGTTCCTGATCATCGGCACCGCCATCTTCCTGGTGGTCAAGGCCATCAACCGTCTGATGCCGCCCCCGCCCGCCGCCGATCCGGCGCCGGCGGGGCCATCGCAGGAAGAGCTGCTGGCCGCCATTCTGGCCGAACTGAAAAAGACATAATAAAAAGCCGGGGCGATGCTCCGGCTTTTTTACTAATCAAAAAGCGTTGCCAGACCCATAATCTCCAGGTCCGCTGCAAGCGTGCGATAGACGGGGATTTCCGCCACATAGCCCGTGAGGCGACCCTTGTGCAGATAGCGGGCACAGAAGGCCTTGCGGTCGAACAGGTCGGCCAGCATGTCCATCAGGTCGCCGGTCAGGTAAATGCCGCCGCGCGCGCCCAAAATCAGCCCAACATCCGACGCCATGCCGGCCAGCCAACCCATGCTGAGGCTGATGGCCTCAAGCGCGCGCGGATCACCCCCACGAGCCAGCGCCACGATTACTTCCGGCGTTGCCTTGGCCACACTGACCTGATCGATGACATGCAGGGCCTGCCACACCTCGACCAGACCTGAGAGCGAGACGGCGCATTCACGCGCGACATGGCCAAACCTGTTATGCAGCACGCGCCAAACCTGCCATTCGCGCTCGGTATTGATCGGCAGGTCGGAATGGCCGCCTTCGCATGGCATGGCGGTCCAGTGCCCGGCACCGTCAGGCGCCAAGGCGGCCAGACCCAGCCCATGGTGCGGACCCAGCACGGCGATAACCTGCTCCTCCATGGCCTGCTCACCACAGATCTGTTCGCGTTCAGAAGGTTTGAGATGGGGAATCGCCATGGCGCGCGCCACGAAATTATTGACGAGATTCAAACGCTTGACGCCCAGAAGGTCACGCACCTCGTCTCGAATAAGCGTTATGCCTTCGCCGGGCAACTGCAGCACGCCCCGGCGTTCCCAACCGCGCGAGGAGATAGCGACACCAAGCAGCTTCGGATCGCCGCGCTCTTTCAGGAAGCCCAGCACCTCGCGGTCGAAGGCGTCACGATCGGCGCAGGCGTGCAGGGTGGCCGGCCCAGGCCGACGGCCAGGCTGACCGAGCGCCAGCTTGATGTAGGAGCCGAAGGTAAAATCACACAACAAAACATGGGACATTGTCCGCTCCGGATTGAACTTTGCTTTTGCACGCCTTTTGATCCGAAAAGTGCGTCACACGTTTCGGAAAGCGCTTTTAGTCAAAAAGGGTCGCCAGACCGATGATTTCCATATCGCGGGCGGTCGCCTTGAACACCGGCACCTCACTGACATAACGGCTGAGACGCCCCTTGTCGCTATAGCGCTTCACAAAGGCTTCGACATCGAAGAGATCACCGATCTGATCGAGCAGATCGCCCGCCAGATAGACGCCCCCGCGCGCGCCCAGGATCAGCGCCACATCGGAGGCCATGGCGGCGAACCAGCCCATGCTGAGATCAATCGCCTGTTTCGAGCGTTCATCACCGGTGCTGGCCATGGCGATGATCTCCTCGATCATCGGCGTGCGCGCCTCATCGTCACCGTCGATCTTCGCCAGCGCCTTCCAGACATCGACAACGCCGGGGATGGAGATAACGCGCTCACGCGACACGTGACCGTATTTGTCGATCAGCACGCGCAGCACGGCCTCTTCCAGGTCTGTGGTCGGGGCCAGATCGGAGTGGCCACCTTCGGTCGGCATTGCCGTCCAGTTGCCCATGCCGTCAGGCGCCAGCGCCGACATGCCAAGACCATTGTGCGGACCGATGACCGCGATCACCTGTTCTTCGAGGGGCTCGCCCCCGCAGATCTTCTCGCGCTCACCCCCTTCGAGTTCGCGGAATGGCCAGCGCCTTGGCGACGAAATCATTGACCAGATTGATTCGTTGGGTGTTGAGGAAGCCGCGCTTGTCAGCGCGATCGATCGAAAAGCCATGGTTGGGAAGCTGGATAATGCCGCCGCGCTCCCAGCCGGCCGCCGAAATCGCCGCGCCGGTCAAGCGCGGATTGCCCTGCGCATCGAGAAAGTCACGGATTGAGGTCTTGAAGCCTTCCAGGGTGTTGCAGGCGTAGTGCGCCGTTTCTTTCGGACGCTCCCCGCGCCTGGCTATGGCCAGCTTGAGGTAGGTGCCGTTACTGATGTCACTCAATAGCACGTGGTCGGCCATGATGTTCCTTGCCCTAAATTTTTTCGCCGCTTCTTGTGAGCCGGCTTGATTTAATTTGAAATCTAAGTCCCAAACCTTGATTTATGTTGAAGCGTCTGCGTTATGAGCGACAAATTCAAGGTGTTTTATGCCTCCAAAAGTGAAAATCTGCGGGATTTCGACGCTTGAGTCGGCCAAAACGGCGCTAAATGACAGCGCTGACTTTTTGGGTTTTGTCCACTTTGCGAAAAGCCCGCGCCATTTGCCCCTGGAAGCCATGTCCGGCCTCATGCAAGTGATTCGCCGGGTAAACGTTTCCACACCTCTTGTCAGCGTTGTCGTCGATCCAGATGACGATCTGCTGACAGCTCTGAAGAACGACGTGCGGCCCGACCTGATCCAGCTCCACGGCAAGGAGAGCCCGGAGCGCGTCGCCGAAATCCAGAGGTTAACGGGCCTCCCCCTGATCAAGGCGATCAGCGTCAGCGAAAAAGCCGATCTGGCCGGCGCCCATGCCTATGAACCGCACGTCGCCTATATGATGTTCGACGCCAAGGCGCCGAAGGACGCCGCCCTGCCCGGTGGACTGGGCTTAAGCTTCGACTGGAGCCTGATGCGTCACCACGTCGCAGCAAAACCGTGGTTTTTGGCCGGCGGCCTGTCATCCACCAACCTGTCCGCCGCCGTACAAGAGAGTGATGCATCAATGCTCGATGTCTCCTCCGGTGTCGAATCCGCGCCGGGCATCAAGGACGCCGGTCTCATTTCAGACTTCCTAAAAGCGGCAAAGTCGCTATAAGGCACATTTCTTGTGCGCTAACGCCGCGCGGGCTTGCCTCGCAACAGCTCGGGCGGGCAGTCGCCCTTGCCAAACTCAGCCGAGTTTGGAGACATTATCATTTAGCCTTGAAGGAATTTCACGGTGAGCGATCCCGTCTTGCGACCCAACACCTACGCCCAACCCGATGCCCGTGGCCGGTTTGGTGATTTCGGCGGTCTCTATGTGCCAGAGACCCTGATGCCGCTGGTTTTGGAGCTGACGCAGGCGTGGCAAGACGCCAAGAACGATCCCGCCTTCTGGACCGAATTCCACAGCCTGCTCAAGCATTTCGTCGGCCGCCCGTCGCCGCTCTATTTCGCCGAACGCCTGACCGAGCACCACGGCGGTGCGAAAATCTATTTCAAACGCGAAGAGCTGAACCACACCGGCGCCCACAAGATCAACAACTGCATCGGCCAGATCCTGCTGGCCAAGCGCATGGGCCGCACCCGCATCATCGCCGAAACCGGCGCTGGCCAGCACGGTGTCGCCTCGGCCACCGTGTGCGCCAAGTTCGACCTGCCGCTGGTCGTTTATATGGGCGCCAAGGATGTCGAGCGTCAGGCGCCGAACGTCTTCCGCATGAAGCTTATGGGCGCGGAGGTGACGCCGGTCACCAGTGGCGCCGGTACGCTTAAAGACGCGCTCAACGAAGCCCTGCGCGACTGGGTGACGAACGTCCACAACACCTATTACATGATCGGCACCGCCGCCGGCATGCACCCCTATCCGGAAATGGTCCGCGATTTTCAGTCGGTGATCGGCAAGGAAACCCGCGAGCAGATCCTGGAGATGGAAGGCCGCCTGCCGGACGCCGTCATCGCCTGCGTCGGCGGTGGCTCGAACGCCATCGGCATGTTCCACCCCTTTATCGACTATGACACCGTAAAGCTGGTCGGCGTTGAAGCCTCCGGTCACGGTCTCGATGTCTATAATGGCCACGCCGCCTCGCTCAATGGCGGCCGTCCAGGCGTGCTGCACGGCAACCGCACCTATCTGTTGCAGGACGAAGACGGCCAGATTCTGGAAGGCCATTCAATCTCGGCCGGTCTCGACTATCCCGGCATCGGGCCTGAGCACGCCTATCTGCATGAGATCAAGCGTGCGCAATACGTCACCTGCACCGATGAAGAGGCGCTGGAAGCCTTTGCCCTCACCTCACGGCTCGAAGGCATTATCCCGGCGCTGGAATCCTCGCACGCCATCGCCAAGGTCGGCGATCTGGCGCGCCAGGTCGGCAAGGGCGGCATTGTCGTGCTCAATCTGTCCGGACGAGGTGATAAGGATATCGCAACGGTGGCCAAGCACATGGGCGAGAAGAACGGGAGTGCTTTGTCATGAGTATTGCCCGTATCGACAAGCGTTTTGCCGATCTGAAAGCGCACAACAAATCGGCCTTTATCGCCTACATTATGGCCGGTGACCCCGATCTGGAAACCACCTTCGAGATTCTTAAAGGCCTGCCGGCCGCCGGCGCCGATCTGATTGAACTGGGTTTTCCCTTCTCCGATCCGATGGCCGAGGGCCCGACCATCCAGCACGCCGCCGAGCGCTCTCTGGCCGCCGGCACCAAGCTGCGCGATGTCTTCATGCTGGTGAAGCGCTTCCGCGAGATCGATCAGGACACGCCGATCATCCTGATGGGCTATATGAACCCGGTCGATTTCCTGGGCTACGAGCGCTTTGCCCAGAGCGCCGCAGACGCTGGCGCCGACGGCCTGATCGTGGTCGATTGCCCGCCGGAAGAGGCCGATGCCTTAAGCGACGCGCTCGACGCCAACGACATCGCTCTGATCCGCCTGGCCACCCCCACCACCGACGATTCACGTTTGTTAACGCTTGTGAAACGGACTCGCGGCTTTATCTACTATGTCTCGGTAGCGGGCGTCACCGGCGTCAAATCGGTCGATGCCGATGCCATTGCCGAGGCGGTCTCGAAGGTGCGCGACGCCGCCAACCTGCCCGTCGCGGTGGGTTTCGGCATCCGCACACCAGAAAGTGCCGCGTCCGTCGCCCGCATCGCCGATGCGGCGGTCGTGGGCTCGGCTCTGGTCGATGAGATCAAGACTTCTTTACTGGAAAATACCCCATCCAGCGTGAAAGTGCTGGAAAAGGCCGCGATTTTGGCACAGGCTGTGCATCAGGCTCGGGACTAACTGGAGTAATTTAGAGTATGGCTATGGCTGATACGTCTAACAAGGGCCCGAAATTACCGGCCTCTGCGAAATCTGCCGAGCGCCGCGAGCGCGGTGGCTGGCTGAGCAAGATCGCGCCCGGCATATCCAATTTCGTCAATAACAAGCGCGAAACGCCAGAAAACCTGTGGGTGAAAGACCCCGATACCGGCGATATGATCTATCGTTCGGATCTGGAAGCCGCCCTGTGGGTGACGCCCAATGGCCGCCATATGCGCATTGGCCCCAAGGCACGCATGACATTCACCTTCGATGACGGCCAGTGGGAATCCCTGCCGACGCCGGAAGTGGTCGAAGACCCGCTGCACTTCTCCGACGGCAAGCCCTACAAGGACCGCCTGAAGGCTGCCCGCGCCGCCACCGGCGAACGCGATGTCATGGCCATCGGCTATGGCAAGGTGCAGGGCGTCAATTGCATCGTGCTGGTGCAGGATTTCGCCTTTATGGGCGGGAGCTTAGGTATGGCCGCCGGTGAGGGCTTCATCGCCGCCGCCAAGGCTGCCGTGGCACGCAAGGTGCCGATGGTGATCTTCACGGCCGCCGGTGGCGCCCGTATGCAGGAAGGCGCGCTGTCGCTGATGCAGATGGCCCGCACGACGCTCGCCATTCAGGAACTCAAAAAAGCGCAACTGCCCTATATCGTCGTGCTGACCGACCCGACCACCGGCGGCGTCACCGCCTCTTACGCCATGCTGGGTGATATCCATCTGGCCGAACCCGGTGCGCTGATCTGCTTTGCCGGCCCGCGCGTGATCGAGACGACCATCCGCGAAAAGCTGCCGGAAGGTTTCCAGCGCTCGGAATTCCTGGTTGAAAAGGGCATGGTCGATCGCGTCGTGCCGCGCTCTGAACTGCCTGAAGTGCTGGGTGCTTTGATGTCGATGCTAATGAGCGGCAAGCGCCGCGCCGCCTAAGTTATCGGGGTTTGGGGCCAAAGAACTCTTGGGGCCCCATGCCTTTCTAGTCCAATAAAAAATCCGACCTAATGGCCGGATTTTTTATTGGAAATGTAAGTTGTGGGGTCACCATGGCTGGCAAAACGCATGCGTTTCGCTGGCGCAAAACCCACTTCCCATGACATAAGTTTGGCCTTAGCGTGGTGATGGGGGGAAGCTATGGAAAATATCAAGCAACATCGACTGGTGAAAACGATCATCGGCCTAATAGTGGGTGTTTTCATTACAACGCTTTTCGGGGCTTATTTTATCACCCGTTCCGAGCCCGAGTTCAAAAGTTATTACTTGGATGCTGTTATGTTAGGCTCGGTTTTAATCTCGCTCTTTGCTCTGCCGATCGGGCTGCTCATTCATTCCATATTATATGCTAATAAATGGCGAGAGGCAGCGCCTTACGCCCTATGCGGTATGCTTTCTGGTGTTAGTTAAGGAGCCATTAACAGTTATAAGACCAGCATAGCCGACAATATCTACGATCTTGGTGCTTATGGTTTGTGGGCGGCAGCCATTGCGCTCATTGCTTGGGTGATCCGCCGTCCGGACAAGGATGCAAAACCTCTCCCCTAAATCTGATTGAGGTGCTAATGGGCGCATATATCCCCTCGCCCCGTTTACGGGGAGAGGGTGGCCCAAAGGGCCGGGTGAGGGGCCACCTCATCGATTGGCCCCTCACCCCGACCCTCTCCCCGTAAACGGGGCGAGGGGGAAGTATGACATGACCGACCGCCTTCTGCCCTTTGACGCACCGCTTGAACGCCTGAAAGCCCTGCATCCCAAGCTGATCGACCTCAATCTCGACCGGATGCTGCGCGTCTGTGAAGTCCTGGGGCGTCCGCAAGATAAGCTTCCGCCGGTCGTGCATGTGGCCGGCACCAACGGTAAGGGCTCGACCATCGCCCTGCTGCGCGCCATGGCTGAAGCGCAAGGCCTGCGGGTTCATGTCTATACCTCGCCGCACCTCGTCCGTTTCGCCGAACGCATTCGCCTCGCCTGTACATTGATTGGTGAGGACTATCTGGCCGATTGCCTCAACCGCGTCGAGATCGCCAATGACGGTCAAGCCCTGACCTTCTTTAAATCGACCACCGCCGCCGCCTTCCTGGCCTTTTCCGAAACGCCCGCCGACCTGCTGCTGCTGGAGACCGGTCTTGGCGGCCTGTTAGATGCCACCAACATCATCGCCCAGCCAAAGCTGACGATCATCACGCCGATCGATTACGATCATCAGGCCTTCCTCGGCAACGATCTCAAGACCATCGCCAGTCAGAAGGCCGGTATCTTCAAACGCGGCGCACCCGCCTTGAGCGCCCGTCAGCCGGAAGAGGCCTCGCAGGCTCTGGAGCGGCAGGCGCTGAAACTGGGCGTGTCCCTCACCAGCATAGGGCAGGGCATAGATGCCTGGCGCGAAGGCGACCGGCTGATCTTTCAGGATGAAGACGCGCTCTATGACCTGCCGCTACCCGTTCTGGCGGGGGAACACCAGATCGAGAATGCCGCACTCGCCATCAAGACCGCGCTCATGCTCGGCCTCACCCTAGACGCCATCGAGACCGGCCTGACGACGGCCCAATGGCCCGGCCGCCTGCAAGCGCTTAAAGCGGGGCCGCTGTTTGAAGGGCTGAAGAACCGGGCGTCCGAACTCTGGCTGGATGGCGGGCATAATCCCCACGCCGCACGGGCCTTGCGTGACTTTATCGACTGGCGGCAGGCGCGCGACCCGAAGCCTCTGCACCTGATCTGTGGCCTGATCAACACCAAGGACGCCACAGAGTTCTTCGGCCATTTCGCGGGTCTCGCGGCACAGATTACCTGCGTCCCGTTCAGCAGCGATGCCGCCATTGCACCTGCCGAACTGGCGCAGGCCGCGCAAAGCAAAGGGCTCACGGCGGTGATCGCCGCAAGCCCTCTGGAGGCTATCCAAGCCCTGCCGCATACGCCCTTGCGGGTGCTGATCTGCGGCTCGCTCTATCTCGTCGGCGATTGTCTGGCCTTGAGTCCTGAAACCTATCCTGTCTGAGGCGGGGTCTCTAAAGTGAGGTCTGCGCGCTGCGAATAAACGGCACCTTGAGCGTCAGATAGGTTCCGGCGCGCCACAGCCATTCGAGCGGTCCGTAGAGGAATGCCTTGAACCACAGGTGCGCGAAGACGACCTGGAGCGCGAAGACGACAATGGCGATCAGCACAGCGGTTGATTGCACCATGGTGGCGTGCATCCCCAGTCCGAAACTGTAAAACACCGGCACGAAGATCAGCGACTGGCCGACATAAAGCGTCAGGGTCATGCGGCCGACCGGCGCCAGCAGGTTCAGCACCTTGTGGCCGAAGCTGTAATAGAGCGACAGGAAGCCCATCATCAGCACCGTCATCAGGCTGAGGTCGAACCAGCCCGACAGCATCGAATCCCACAAGGAACGCGGCATGAAGACGGCATCCGACCTCGGCACCAAAGTCACCAGCGACGGCTTGCCCAGCCACAGACCAACGGTGACCGCCGCCGCAATGGTTAGGGCGGTGAGGCGAAGAGTGCGGAACTTTTCCGGCTGGCCGAAAAAGTCGATACGGCCCAGCACCATGCCGATCAGCGACAGGCCAAGAATCTGGCTCAGGCGTCCGGCTTTCAGCATGAAGTCCCATTTGAACGGATGGCCATCAACCCAGTTTATGCGGATGGTCTCGATGAGACTCTTGCCGGTGAGATAGGCGTCGGGCGTGGGGGCGGTCCAGTAATCGGGCGGGGTATTGGCCCATGTGGCGCCGTTATAGGCGCTGATCATCTGCACGATCATCAGGGGCTGGAGCAGGAAGAAGGTCGCCAAAATCAAAATGATGGCGTTCGATCTCAGGCGATAGAAAGGAATAAGGAACAGCCCCATCAGGGCCAGCACTTCCAGCACATCGCCGCGATACCACAGGCCGTGCAGGACGCCGATCACACCGAGCAGCACAAGCCGCCAGACAAAGCGGCCGGTGAAATCGACGCCGCGTTTACCGGTGCGATCCATGATGATGAAGAAACTGACGCCAAAGCACAGGGCGAGCAGCGCGAACGACTTGCCGGCGAAGATCGTGAAGATGGTATCGTGCCACATAAGCTGGACCGGATCGGCGACTGGATGCGCCCAGTACAGTTCGTAGAGTTCGGGCATATGGACGAAGAACAGCCCCATCAGGGCGAAGCCGCGCAAGGCGTCAAGCCCCTCCATACGGGGCACGAAACTGGGTTTGGTGGTGGTCATGGAAGCCCTGTAAAACTTATGGTTTTACTCTGCATAGCGCACCCGCCGCATTTTTGAATAGAAAAATCAGCAAAAACGCCTATATGAGCCTGATGAAATACAGCTCTTCCAAAGACAAGTCCCAGCGGGCGCAGGGCAACAAGGCCCACGGCCGCACGCCCACGGACCTCGGCCCCACCCAGCGCCAGTTGCGCGCCGGCGAACTGGTGCGCCACGCCCTGGTCGAAATCCTGCGCGATGAGGATATCCACGATGAGGCCCTGGCGGGCGTCTCGATCACCATCACCGAAGTGCGCTGCTCCAACGATCTGCGCCACGCCACCGTGTTCGTCGAACCGCTCGGCGCCGGTCTGGCCAGCGATCAGGCGGCCGTGACCATCACCAAGGACCAGATCGGTCCGGCAGTGGCGGCGCTGAACAAGCACGCGAAATTCCTGCGCGGGGTCCTGGGCCGTCATATCGAGATGAAATTCACGCCAGAACTACGCTTCCTGCATGATGAAAGCTTCAATGAAGCCGCACGGATCGACGCTCTGTTCATGCGTCCGGATATCGCCCGCGATCTGCATCATGATGATGAGGATGGGCTTAGTTAAGGTAAGAAACCCCACCACCACGCCGCAAGAGCGGCGCGGTCCCCCTCCCCAGTCAAACTGGGGAGGTATAAAGCTTTCGTTTTCTTCTACCTCCCCGACTTGTTCGGGGAGGGGGACCATGAGCGAAGCGATATGGTGGTGGGGTTTCTTGCTTCCTTTCAACACAAACGGACTCCCATGGCCCGAAAGAAAAAAGGCGAAGCGATCCACGGCTGGATCTGTTTCGACAAACCCCTTGAAATGACCTCGACCTCGGCGGTCGGGAAAATCCGCTGGCTGTTCCAGGCGCAGAAGGCCGGTCACGCCGGCACGCTTGATCCGCTGGCCACCGGCATCCTGCCGATCGCGCTCGGCGAAGCCACCAAGACCGTGCCTTACCTGATGGAAGCCGACAAGACCTACAGTTTCACCGTCACCTTCGGCAAAACCACCGACAGTTACGACGCCGAAGGCCGCGTGACGGCTGAATCCGATGCCCGCCCGACGAGGGACGCCATCGAAGCCACCCTCCCCCAGTTTATCGGCGTGATCGAGCAGGTGCCGCCGGCGTTTTCGGCCATCAAGGTCGATGGCAAGCGCGCCTATGATCTGGCGCGTCAGGGCGTCGAGGTCGAACTGAAAGGCCGCGAGATCGAGGTATTCGACCTGACGCTCGATGCTTTCGACACCGAAACCGCCAGCTTTACGCTCCATTGCGGCAAGGGCACCTATGTCCGCTCGATCGCGCGCGACATCTGCCTGGAACTGGGTGTTTGCGGTCACGTCACCACGCTTCGCCGCGAGGCGGTGGGTGCGTTTGAAACAAAAGACTCAATAACACTGGAAAAGCTTGAGGAATTAGTGCATAGGAACGCCCATCTTGAGGCTTTACTTGGCGTAGAGACGGCACTGGACGACATCCCGGGCCTGCCTGTGACGCAAGATGAGGCCGCAAGATTGAAGCAGGGACGCGACCTTGCCCTTCTGCCCCGTCAGATTGAACTGTTAAATGCGGCTCTCAAAGCCCGTCTCGATGACGGCTATGCGGAGTTTCCCGATACGGTTCAGGCGGTGTTTAACGGGCAGGTATTGGCCTTGTGCGAACTGCGCGGCGGAACACTTCATCCGTCGCGTCTTTTAAATCTTTAATTCTCACTAAGGAGAAACCCGATGTCGATTACCGCTGATCGCAAGACAGAAGTCATCAAAACCCACGCCCGTACCGAAGGTGATACCGGTGGTGCAGAAGTGCAAATCGCAATCCTCACGGAACGCATTGCCAACCTGACCGAACACTTCAAGGAACACAAGAAGGACAACCACAGCCGTCGCGGCCTCCTGAAAATGGTGTCGCAACGTCGTCGTCTTCTTGACTACCTTAAGAACCGTCACACCGACCGCTACACCGCTATCCTCGCCACGCTCAACCTGCGTCGCTAAATATCGGAACGACCAAGGGCTTGGGGGCAACTCCGAGCCCTTCTGCTTGTTGGCCCTCAGGCAAAGACGTGACAGGGCACCTGAAAACGACCCGCCTTTCCGGCGGTTTTACACACCCCGGCCGATACTTTCGGCCTGCTTATACACCCCGCGAGATGACTGCATCTCGCTTATACGCTGGGCTTAACTGAAGAGCCCCTTACACGCGCTGCTTAAACGTTATGCGGCCACCTCCCGAACGGCATGGGGCTGTTCCGGAGCCGAATGAAAGACAACATATGTTTGATATCAAAAGAAAATCCATCGATTGGGCTGGTCGCAAGTTCACGCTGGAAACGGGCCGCGTTGCCCGTCAGGCCAACTCGGCCGTGCTGGCCACCTACGGTGAGACCACCGTCCTGGCCACCGTCGTTTACGCCCGCAAGCCGAAGCCCGGTCAGGACTTCTTCCCGCTGACCGTCAACTATCAGGAAAAGACCTTCGCCGCCGGCAAGATCCCCGGTGGTTACTTCAAGCGCGAAGGCCGCCCTTCGGAAAAAGAAACCCTGGTTTCGCGCCTGATCGACCGTCCGATCCGCCCGCTGTTCGTCAAGGGCTTCAAGAACGAAGTGCAGGTTGTCTGCACCGTCCTGTCGCACGACATGGAAAATGATCCCGATATCGTCGCCATGGTCGCTGCCTCCGCTGCCCTGACCTTCTCCGGCGTGCCTTTCATGGGCCCGATCGGCGGCGCTCGCGTTGGCCTGATCGACGGCGAATACGTGCTGAACCCGACCGTTGACCAGATCAAGGAATCGCACCTCGACCTCGTTGTCGCCGGTACGCAGGACGCCATCATGATGGTGGAATCGGAAGCCAAGGAACTGTCGGAAGACACCATGCTCGGCGCCCTGATGTTCGCCCATCGCGGCATGCAGCCGGTGATCGACGCCATCATCGAGATGGCCGAACACGTCGCCAAGGAACCCTTCGCGTTTGAAGCCGAAGATTTCTCCGACGTCGTCACCAAGATCAAGGGCCTGGTTGGTCAGGATATCCGCGACGCCTACACCATTCAGGAAAAGCACCCGCGCCACGAAGCCGTTGGCGCTGCCAAGTCCAAGGCCGCCGTTTCGCTGGTCAAGACCGAAGAAAATCCTGACGGCGTAGACGCTGCCATCTTCGGCGCCGCCTTCAAGGAATGTGAAGCCGACGTCCTGCGCCGCGACATCATCGAGCACGGCAAGCGTGTTGACGGCCGCGCCGTCGACAAGGTCCGCGCGATCGTGTCCGAAGTCGGCATCCTGCCGCGCACCCATGGTTCGGCCCTGTTCACCCGCGGTGAAACCCAGGCGCTGGTCGTAGCCACGCTCGGCACCGGCGATGATGAGCAGTTCATCGACAGCCTGGAAGGCACCTACAAGGAGAAGTTCCTTCTCCACTATAACTTCCCTCCGTACTCCGTCGGTGAAACCGGCCGCATGGGTTCGCCCGGCCGCCGCGAAATCGGCCACGGCAAGCTGGCCTGGCGCGCAGTGCGTCCGATGCTCCCCGCCCCGGAAGATTTCCCCTACACGATCCGTCTGGTCTCGGAAATCACCGAGTTCGAACGGCTCCTCCTCGATGGCGACCGTCTGTGGTTCGTCGCTGGCCCTGATGGACGCCGGCGTGCCGCTGAAGTCGCCGGTTTCGGGTATCGCCATGGGCCTCATCCTTGAGCCCTCCGGCGAATACGCCATCCTGTCCGACATCCTGGGTGACGAAGATCACCTCGGCGACATGGACTTCAAAGTGGCCGGTTCGATCAACGGCATCACGTCCCTGCAAATGGACATCAAGGTGGCCGGCATCACCGAAGAGATCATGACCAAGGCACTTCGCCAGGCCAGCGCAGGTCGTCTGCACATCCTGGAAGAAATGAACAAGGCGATCTCTGGTGCGCGTGAAGAACTGGGCGAATTCGCGCCCAAGATCGAAACCATCAAGATCCCGACCGACAAGATCCGTGAAGTGATCGGCACCGGCGGCAAGGTCATCCGCGAAATCGTCGAAAAGACGGGCGCCAAGATCGACATCGCCGACGATGGCACCATCAAGATCTCGGCTTCGGAACAATCGAAGATCGACGCTGCCCGCGATTGGGTGAAGTCGATCGCCTCGGAGCCGGAAGTTGGCGCCATCTACAAGGGCAAGGTCGTGAAGGTCGTCGATTTCGGCGCGTTCGTGAACTTCTTCGGCGCCAAGGACGGCCTCGTCCACATCTCGCAGATCAAGAACGAAAAGGTCGGCAAGACCTCGGACGTCCTGAACGAAGGCGACGAAGTGAAGGTGAAGTTCTTAGGCTTCGATGATCGTGGCAAGACGAAGCTCTCCATGAAGGTGGTCGATCAGGAAACTGGCGAAGACCTGACAGAAAAGCTGGCGGCTGAAAAAGCGGCCCGCATCGCGTCCGGCGAAGAGCCTGAACTGGAAACGGCTGAAGGTGGTGAGCGTTCGGATCGTGGCGAGCGTTCGAGCCGTCCGCGCCGTCCGCGTCGCGACTAGGGGCCGGAGACTTATGGGGTGAAGGGGCCTGTGGCCCCTTCGTCTTCTCTGAATAAAGAAAAAGGCGATCCCATTTATGGGGTCGCCTTTTTCTTTCTCTGGTAAGGTGAGGGGTCTTGGATCCCTCAACCCCTTAACGCGACAGAGTATGGCAGGGCTCTGTTAACACGTGACAATCTCAGGCATTTGGATTATTTCTTGTCTGACAATTAGTCGATAACGACAATAAAAAAGCAGGGACGCCATGAAATACACAACCGGACTAAGCCTTATCGCCCTCATGACCCTGGCCCTGGCCGGTTCGGTCGTGGCCCAAAATGCTCCGCCGCCGAACATGCCGGTCTTTCCGCCGCAAACCGCCGAGGAAAAGGCCAAATCCGATGCTGATCAGGCGGCCTACGCCAAGGCGCCGGATACCGAAGGCTCAGGTGCCTATCCGGCGATGAAGGAACAGGACCCCGGCCTTCCCAATCACGTTGTCTATCGGCCAAAGGATTTGTCGAAGGTGGCTCAGGGCGCGCTTGGCATTGTGGCCTGGGGCAATGGCGCCTGTTCGGCCGATGGCGCGGGTTCGCGTTTGCATTTGGCGGAGCTGGCCTCCTACGGTTATGTGGTCATCGCGCCCGGCGGCATCTATTCCGGCCCCGGCTCGACCCCGGAACCTAAGCGTCCGGAAGGTGCCGCTCCCGGCACGGCAACGACCGGTGCAGATGTGAAGGCAGGCCTCGAATGGGCATTGGCGGAAAACGCCCGCTCTGGCAGCCCCTATTTCGGCAAGATTGATCCCGCCAAGATTGCGGTGTCCGGCTTTAGCTGCGGGGGCATTCAGGCCTTAGGTCTGGCTGGCGATCCGCGCGTGAAAGCGGTCATCATCGACAACAGCGGCACCTTTCCGGACGGCAACAATTTCCTCTCCGCATTAAACGTTACTAAGGCAACGCTTAAAACCCTGCATACCCCTATCCTCTATATTCTGGGCGGGCCGAAAGATATTGCTTACAAGAACGGCATGGATGACTTTGAGCACATCAATCATGTGCCGGTCATCGTGGCGAATAACAGCGCCTCGCATGGCGGCGATTTCCTGCGCCCCAATGGTGGACCGTCCGCCAAGGTGGCTGTGCAGTGGCTGGAATGGCAGTTGCGCGGTGACAAGACGGCTGAAGCCTATTTCGTCGGTGAGGCCTGCGGCCTTTGCACGGATAAGGAATGGACCATCCAGCGTAAGAACTTCCCAACTGGCAAGTAGTGGGGTGAAGGGTGAGGCGCAACGAACGCCCGAAGCCACGCGGAGGGCTCCAGCGCCCCTTCGTCTTCTCTGAATAAAGAAAAAGCCAGTCCCATTTCAGGGACCGGCTTTTTCTGTATCTGGTAAGGTGAGGGGTCAATGACCCCTCAGCCCCGTAACTCGACTGCGCGTGTGATAAGAGCTATGTGTTTCAGTAAGAGGACCGGAGATGAAGGCCATTTTACAACAGAACAGGCATACGGTCATCGCATGGCTGCCCACCCTGACGTGGGGAATTATGGTAGCCATAATGCAGTATGTTGCTGTCGGTAAACTTGGATCGCAAGCCGGCCAAAATTTCTTCTACTACTCGAAATGGTTTCTTCTGGCGCTGCTTTTGGTCGTAATAGTATCGGCATGTCGGGGAAAATTAACGGCATTCGGCTGGACAGGTATGATACTCTCAACCCTTCTGACCCTATTCCATTTTGTGATTCTGATTGACTGACCCATGACCCCAGAACCGGCCACCACCATCACTGATCAAATCCTCGACCGTGGCGCGGTCCTGTTGCTGGCCAATAAGGGCGAGCCCGTCAAGCTGGTCGGCTGCGAGGTCGAAGAGGTCGATCTGTCCGATTTCATCCTCAATGGCTGGGTGTTCGAGGACTGCCTGTTCCGCAAGACGAAGTTCGTCAGCGCCAAGTTGGAACGCGCGCAGTTCATCAAATGCAAGGGTGCGCACGCCGATTTCACCAGCGCCATCCTGATCGAGTCGCGGTTCACCGGCTGTGATTTCAACAACAGCCTGTTTCGTGGCGCCACCCTGTCGCAATCGCGTTTTCAGCGCTGCAAACTGACCGGCGCCAATCTGCTCGATACCCGCGCGCTCGATGTCACCTTTGAGGAATGCCGCCTGAACGACGCCCGCCTGCGCGGCTTTTCCTTCAGCAAGCAGACGCTGAAATCGCTCGACATGCACAATGCCGAACTGCATCGCTGCGATTTCCGCCAGACCGTCTTTGAAGATTGTTCTTTACGCGACGCCATCCTCACCGATGCGCGCTTTGAAGGGGCTGACCTGCGCGGCACCGATATCGGCGGCGTCCGGCTGGAAGATGCCCGCCGGTTCAAGGGCGCCACCATCTCGCGCGCTCAGGCCGCCGAACTGCTCTCCGAACTCGGCCTGCATGTTCGCTAACGGTAGCGCAGAAACACCTTGCCGTTGCTGAAAGCGCGGCTCTGCGTCAGGGTCAGGTCGCGCCGGTCATTACCCTCAAACATCGAACGGCCAGCGCCAAGCACGACCGGGCACACCACCACCTGATAGTCATCGACGAGACCGGCCATGGCCAGTTGGGCCACCAGACTGCCGCTGCCAAGCACCACCATGGCGCCGCCGGCTTCCGCTTTCAGGCGGCGCATGGCCTCGACCGCATCCTCGTTGAAAACCTGCGTGTTCTGCCAGTCCGCTGACGTTATCGAGCGGGAAAAAACGTACTTCGTCATGCGGTTCATGCCTGCCGCAACCTCGGGCATGGCCTGCGCCGCCATGTCGCTGGGCCACCAGCCGGCCATCATGTCGTAGGTGATGCGGCCGAACACCAGCACACCATCGCCCGACGCATTGCCGGCGACGAAGGCGTTGAAATCGGCATCATCGGTGCCGTGGGCCCAGCTCATATCGTTGCGGGCGTCGGTGAAATAGCCATCAAGGCTGATGTTGTTGAAGACGCTGAGTGTTCGCATGGTTTGCTCCCTTTTTAAGGCATCATAACAGCAAACCAGAAACCCGCCTATGTCAGCAGTCCGCGCTCGATTTCTTCCAGATAGATGAAATCCGGCGCCTTCACCCCTGCCACTTTCCGGATCTCGACCAGTTCTGGCGATTCAAAGAACCTTCGCGCCTTGTCCAGCGATGACCAGGCCGAGAAATGGACGATGCGGTTGGCGTCGGTATCGTATTTCAACACCTGATAGCTGATCTCACCGGCCGCCTTACGGATACCAGCGGCGTTATCAAAGATCACTTTCCACGCCGGATAGTCGGCGACCTCGTGAAGGATCAAAACATAGGGTGTCATGGCGGCGCACTTTCCTTGGCTGTCAGAACCTGGCAGGGTTCCGTAACAAGACTGTCCTTTCCTGACAACAGGTGTCGGAAAACCATTCTGTACGCGCGTAACGCGATTCGTTGATAGATAAGGCTTTCAGGCTTACGTTGCGTAAAGAGCGCCTGTTTACACGCTTTTGACGCTTGCGAGGCTATAACAAAACGCTTAGGCGGATTCCGTATAGACCCCGAAAATGGGGCTACAAAAAGAGGCCAAATATGATGTTACCCCTTTCGTGCCGTCTCCTGACAGGCACGGCGCTCGCCGGCGTGATGCTGGCGGGGCTGAGCTTTCCTGCGTTTTCCCAAGATACCGCCCCAACCGAGGTGATCGTCACCGCGCAAAAGAAGGCTGAGCCGCTCAATCGCGCGCCGCTGACGGTTTCGGTTGTCTCCGGCACCCAGCTTGAAAAAGCCGGCGCGCACGATCTGAAGGACCTGCAGACCCTCACCCCGTCGCTGCTGATCACCTCCACCGCCAACGAAGCCCAGACCACGGCGCGCCTGCGCGGCGTCGGCACGGTGGGTGACAATCCCGGCCTCAATTCCTCGGTCGGCGTGGTGATTGATGGCGTGTCGCGCGCCCGCACCGCAACCGCCATGAGCGATCTGGGCGAGCTGGACCGCATCGAAATCCTCAAAGGGCCGCAGTCGGATATCTACGGCAAGGGCGCATCGGCCGGCATCATTCAGGTGGTCAGCAGGCTGCCGTCGTTCACGCCGCACGCATCGCTCGAATTGACGGCCGGCGAGCAGGGCACGCTCGGCGTCGCCGGTTACACCACCGGCAAGCTGGCCGATAAGTGGGCTGGTTCGCTGTCGCTGGTGAAGCGCCAGCGCGACGGGCAATATAAGGTCCATACCGGCGACGGGCCGCGCACCCAAACCGACGACGGCGATCAGAACTACTGGTCGGCGCGCGGTCAGTTGCTCTATGACGGCGACGGCTGGTCGCGCCTGCGCCTCATCGGCGACTACACCAAGCGCGATGAATCGTGCTGCGTCGGCACCGCCATCGCCATCGGCAGCACCCGCGCCTATGTCGATCAACTGGCGTCCGATGACGGCACAGCCTCGGTGGTCGATCCGAAGGCCCGCGAAGCGTGGGCCAATCGCTCGACCGAGCAGCAGATCGTTGATACTGGCCTTTCGGCGCAATGGGATCTGCGCCTAGCCAATAATATGCAGCTCACCTCGATCACCGCCTATCGCCACTGGGATCACACCAACGGCTATGACGCCGATTTCTCCAGCGCCGATATCTATTACCGCGATCCCAATGGCGGCTTCGGCAACCGGATCGATACCTGGTCGCAGGAAATCCGCCTCAATGGCCAAAACGGCGCGTTGGAATGGATGGCCGGTCTCTACGCCAATTCGGAAGACCTGACGCGCCACGACGAAACCCTTTATGGCGCCGACTATGAATCCTATCTCGGCCTGCTGTTGAGTGGCGGCACGAATATCAACCGCGTATCGGAACTGACTGGCCTCCCTGTCGGACAATCCTTTGTCGAAGGCGAAGGCAATCACGACACCTATCGTCAGCACGAGCGCAACACCGCCATCTTTGGTCATGCCGAGTGGCACATCAGCGAAACCGTCTCTCTGCTCGGCGGCCTGCGCTACAACAGCCAAACCAAGCGCCTGACCTCTGCCTATACCAACAGCGATGACGGGATTGCCTGTGCCAGCGCCTCGGTGAAGACGACCATCTGCCAGCCGTGGTCCAATCCGGCGTTCAACGACCTGACCCTGACACAGAAGAACACCGATAACGCCACCACCGGCTCGCTCAAGCTGAAATGGCAGGCGCGACCAAACCTGATGACCTATGCCTCCTACGCCACAGGCTGGAAGGGCGCGGGCTTCAATCTCGATCGCGAGCAGAACAGCAACCTGACGGCCGATACCGATACATCCTTCAAGCGTGAAACCTCGCAATCCGTCGAGATCGGCTTCAAGGGCCGCTTCCTCTCCCGCCGTCTGGCGCTCGATGTCGCGGCCTTCGATGAAAGCTTCCGCAACTTCCAGCTCAACACCTTCCTCGGCACCAACTTTGTCGTCAATTCGGTGCCGCGCCTGAAAAGCCAGGGTATCGAGGTCGAAAGCCGCTATCTGGTCGGTGATTTCACCCTCAATGGCGGCGTGACCTATAACGAAGCGACGTTCGGGCCGGAAGCCGTGCCGGGCGTGCCGCTGGTGGCCAATGGCACAGCGTCGTTCGCGCCGCGCTGGTCGGGCGTTTATGGCGTCGATTATGCTCGCGCCGTCGGTCGTTACCGCTTCGTTGCCACCCTCTCGGCCAAGTATAACAGCAGTTACAACACCGGCTCCGATCTTGCGCCGATCAAGCTGCAACGCGCCTATACCCTCTATAATGGTCGCCTCAGCATTGGTGCGCCAGATGAAAGCTGGGCGCTGGAACTGTGGGGCCAGAACCTAACGGACGAGACCTATTACCAGGTCGCGTTTTCCGCACCGTTCCAGTCTGGCAGCTACAAAGCGTTCCTTGGCCAGCCCCGCGCCGTGGGCCTGACCCTGCGGTTGAAGCGCTAAGCCTCGATCCCCCTTCCCACGCTTCGGGAGGGGGGACACAGCGCCTGTGCCGTGATGATCGGGGTTTCTTGGCTGTGATGGGTGACTCTTGCGCCGCTTGCGGTTATAGAGCCGGCATGTCCGACCCTACACCTTACCAAGTCACCGTCCTGACCATGTTTCCGGAAGCCTTTCCGGGGCCGCTCGGCGTTTCGCTGATCGGCACGGCCTGGAAAGAATCTGCGCGCTGGGCCTTGGAAACACTGGACATTCGCAACTTTTCGAGCGATAAGCGCGGCTTTCTTGACGATACCCCCGCGGGCGGTGGCCCCGGTCAGGTCTTAAAGGCGGATGTGATCGCGCAAGCTCTTGATTCGATAGAGTTTAATGATCGCTCTCTTGTCTATATGAGCGCACGCGGCAGGCCCCTGACGCAAGCGAAGGTCAAGGAATGGGCCACACGCCCAGGGCTGATTGTCCTGTGCGGGCGGTTTGAAGGGGTGGATCAGCGGGTGCTCGACAGCCGCGGGTTCGAAGAAATCAGCGTCGGCGACGCCGTCCTTGCGGGCGGAGAAGCGGCGGCGATGGTGACCATCGAGGCAGTGGTGCGACTTATACCGGGGGTTCTCGGCGCACAGGCCAGTCTCGATAATGAGAGCTTTGAGGATGGACTCCTGGAGCAGCCGCAGTTCACAAGACCGCGGACGTTCGAGGGCCTCGACATCCCCGAAGTGCTGCTGAACGGCGACCATAAAAAGGCTGCCAAGTGGCGACAGGAGCAAAGAGAGGCGACCACGAAGGAACGACGGCCTGATCTATGGGCGGCGTATCTTTCCAAATCACAGCTAAAAGGCAAATAAGCCTCAACGTGTCGAAAGACGCATAATTATTAGGAGCGTTCCTATGAACCTGCTGCAAAAGATTGAAGCCGAAGAAGTCGCCAAGATGCGCGGCACCAAGGTATTCCCCCAATTCCAGCCTGGCGACACCCTGCGCGTCAGCGTCAAGATCAAGGAAGGCGAGCGCGAACGCGTTCAGGCTTTCGAAGGCGTATGCATCGCCCGTGCCGGCGCCGGCATCAATGAAAACTTCACCGTCCGCAAGATCTCCTTCGGCGAAGGCGTTGAGCGCGTATTCCCGCTGCTGTCGCCGCTGATCGAAGGCATCGAAGTGAAGCGTCGCGGTGTTGTCCGTCGCGCCAAGCTCTACTATCTGCGCGATCGCCGCGGTAAGGCTGCCCGTATCGTCGAGCGTTCGATGAACTCGACGCGCGGCTCCAAGGGCGCCGAACTTCGCGCGCAACTGACCGCCGCTAAGTCCTCGGGCAACCCGGACGCCGAAGCGTAAGCTTTTAAACCGACCCAATAAAAAACCCCGCTCTGGCAACAGGGCGGGGTTTTTGTTGTTTGATCGCCGGCCTTAGAGCGTGTTCCGATCTGATTTTTTGTTTTGACGCGCTTTTTTATCCGAAAAGTGCGTCACACTTTTCGGAAAGCGCTCTAAAAGCTCGATGGCGCCGCACCCGGACCATAATCCTTGTCGGCGCTCAATACAGGCGCCGGCGCCAGACTGGAGGATGAGGACGACGCCGAGGTTTCACTACCAAACGGCATCAGGTTTTTAGGGAGATGCAGCAGATCCTTGACATCGGTTTCGAGATCGCCGGGCAAGCCCAGATCCTCGCGGATGAAGTGATAGGCCTTGTTGCTGGCGCAGCTACAGACGCGCAGTTCGTTATTCTTGTTGCGCCAGATGACGATGGGATAGGCGACATTGACCTTGCTGTTGCGCAACAGCGGCGCAAGCTGGTTGATGAAGTCGCGCGACGCCCAGACCACGCCCGAGCGCGCCAGATCGTTATCGGCCACGGCGATATTCTCGGCCTTCCAGGCTTCCGGAGCGGCATTGCGCCATTGCTGATAGAGCAGCCAGCTCCGGTTCAGCCACAGCTCGGCGATTGTCGAGCGTTCCTCCGGTGTCGATTGCTTGACATTGCCATTGTCCTCGCGGGCAAAAGCGACGATGCGGGTCTCGACGCCACCAGCCTGCAGGCGCGGAAACTCGACATCCTCATAGGCGCGGCACGGGGCGCAATCGCGGTAGGTGACGAGATAGACCCAGCGCTTGTCCACCGGCTTGGTCACGGCTGTGGTAATACCGGATGCGGGGCCTGTGGTAAGGACGTCCTTCTGGAAATCGGGCGAAACGTAATCGGCGCGCGTCAACAGGCTGGTAATGGCGGCGGCATCGGTCGGGCTGGCGATGGTGACCGGAGCATAACGCTGGACCTGATCCCACCACACCCAGTAACCGACGCCAAACAGGGTCGGGCAGATCACTACAAAGGCCATGGCCCATAGCAGGAATTTACGGTTCATATGTACCCCCACGCGCCTTGCGGCACCGCTCATCTGCGGCCGACTATAATCGTTAACGTGCTAACGCGAAAGGCATCATGGTTAATATAAGAAATCCATTCAAATGAACGGATAAGCGCCCTAACGCTGCAGAAACATCGTGCACAGGGCAAAAACCACACACCCTATGGCCATGACCCACAGAGCGACATAGGGCAGCAGCGCCTTGGGGCGGCGACGATCTTCGCTGACAGGTTTGACGCTTAGCGGTTTGGCAAGGCTATCGGGCATGAACCCGTCATATAGGGATGCGGCGTGATTGCCAAGGGCTTGCCGAGTGCTTGCTCAGATCGGGCAAACAGGTCTACCAAGGGCCATGGCGACACGGCATATTATCGACGAACTGATCCATGAGCGAGCGCCAGGGCTGGTGGCCTCGCCCGTCTGGCCTGTCGCGCAGCCTGTACTCTATGCCCTCCTGGGGCGCCATAAGGCCGTGCGCATGGCTGATGCGGTGGCGCACAAGGGCGGTGCGGAAAGCCTCGATTACGTCTCGAAACTGCTGTCGCTTGAGGTGGTCACCCGCGGTCTTGAGCGCGTGCCACAGTCCGGCCGCTGCGTCGTCGTCTGCAATCACCCGACCGGCATCGCTGATGGCATCGCCGTCTATGACGCCCTCCTGAAGCGCCGGCCTGACGCCATCTTTTTCGCCAATGCCGACGCCCTGCGCGTCAATCCGCGCTTCGCCGAGGCGCTTATTCCGGTGGAATGGGTCGAGGCCAAGCGCACGCGCGACAAGACCCGTGCCACCCTGCAAGGGGCGAAGGCCGCTTTCGAGGCCGAACGCTGCGTCGTCATGTTTCCGGCCGGACGGCTGGCCAGGCGCGATGCTCAGGGCCGGCTGGTCGATCCGGCGTGGGCGCCGACCGCTGTATCGCTGGCGCAGAAATATAACGCGGACATCGTGCCGATGCACCTTGCCGGGCCGGACAGCGTCTGGTTTCACCTGTTCAACCGTTTTTCGCAGGAACTGCGAGATATCACCCTGTTCCATGAGTTCCTCAACAAGGCCGGCAAGCGTTTCGACCTGACCGTGGGGCCGGTGATCGCGCCGCAGACCGAAGGGTTGGACACGGACAGCCTTAAGGCCTATGTCGAACAGACGCTGCAAGCCCATCCCGACGAGCCGTTTCATGCCTGATCTCACCAAAGCCCAAACCCTGCATTTGCCCGATGAAGCCGCCACAATCGATCTGGGCGCACGCCTCGCGCCCCAGCTTAAAAGCGGCGATATCGTCTATCTGCATGGCGGTCTCGGCATGGGCAAGTCGTCGCTGGCACGTGCCATCATCCGCACACTGACGAATCCCGATCAGGACGTGCCGTCGCCGACCTTTACCCTGATGCAGACCTATGACGCAGCGGATTTTCAGATCGCCCATCTCGACCTCTATCGTCTGAAAGCGCCGGAAGAATCTTACGAACTGGGCCTCGAAGACGCCTTGGCCTATAGCGTTTTGTTGATCGAATGGCCGGAGCGGCTGGGTCATTTGGGCTTTGACGATCGCCTCGATATCATCCTAGAAGAAGCCGATAGAGACCAGGGCCGAAAGGTCACGATAACACCGCATGGGCGCTTCAGAACATAATGCCGGATTTCAACTTTTCAGATCGTGAAAGTCTAAAACAGCGCTTCCTGAGCGATGCCGGTTTTGCCGATGCCACGCGCCAGCCCCTGCCCGGTGACGCCTCAACGCGCCACTATGAGCGTCTGATACGCGCCGATGGTCAAAGCTTTATGCTGATGGATCAGCCGCCCGTACCGGGGGCAGAGCTCTGCCTGCCGGGAGAAAGCGAAACCGAGCGGCGGGCATCGGGCTATTTCGCCCTGGCGCGCCTTTCTGGCGGCCGCATTGAGGCCTTTGTGGCGGTGGCCGACTATTTGCGGGCGCAAGGGCTATCGGCGCCGGACATCATCGCGGTGGACTTCAGGCAATGGCCTGCTGATCAGCGAAGACCTGGGCTCCGATGTCTTTGTGACCCTGATCGACCAGGGGCAGGACGCAACGCCGCTTTATCTGGCAGCCATCGAGGTTCAGGCCAAGCTGCACGCGGTGACGCCGCCGGACGTGCTGCCGGGTGGCTGGCCCCTGCTCGACTATGACACTCTGGCGCTGAAAACAGGCGCCGAGGTCTTCACCGAGTGGTATCCGCGCTATGATCCCGCCTGCACGCTGGATACGATGGCCCTGGCTGAATGGGAAGCGCTGTGGGCGCCCTTGCGCCAGCGCGCTGAAGCCGGCGCAACCGTCTTTATCCATCGCGATTTCCACGCCGAAAACCTGCTGTGGTTGCCAGAACGCGAGGGCGTTCAGCGCGTCGGGCTGATCGATTTTCAGGATGCCCTGCGCGCGCACCCGTCCTGGGATCTGCTGTCGCTGTTGCAGGACGCCCGCCGTGATGTGTCGCCCGAGCTGGAAGCCCTGTGTCTGGATCATTATTTCAAATTGCGTCCGCAGGTCGATCGCGTCGCCTTCATGCGCGACTATACGGCGCTGGCCACGCTTAACGCCGCGCGTATCCTCGGCGTATTCGCCCGTCTGGTGACGCGGGATCACAAACCGAAATATGCGGCCTTCATGCCGCGCATGTGGGGGCACCTAAGCCGCAATCTTCGTGCCGACGGCATGGAGGGCTTGCGCGACTGGTTCGGCCGCTATGGGTTCAACGACAGGCTGATATCATGACACGCGCCCCTGAAACCGCCTTTATTCTGGCCGCCGGCCTGGGTACGCGGATGCGTCCGCTGACCGATGACAGGCCGAAAGCCTTGGTCGAGGTCGGCGGGCGGACCCTGATCGACCACATGCTCGATCGCCTCAAGGCGGCGGGCGCGAAGCGTTTCGTCGTCAATGTCCACTACTTCGCCGATAAGCTGGAAGCGCATCTGAAAACACGCAGCGATCTCGATATCATCATTTCAGACGAGCGCGCGGCCCTGCTGGAAACCGGCGGCGGCCTGAAAAAAGCCCGCCCCCTGCTGGGTGACGATCCGGTCTGGATCGTCAATACCGACAGCGTCTGGCTGGAAGAGGCTGGGCATGACGCCATGAACGATCTGGCGCGATTGTGGAACCCAAACACCATGGACGCCGCCTTGATGCTCGCTCCGCTTGAGCGTTCCATGGGCTTTGATGGCGCGGGCGATTTCTTTCTGGACGGCACCGCCTTGCGCTTTCGCGTTGAGGCAGCGCAGTCGCCCTATGCCTATATGGGCGTGCAGATCACCAAGCCACAGATTGTCGATGGCGTCGATGAAGCGGCCTTTTCGCTGTCGAAAATCTGGCGCAAACTCGCGCCTGAAGGTCGTCTGCACGGCAGCGTCATGACCGGCGACTGGATGCACGTCGGTGATCCGGCGGCGCGCGATGCCGCCGAGGCGTGCCTTAGGTCATGAACGACATTTTCGCCAGACAAGGACCGCGCTGGTTCACCATCCCGTCGGGGCGGTGCTTCCTCAACGATCTGGCCAAGGGTATCTGTCAATCGCTCGGTGACCGGCTCTCAACGGCGCAAATCCTGACGCCGACACGGCGCGGCGCGCGTTCGATGGCGCGATCGTTTTCGCAACAGGCGCGCGGTGGGGCCTTGCTGCTGCCGCAGATCCGCGCCATCGGCGACCTCGATGAGGGCGAGCCGCCGTTTGATCTCGAATCGCTGGGGCTTGATCTGCCGCCGGCGCTTTCCCCCCTGCGCCGTCGCTTCGAGCTGGCGCGCCTGATCACGGCTGAATATGACGGGCTCGAAGGCCGCGAGGTGTCCGCCCGACTGGCGCTCGAACTGGCCGACAGCCTGGCGGGTTTCTTCGATTCGCTGGCGCTGGAAGAGGTTGATGCGGTCGGCAAACTGGAAAATCTCGTCTCGGGTATTGGCGAAGACCAGTATGCGCTCGAAGGCTGGGCCAGCCATTGGCAGATTTCGGCGAAATTCCTCAATGTGGCCGTGCGCCAATGGCCGAAACGCCTGCATGACCTGGGCCTGATGGACCCATCAAAACGGCAGGTGACACTGATCCGTCGTCTGGTTAATCAGTGGACGGAGCATCCGCCGCATACGCCGCTCATTCTGGCGGGTTCGACCGGCTCTGCACCCTCGATGGCCGACCTGATGAATGTGGTGGCGCAAGGGCCGCTGGGGGCCGTGGTCCTGCCGGGGCTTGATCTCCATTTGGCCGAAGATGTCTGGGCGCAGATCGAGGAATCGCATCCGCAAGGCACGATGAAGCGCACGCTCGACCGCCACAAGGTGACGCGCGACCAGATCCATACATGGCCCGCCTCGATGGAGGCCGACCGCAAGGGCGATGCCCGCCGCCGCCTGATCAATGAAGCCCTGCGTCCCGCCGAGGCCACCAAGGACTGGCTGGCGCAGATCGCCGTGCTCAGGGCCGAAGAGGGCGACACCCTGACGGAAGGCCTGAAGGGGCTGGTAGAGATCCACACGGCGCGTGATGAAGAGGCGGCCTCGGCTATCGCGCTTCTGATGCGCGAATGTCTGGAAGAACCGAACAAGGTGGTGGCGCTGATCACGCCCGATATTACCCTGTCGCGCCGCGTGGCCGCGCGTTTGTCGCGCTGGGGTTTGCAGCCCAATTCCTCGGCCGGTGAGCCGCTCTCGAATAGCCTGACCGGGCGTTTCCTGCTCGATCTGATGAGCCTGATGGAGACGCCACACGATCCGGTGCGGCTGTTGAGCCTGTTGCAAAACCCCTATTGCCGTCTGTCGGGCCACAAGGGCCTGTATGGACTGGAAACGCGGGCTCTGCGCGGCGCTACGCCCAACGATACGGACGCGATTACGGCTGCCCTGGCTGCGGATGAAAAAGCACTTGATCTGTGGACGGACTATCTAGGCCTGATGCAGCCGGCCATCGCGGCTGCACCGAGCGAACTCAGTGAAGCCGTTGTTCGCGTTGTGGCACTGGCCGAACGTCTGGCGGCCGATGAAGGGCAGGTTTTGTGGGCCGGAGCACCCGGCGCGCAGGCCTCGGAAATGCTGGCCGAACTGATCCGCGAAAGCGCCGGCTTTACGGTCAGCAGTCAGCGCGAGGTCAACGATATCCTCAGCCATCTGATCGGCAAGGGCAAGGTGCGCACCGGCGGCAACACCCACCCGCGCCTGCTCATTCTCGGCGCCATCGAAGCGCGCCTCGTCAAGGCCGACCGGCTGATTCTGGCGGGTCTCGAAGAAGGCGTGTGGCCGCAGGCGCCGGACATGGACCCGTTTCTCTCCCGCCCGATGCGCCAGAAGCTGGGCTTGCCGACACCGGAGCGCCGCACCGGCCTGTCAGCGCACGATTTTGTCCAGGCGGCCACGGCGCCAGAGGTCTATCTTGTCACCCGCCATCGCCGTGAAGGTGAGCCACAGGTGGCCTCGCGCTGGCTGTGGCGCTTGCAAACCCTGTGCGATGGCGCAGGCATCAAGATCGAAACGCGGCCGGACGTGCTGGCCTGGTCACGCGCGCTGGATTGCGGCCTGAAAACCAAGCCCGCCCTGTTGCGTCCGGCGGTTCGCCCGGCACCGAAGCCGCCGGTGGCCGTGCGCCCGGATCGGATGTCGGTCACCGAGGTCGAGGTGTTTGTGCGTGATCCTTACGCCATCTATGCCAAGCGTATCCTGGGTTTGCGACCGATGGACCGCCCCAATGAGCCGGTCGAGGCACGCCAGCGCGGCACCGCCATCCACAAGAGCCTTGAGCGCTTTGCGGCGGAAGACGTGCTGGGCCCGGAAGGCGTGCGCCGCCTGACCGCCATGCTGGAGGAAGAGCTCGCCGCCACGCACCTGTCACCGTCGCAAATGGCGCTGCAACGGCCCCTCCTGCCCGATCTGGCGCGCGAATTCGTCGCCTTCGAGGCGGAGCGCCGCGCGGCAAGACCAAGACTGCGCATCGAGGAACGCGGCGAACTGGTGATGGCTACGGCGGGTGGCGACTTCACCCTGATCGCCAAGTCCGACCGCATCGAGGTGCGCGAGGACGGCGTCGATATTCTCGATTTCAAGACCGGCCAGCCGCCTTCCGCCAAACAGGTGACGGCCGGCTTCTATCCGCAACTGACCCTGACGGCGGCGATCCTGCGCCATGGCGGCTTTGCCGGCATCGATGGCGACAAGCCGATCGGCGACCTGATCTATGTGCGGGTGTCGCCCGACAGCACGACCGAAAAGTCCGCCGTGCAGAAGGGCGAAAACGCCAATGATCTGGCCGAAGCGGCGCTGGCCAGCCTAAAACGCCGGCTCGATGATTATGCCGAGCCCTCCAAACCCTACCTGTCATGGACCGCGCCGCAATTCCTGAAGGTGCGCGGCGGCGATTACGACCAGTTGGCGCGGCTCTACGAGTGGAGTGTCCTGGGTGATGACGAGTCTTCCGAAGCGGAGGAAGAGGCATGAACGCTCAAAATATAGCGGCCGATCCGAAAGCCTCGTCTTTCCTGACCGCCAATGCCGGTTCGGGTAAGACCTCGACCCTCGTCAACCGCGTGGCGCGCCTGTTGCTGGGCGGCGCCAAGCCGGAGCGCATTCTGTGCGTCACTTATACCAAGGCGGCGGCGGCCGAAATGCAAGGCCGTCTGTTCGAGCGCCTAGGCGGCTGGGCCGTGGCGGCCGATGACGAGCTGGCGCGTGACCTGGCCAGCATCGATGAGGCGGTACACGATCTGCCGCGCGCCCGCGCCCTGTTCGCCAAGGCGTTGGAAACGCCGGGCGGGCTGAAAATCCAGACCCTGCATGGTTTCTGCGAAAAGCTGCTGCGCCGTTTCCCGCTCGAAGCCGGGCTATCACCCGCCTTTCAGATGCTGGACGATCTGATCGGCGGGCAGTTGTCGGAAAAGGCCAGCGCCGGTCTGCTAACGCTCGATACGCCGGAACTGGCTGAGGTGATGGCGGCGCGCGACCGACTGATCCGCAAGCTCAAGGTTATGGGCTTCGAGCGGTTATTACAGCAGTTCATACATCAACACGATGACATCAAAGCACATTTTGACGCGCTTCAGGCCAAAGGCGACTGGGCGCATGACCTGTTTGTCAGTCTGGGGCTGGAGGGTGTCTGCACGACACATGCTTGCCTTGAGGCCTATGAAAACCGTCTGGAGTGGCAACTGATCCGTGATCTCGCCGCCGGACTGATGGCGGGCAGCACCAGCACCAATCAGAAGGCGGGGGCGGCCTTCCTGACGCTGATCGAGGCGCAGATGGCCGGTAAGCCGCTCGATTTCGACGTGCTCAAGACGGTGTTCTTCACGCAAAAGGACGAGCCGCGCAAAAGCCCCTACACCAAGGAGACCAGCGCCGCCGACGCCCTGCTGATGGACCGGCTGGCGGTCGATGTCGCTGATCTGATGCAACGCCTGAAGGCGGCGGAAATCGCCGAAAACACGCTGGATGGCCTGCGCCTCTTCGCCATTTTCAGCGCCATCTACCAGACGCAGAAACGTCAGGAAGGCGCCCTCGATTTCCAGGACCTGATCAATAAGACCAAGGCCCTGCTGTCTGATCACCTGATGTCGGTCTGGGTGTTGTTCAAACTCGATGGCGGGCTGGAGCATATTCTGGTCGATGAGGCGCAGGATACCTCGCAGGATCAGTGGGCTATCGTAAAGGCTTTGTCGGCGGAATTTTTCTCCGGGCGCGGCCAGTCGGATCTGGCGCGCACCGTCTTCGCCGTAGGTGATGAGAAACAATCCATCTATGGTTTTCAGGGCGCGCAGCCGGATAAGTTCCTTGATGCCGGCCAGTATTTCGACGCTCAGGTGCGCGCCGCTGAGCAAAAATTCGTCGCCCCCGATCTGGTCGAAAGTTGGCGCACCCTGCCGGAGATTCTCGGCTTCGTCGACGCCGTCTTCCCGGCGCCGGATCTGTCTCATGCGCTCAATTTCACCGGCAATACGATTGTGCACAAGGCGCAGCGAAACGCTCACAAGGGTCTGGTCGAGCTATGGCCGCTGGTGCGCCCGATCGAGGCACCGGAGGTAATGGCGGATGACGCCGATATCGCGCCGGTCGATGCCCCGTCGCACGAACCGCCGTCGAAACGGTTGGCGCGGCAACTGGCGGCCACCATCAAGGCCGAAATCGAGGCTGGCCGCAGCGTCTATACCAAGAAAACCGAGTCGCCGCGTCCGCTCCATGCGGGCGATATCCTCATTCTGGTGCGCAAGCGCGACCATCTGTTTGAACATATCATCCGTGAACTGAAGATAGCCGGTGTGCCGGTTTCCGGCGCTGACCGGCTGAAACTGGGCGACCACATCGCCTTTCAGGACCTGCGCGCCCTGATGCGCTTCTGTCTGCAGCCCAATGACAGCTTGTCACTGGCCTGCGTTTTGCGCAGTCCGCTATGCGATCTCAGTGAGGACGACCTTTACAGTCTGGCGCAGGGCCGCGAAGGCCCTCTGTGGGGCGCGCTGCTCGATCATCCCGATACGGACGACCGTTTCGCCGAAGCGCGCGTGCTTCTGCTATGGGCACATCGCGCGGCGCACCAGTTGACCGCCTTTGATTTTCTGGCGCGGGTGCTCAATCGCCGCGATGACGCCGGACGCTCGATCAAGCAGCGTTTCCTGACCCGCCTTGGTGATGAATGCGAGGATGTGCTGGAAGAAACCCTGGCCCTGGCGCTGAAAGGCGAAGGCGTGGGCGATAGCGGCCTCTCCGCCTGTCTTGATCTGTTCGAGTTCAAGGCGGCGCAGATCAAGCGTGAGCAGGAAGAGGGCGGCCGTTCGGTGCGCGTCATGACCGTTCACGGCTCGAAGGGGCTGGAAGCGCCTTGGGTCATCCTGCCGATCGGGCCGCAGCACACCAGCGCCAACAAGGACGATCTTCTGCTGCGGGGTGAGAGTGGTGACCTTTATCTATGCGTAGGCGGACGAAAGTGGGATACAGCCAATATCAGCGCCATCCGGGCGGCCAAGGCGCTGAAGGACGAGCAGGAAGGCCTGCGCCTGCTCTACGTGGCCCTGACCCGCGCCCGCGACCGCCTGACGCTGTGCGGCTATGCCGGCAAGAAAGCGACCGGCAAGAACAACGCCTTCGCCCCATGGTACGACCTGCTGAGCGATGCCTTTGCGCGTCTGCCGGAGACCACGCTGGAACCGATGGCCCTGAAAGCGCCGTTCGATGATGAGGAACAAATCAAAGAGGCGGTGGTGACGCTGTACGGTGCCCGTTCGCCTCTGCTGAGCGCCGAGGCGGCGGTGCTGGCGCCCCAGGTCATCCTGCCGGACTTCGTGACCGCGCTTGTGGCGCAGGCCGATGTCGATAGCGAACGCGGCAAGGAGCGCTGGGCAGCGATTTCGCAGATGGGCGACGAAGACCGCGAAGAGGACGAACGCGCGCCGTCGCCGCTCGAATCGCATAATGGCCTTGGCCGTTATCGCCGCGGCATCCTGATCCACAAGCTGTTTGAAATTCTGCCCGATATCGCGACGGACAAGCGCCCTGAGGTGGCGGCGCGCTATCTGGAGCGCCAGGCCGATCTCACCGACGATCAGCGCGGCGAAATGGCACAGGCGGTGATGACGGTCCTCAACGATGCGCGTTTTGCCGAGGCTTTTGGTCCGCAATCGCGCCCGGAAATAGCGCTGGCCGGTGGCATTGGCAGAACCGGGCGCGGCGACGAGATCATGCTGTCGGGCCGGATCGACCGGCTTGTGGTGACCGATAGCCGCGTGGTCATTATCGATTACAAATCGAACCGCCCGGCGCCGGAGACGGCGGAAGGCGCCGCCATCGCCTACCAGCGCCAGATGGCCGGCTATGTCGCCTTGCTGCGGCAGATCTATCCGAACCACCAGGTCGAGGCGGCGCTTTTGTGGACGGATGGACCAAGATTGACGCCCTTAAGCGAGGCTTTAGTAAATCTCAGGCTTGGCGAAATTTTGAGTCGTTGATTTATGGTCGCCTATTCACTACCTATGAAGTCGAAACTGTAACAACGTCCCGTCGCGCGTTTTTCCCAAAAGCGACCTAAGGATTAAAATCCATGGCTACGCACAAGATCACCGACGAAAGCTTTGAAGCCGATGTCCTGAAGTCCGACACGCCTGTTCTGGTCGATTTCTGGGCCGAATGGTGCGGCCCGTGTAAGCAGATCGCGCCGATCCTCGAAGAACTGGCCGATGGCCTGGGCGACAAGATCAAGATCGCCAAGATCAATATCGAGGATAGCCCGATGACACCGTCGCGCTTCGGCGTGCGCGGCATCCCAACCATGATGCTGTTCAAGAATGGCCAGATGACCTCGATGAAGGTCGGCGCCATGCCGAAGGCGAAGTTGCTTGAATGGCTGGGTGAAAACCAGATCGCCTGATAATTGACAAGCGCCGCGCCGCCGGTGTCACCAGGCACCTGCGGCGCTGGCTATTCCGGCGCAAGCAAGATGAATCGGCCTGCGCAAAAGCCGATGGTCGTCTTAAAAAGACAGACTTTTTTGCGCGCGGAGTATGGCCTCCGCCTGAATTTCCAGCATAGCCTTGAGCGGCAGATAAAGCCCCAGACGGTTCCATGAAGCGTTCATCGCCCGTTGCTTGAGCCCCTCAAAGTAGGTTGCCGCCATCCACACCGACAGGGCGTATAATCCGCATATATAAAGGATAACCGCGTCAACCGCCTCGAAGGTTTCAGGCGCGTTTGTCGCCAGAGGCACGAATCTCAAGGGCGTCGACGCTTCGGGTTCAGGCTTCGGTTTGAACTGGTCAACGATCCAGCCCCCGAGATCGACACGCTTGAAACGCAGGCGGTTGGTCTGCGCCTCGGCCTGGATATGATCGCCGGCCTCCAGCGCGTAATAGTCGAGAATGGCCTCACAGACCACCGGATCGTAGCTATATTGCCGCCGACCGTCCCAGACCAGCACCTGATGCGCGGCTTCGCGTTCATGTCCGAGACGTTCCAGACGCGTCCTGATGGCGACGATGCGCGGTTTGTCGGTCTGCCAGTCGCGGCTGATCGAGCCGATATGAGCATTTTGCACACCACATAAATGCGCCAATCCGCGTTGCGTGAGATAGCCCGAGCCATCACTCAACGTGCCCATACCTATGCCATTATGCTCCGCGTAGGCTGTGATAGCGAGGGCGGGGACACCCCCCTTTTTAGAAGGGCGTCTGGCAGGAATTATGCGCGTATGAGGCGCGACGGCAGGCGCTAGCTCGAACATGGGTCCGGCCTTTCAAAGCTGAAGATATGAAGGGAAAGGCTTACGCAACAACAATTCGTAGCTAATATTGCAATGCGCAATAGCCTTAATCAAGTCTTAACCTTGGGTAGAGATGGTTTCGAATAACAACGTCTGTGGATAATCTGGCGCTTCAGGAAAAAACGACCGTTTTCGAGCCGTTGATAATCACGCGGCGCTCGGCGTGCCAGGTGACGGCGCGGGCCAGAACGCGCGCTTCGATATCCTGACCGATGGCCACCAGTTGTTCGGGTGTCAGGCCATGGTGGACGCGCTGAACGTCCTGCTCGATAATCGGGCCTTCGTCGAGATCCGACGTGACATAGTGCGCCGTGGCGCCGATGATCTTCACACCACGCGCATGGGCCTGATGGTACGGCTTGGCGCCCTTGAAGCTGGGCAGGAACGAGTGGTGGATATTGATGCAGCGGCCTTCCAGCCTGCGCGCCAGATCGTCCGAGAGAATTTGCATGTAGCGCGCCAGCACGACCAGATCAGCCTGATAGTCCTCGATTAATTTAAGGAACTCGGCTTCCTGCGCCGCCTTATCGATGCCTTTGGTCGGCAGGCAGACATAAGGAATGCCGCTCCATTCGACCAGAGAACGCATGTCATCATGATTGGACATGACACAGACGATATCGACCGGCAGCAGGCCTGAGCGCCAGCGATACAGCAGCTCATTCAGGCAGTGGCCAAATTTCGATACCGCGATCAGCACCCGGGGCTTGTTCGACAGGTTATAGATATCCCAGGCCATCGAGAAACGGTGGGCGATCGGTTTGAAACCATCGTGCAGAGTGGCCATCGGCGGCATCTTCGGCCCGGCCTGTTTGAAGACGACACGGACATAGAACATGTCGCCTAAAGCATCGTTGAACTGCGCCAACTCGACAATCGAAATTTCGTTGTCATTCAGATAGCCGGAAACGGCGGCCACAATGCCGCGGGTATCCGGGCACTTGATGATCAGGACGTAATGGGCGGGGTCAAAGTCTGTGGTGTCAAGCATGAGCAGGTTATAGGCGATAAAGCTTGCGAAAAGTCAAAGGTTTCAGAAGAAAAGACATGGGGTCGCCGACCCCACACCTCATAACCTTCAGAACTCAAGCCCCAAAAGCATTTGACCCGCACGAGGCGGGCCAAAGACTTTTTGAAGATTAAAGTGTGCGTTTGATTTCCTCGACCGTGAAGCACTCGATGAAATCGCCCTTCTTGAGGTCGTGGAAGCCGTTGAAGGCCATACCGCATTCCTGCGATACCTGCACCTCGTTGACTTCGTCCTTGAAGCGCTTGAGCGTCGACAGAAGACCCATTTCCTGAATGACCACATCATCGCGGATGATCCGGATGCGCGCACCCTTCTGCATCTTGCCTTCTTTGACGATACAACCGGCCACCTTGCCGATCTTCGAGATATCGAAGACTTCGAGGATTTCGGCGTTACCGAGGAAGGTTTCGCGCTGGATCGGCGCCAGCATGCCCGAGAGCACGCCCTTGATGTCGTCGATCAGATCATAAATGATGGCGTAGTAGCGGATCTCGACGCCTTCGCGCTCAGCCAGGTCACGCGCCTGCTTGGAAGCACGGACGTTGAAGCCGATGATCGGCGAACCGGAACCCTTGGCCAGTTGCACGTCGGATTCGGTGATGGCGCCAGCGGCCGAGTGAATGATGCGCGCACGCACTTCATCGGTGCCCAGCTTATCCAGCGAGCCGACAATGGCTTCGCCCGAACCCTGAACGTCCGACTTGATGATGAGCGGCAGTTCCTTGACCTTCTTGTCGGCCAGCTTGCTCATCATGTCGGTGAGCGAAACGGCGCCGACCGGAGCCAGCGTCTTTTCACGGCGGACACGTTCGCGGTACTCGGTGATTTCACGGGCGCGGGCGTCGTTTTCGACCACAGCGAAAGCTTCACCCGGATCGGGCGCGCCGTCGAGACCGAGGATTTCCACCGGCTCAGAAGGACCAGCTTCGCTCAGTTGCTCGTTGCGCTCGTTGATCAGGGCGCGGACGCGACCGAACGACGAACCGGCGACGACGATGTCGCCACGCTTGAGCGTGCCGCGCTTGACCAAAACGGTGGCCACAGGACCACGACCCTTGTCGAGCTTGGCTTCGATGACGATACCTTCGGCTGTGCGGTCCGGATTGGCGCGCAGATCGAGCACTTCGGATTGCAGCAGGATGGCTTCGATCAGGTTGTCGAGACCGACGCGGGTCTTGGCCGAAACCTCAACCACCTGCGTGTCGCCGCCGAGCGATTCCACGACGATTTCGTGTTGCAGCAGCTCGTTGATGATGCGCTCAGGCTTGGCGCCCGGCTTGTCCATCTTGTTGATGGCCACGATGATCGGCGTATGAGCCGAACGGGCGTGGTTGATGGCTTCGATCGTCTGCGGCATGACGCCGTCATCCGCCGCCACCACCAGCACGACGATGTCCGTCACGTTGGCGCCACGGGCACGCATGGCCGAGAAGGCGGCGTGACCCGGCGTATCGAGGAAGGTCACCTTCTCACCGGCCGGCAGGCGAACCTGATAGGCGCCGATGTGCTGGGTGATGCCGCCGGCTTCGCCGGACGCCACATCCGCCGAACGCAGGGCGTCAAGCAAGGACGTCTTGCCGTGGTCGACGTGACCCATGACGGCCACGACCGGCGGACGCGACACTGTGTCGTCCGAGTGGTCTTCGGCGTCGATGAAGCCTTCCAGAACGTCGGATTCCGACACGCGCTTGACGGTGTGACCGAATTCCGATGCCACCAGTTCGGCGGTATCGGTGTCGATCACGTCGTTGATCTTCAGCATCATGCCCTGACGCATCAGGAACTTGATGATATCGACAGCGCGCACAGCCATCCGGTTGGACAGTTCCTGCACGGTGATTATGTCAGGGATAATGACTTCACGGGCCGTGCGGGCCTGCTCGGTCGTGTTGCCCTTGCGCTTTTCACGCTCACGTTCACGGGCGCGGCGGACCGAAGCCAGCGAGCGCATGCGGTCGGCGCTACCCTCGTCGTCACCGACAACGGCTTGCAGGGTCAGGCGGCCTTCGCGGCGCTTGGGTTCGCCACGGGTCTGCGACACGGCCTTGGCGGCTGCGCCACCCTTGCCGCCACGCTTGCCGCGTGCGATTTCCTCGTCATCGATGGCCTTGCGTTGCTCGGGCGTCTTATTGACAGCACCGGTGGCGCCGCGGGTCGAGCGGATACGGTCGACTTCGGGCGCCGAAGGCGCATTGGCGGAAACGCCCTGGCCCGGACGCGGCGGACGCGGCGAGTTGACGTTGTAACGCACGGTTTCGCCACGATCGGCGCGCGGGGGCGCATTCGGATCGCGCGGCGGGCGCGGGGCGTTCGGATCACGCGGGGTGAACGGACGGTTCGGATCGCGCGGCGGACGCGGGGCGTTCGGGTCGCGCGGGGTGAACGGACGATCGCCTTGCGGACGATCACCGCGGGGCGCATCGCTGCGCTGGCCATCACGGGGTGGGTAAGGCGGACGCGAGGTGTTCGGATCACGCGACGGATAAGGCGTGCGTTCGCCACTTGGGCGCGCATCGCTGCGCTGGCCCTGATAACCACCCTGCGGACGGTCACCCTGAGGGCGATCGCCTTGCGGACGATCACCGCCCGGGCGTGCTTCGAAGCGCGGGGCGCGCTCGTTGCGGAAGGCGGGTTGTGCCGGTGCGGCCGGCTTGGGCGCAGGCGCGGCGGGTTGCGGCGCCGAAGGCGTCACAGCCGGTGCAGGCGCGGCTTCGACACGTGCCTCAGCGGGAGCAGCCGTCGTGGGTTGCGGCGCTTGCGGCACAATGGTTGAGGCAGGCGTTGGCGTCGGGGCCGGTGCGGCTTGCGCGGCAGCGGCGGCGGCCGCAGCGGCACGTGCAGCAGCAGCGCGGGCCTCGGCGGCCTTGCGTTCCTGTTCGGCTAGCGCGGCCTGCAGGGCGCGCTGACGGGCGTCCTGTTCTTCCTGACGCAGACCGCCGGCATTGCCGCCTTGCGGACGTTGCGACGACTGGGCCGGGCGCGGCGCCTGGGTCTGTTGCGGACGGTTTACCTCCGGCGCGGACGGACGGACGTGCTGGGGCTGACTGCCGGGAGCAGGCGCGCTGATGCGGCGCTTGGTTTCCACCACCACCGTCTTGGAGCGGCCATGGCTGAAGCTTTGCTTGACGGTGCCCGTCGAAACATTGCCGCCTACGCGCGGCTTCAGCGTGAGCGGTGCGCGCTCGCGTGGCTGGTCGTTATTCTTATCGTCGTCGCTCATCCGGCTGCTTACTAACCCTTATGAAATCCGGCCAAAGTACCGGACTTCTGTTTCAAAAATATATCAGGGTTGTAACGTCTGACAAAGGCGTCAGCCGTCGCAACCCTATCGAGCGGAGATCGTCACCGTGGCCGTAACAGTCAAGGCAGAGGAACTAACACTCGTCGTCGTGCGCTAAAAAAGCGCCTATGGCTCCGGTCTCCGGCCCCAGCCTTGCGGCACCAGGGGCTCAAATCCCGACAGTCTTTTCATCTCTAAAGACCAACGCTGCACGCGCCGCCCCGACAGGAGTGCGACGTGTATGGCATTTTCTGTGCCTAAAGCCAAACTTAATTCGGCGTTACTAAAGCTTCCGCAAACGTTTGGCGAGGGGGTTTGCTGGCTGCCGGCGTATAAAATACGCTTACGGCCATCTTCCGAACCGTCCGAAGCTTCGATGATCCAGCCCGCCTTGCCCGACTTGACGGTGGCGAGGGCCTTTTCAAAGCCATTGACGATCCCGCCTTCACGGCGCGCCAGACCGAGAAGATCAAGGCAGCGGCGGCGTAACAGATCGTGGACCAAAGGTATGGTTTTGGGGTCGGCCTTCACCTGACGCTTGGCCGCACGGCTGAATATGTTCTTTTTCAACGCGATTTCAAGGGCGGCGCGGCTCGATTCGATCCACATGCCGCGTCCTGGCAGCTTGTGGGCGACATCCGGCGTGAGCAGGCCTTCCGGTGACACGACAAAGCGCAACAGGCCATCGGTGGTGACAGTCTTGCCGGTGGCGATATCGCGGCGTTGCAGGATGCGGCCCTTGGCGTCTTCGCACAGGACCGCGTCCTCCGCCTCTTGATCAGAGGCGGAGCCGGTATCGGGGTCGATGTGGGTTAGTGGCGCGAACTCATTGTTCGGTGGTGGCGTCTGCATCAGCTTCGCCCCCTTCCACTTCATTGGCCACTTCAAGATCGGCTAGTTCAGCATCGGCGTCGGCTGCGAGATCGCCCTCTTCGTAGGCTTCTTCAACCTCTTCCACGACCGGAGCTTCGATCCAGCCGGCCGCGATACGGGCGTTGAGGATCAGGTTTTCAGCGTCCGGCACCGACAGGTTGAAGGATTCCAGCGCGCCGGGGACGCGCACGCGCTCGCCGCCCTTTTGCTCGAAGCCGCCACGAATTTCGTCGGTCGCCAGATCGGCGAGGTCTTCGATCGTCTTGACGCCGGCGACGCCGAGCGCCACGGCGATCGGCATGGTCACGCCCTGGATATCGAGCACGCCGTCCTCGACGCCCAGTTCCTTGCGCTTGGCGTCCTGTTCAGCGGTTTCGCGCTCCAGGAAGTCACGGGCGCGGGCCTGCAGTTCGGACGCAGTGTCTTCATCGAAGCCTTCGATGACGGCGATTTCGTTTTCATCGACAAAGGCCAGGTCCTCGATCGAGGTGAAGCCTTCGGTGACCAGCAGTTGCGCGATGACTTCGTCGACATCAAGCGCTTCCTGGAACAGGGCGGTGCGTTCGGCGAATTCCTTCTGGCGGCGCTCGGAGTCTTGCGAACTCGGTGATGATATCGACCTGCCAGCCGGTCAGTTGCGAGGCAAGGCGAACGTTCTGACCGCGACGGCCAATGGCCAGCGACAGTTGTTCGTCAGGCACAACCACTTCAACGCGGTCTTCTTCTTCGTCGAGCACGACCTTCGACACTTCGGCCGGGGCCAGGGCGTTGACGATGAAGGTGGCTTCATCGGGCGACCACTGGATGATGTCGATCTTTTCGTTCTGCAGTTCAGCGACGACGGCCTGAACGCGCGAACCACGCATACCGACGCAGGCGCCGACCGGATCGATTGAGTTGTCATTCGACAGCACGGCCATCTTGGCGCGCGAACCCGGATCGCGGGACACCGACTTGATTTCGATCACGCCGTCATAGATTTCCGGCACTTCCTGCGCGAACAGCTTGGCCATGAAGCCGCCGTGCGCTCTGGAGAGCATGATCTGCGGGCCCTTGGTTTCGCGGCGCACGTCATAGATATAGGCGCGGATGCGGTCATTGACCTGGAAGGCTTCGCGCGGGATCGACTGATCGCGGCGCATAATGCCTTCGCCCTTGCCGAGATCGACAATGACGTTGCCGTATTCGACGCGACGGACGGTGCCGTTGACGATATCGCCGACGCGGTCCTTGAATTCTTCGTACTGATGCTCACGCTCAGCTTCACGCACCTTATGAGTGACGACCTGGCGGGCCATCTGGGTCTGGACGCGGCCCAGCTCGAACGGCGGCAGGATTTCGGAATACTCCTTGCCGGCGAAGGCTTCCTTGTCGTCCTTGAGCGCTTCGGTCAGCGACTTCTGGGCGTATTCGTTTTCCAGTTCCTCATCCGGCACCACGGTGACGTGGCGGGTGATGGTCATTTCACCGGACTTCGGATCGATGAAAACGCGGATGTCATGGTCGGCGCCGTAACGCGAACGGGCGGCCTTCTGGATCGCTTCCTCAATGGAGGCGATGACCACGGACTTGTCGATCGATTTTTCGCGCGCGACAGCCTCTGCAATTTGCAGCAGTTCCTGACGGTTGGCGCTGATACCGGTGAAGCTCATGTGAGTTCCTTATTTATCGTCGTTGGCCCACCGATTTGGTCGAAGATCAAATCGGCAATACAGTTTAAATTGCGAAGAAAATGAGCTTAGTCATTTTCATTCGCAGCGTCGTCTTCGAGGTCGTCTTCATCCTCGAAGTCGTCGTCATCAAAGTCTTCGTCTTCCAGATCATCTTCTTCACCGCGCGCCGCTTTAGCCTCGGCGCCGCGTTTCAGAAGTTCGTCATTGAGGATCAGCTTGGCCTCAACCACCCAGTCGAACGGCATGAGGGCGGTTTCGGCCTCACCTTCCAGGTCGATGGCGATATGATCATCCTCGATGCCGGCCAGAATGCCACGGAAACGCTTACGACCCTCGGCGAGACGGTCGAGTTCAATGCGGGCCTCAAGACCTTCATAGGTCTCGAAATCCTTCAGGCGGGTCAGCGGACGGTCGATACCGGGCGACGACACCTCAAGCGTGAACTCACCGGGAATGGGATCGGCTTCATCAATATAGGCGGAGATGGCGCGCGACAGGCGGGCGCACTGCGTCACATTGATATCGCCGTCGCTCTTGCGCTCGGCCATGATCTGCAGGAAGCGCGAACCGCCGGGATCACGTGAGCCTTGCAGGCGCACGCGGACGATATCGAGTTCCATCTCTTCAGCGAGCGGATCGAATACCTCAAGCAATTTGCGTTCTTCAGTGGTTTTGGCGCGCACTCGTTTGACTTCTTTAAGCAATAAAAAAGGCGGCAGGCTCTGATGGCCGCCGCCGTCGCCTTTCGGCAATCGGACATGTTGGTAGGCTATATAGGCCCGCCATTCCCGTTTGCCAAGCGGAATTTCATGAGCGCCCTCAAAGCGGCCGCAGGTGCTGGTAATCTTCGGGTATGACCACCGGATAGAGATGACCGGAATACATCATCAAAAGCAGGTAGGTCACGTAGCCGCCGATACCGACAGTGACGATCAGGAAGGCCCAGCCAATGGGCTTGTTGGTCTTCTTGAAGATATCATAGAGAATGCAGCCCATATGGACGAACAGCGAGAATACGCCGGCGCCATAGAAACCATAGGCGGCATAGGTATAGGGCGGGCTGAAACCGGCGGCAGCTAAAATGAAATTGGTGTCGAGATTGAAAATGAGACGCGCCGCCGCGATCCAGCCGACGTGGCCCAAAAGAAAGACAACCATGATCAGGCCTGACGCCGCCTGAAGCTGATGGATAAAATCCTTCTTTTTGGTCCAGATTTCAATGATCAGCGGGATGCCGGTCAGGATCTGCACGAAGAAGGCCAGCAGCACCGCCATTTCCACCACCGGGTGACGGTAAACCAGACGCGCCGCCTCGATAAATTGTTGGTGCGCGTCGATACCCAGCAAACCCACAAAATGATTGGCGAAGTGCAGGCATAGAAAGGCGAAGACAAAACCCGCCGAAACCTTGTGCAACCGCTCCATACGTCATCCCCCACATGAACAGGGTTAACGATGTCTTACTTTTTGCGGCTTGGCTAGGGCCTACATCATGGAGTTGTGAAAAGGCGATGTCAGTTTATCTTAACAGCGGTAGAAGTCGAGGAAGACCGGCGCGCAATCGCCCAGTTTCTTGACCTCATAGCGCGTGGTGACGTGGTCGGCGGGCGGATTGTTCCAATCAGCCGGCGAACCGGCACGCCAGTCGAGATCGGGATTTGCCAGAAAGCGTTCCAGCGCCCAGTCCGCGTAATCGGCCCAATCGGTGGCGAACCGTACCGAACCACCGGGTTTCAGGGCGCGCGCAAAGGCGGCAATGGTCTCCGGCTGGATAAAGCGGCGTTTGTTATGGCGCGCCTTCGGCCACGGGTCGGCGAACAAGATAAAGATACGGCTCAGGGCAGAATCCGGCAACTTGTCGAGCAAGGGCCGTGCATCGCCGGCCAGAATGAGCACGTTTTTCAGACCATCGTCCTCGATATGGCGCAGAACCGAACCGACGCCATTCAGAAAGGGCTCACAGCCGATGAAGGTCACGTCAGGGTGCTTCAAAGCCTGCGCCGCCAGATGTTCGCCGCCGCCGAAGCCGATTTCCAGCCAGATGTCACGGCCAGATGCCAAGGCCGCGGCCACACGCTCATCCGTGGCCTCAATCTCCGGAAGCAGGGTATCAAACAAAGTGGCCTGCAAGGGCTTGAGCTTGCGCGACTTGATCCGGCCGAACGAGCGCATAGGGCCCCATTCGGTCAGCGGCGTGGTGGTGTCTTCGGACATGAAACTCAAAACGTAAAAGAGGGGATTATACGCGCCGTATAACCCCCTCGGTTCTATTTGCCAAAGCGAATTAGGTGTTTGCCTAGAATTCAGCCTTCAGGGCCTCGATCAGATCGGTGTTCTCCCAGGAGAAACCACCCTCGGCATCGGGCGTGCGGCCAAAGTGACCATAGGCCGCAGTGCGTTCATAGATCGGCTTGTTGAGACCCAGATGCGTGCGGATCGACTTCGGCGTCAGGCCGCCAATCAGTTGCGGCAGGATGAGTTCGAGCTTTTCTTCATCGACCTGGCCGGTGCCGTGGGTGTCGACATAGAAGGACAGGGGATGCGACACGCCGATGGCGTAGGAGACCTGAAGCGTGCACTTCTTCGCCAGACCGGCGGCCACGACATTCTTCGCCAGATAGCGCAGGGCATAGGCGGCCGAACGATCGACCTTGGTCGGGTCCTTGCCGGAGAAAGCGCCGCCGCCATGCGGGGCCGCACCACCGTAGGTGTCGACGATGATCTTACGGCCGGTCAGGCCGGCATCGCCGTCCGGGCCGCCGATGACGAAATTGCCGGTCGGGTTGACCAGCCACTCGGTCTCGTCGGTCACCATGCCGGCGGGCAGGACTTCGAGGGCGTAGGGTTTGATAATGGCTTCGATGTCCGAGGGCGTCAGGCCATCCTTATGCTGGTGCGATACCAGGATCTTGAGAATGCGCGACGGCTTGCCATTTTCATACTGGACGGTGACCTGGCTCTTGGCATCCGGCTCCAGCGCGGTTTCGCCGGCGTGACGGGCGGTGGCCAGGCGCTTGAGGATGTTGTGCGACCATTGCAGCGGCGCCGAGGTCAGTTCCGCCGTTTCATCGGTGGCGTAACCGAACATGATGCCCTGATCGCCGGCACCTTCGTCCTTGTTAGCGCTGGAATCGACGCCCTGCGCGATATCAGCCGACTGGGCGTGCAGGTGGCAGGCGTAATCGGCCATGGCCCAGTGGAAACCCTTTTGGGCGTAGCCGATATCCTTGACGGCATGACGCACCTTGTCTTCCAGACCCGCGATGATTTCCTGGATCTGGTCATCACCAGCGCGGACTTCGCCGGCCAGAACGATGCGATTGGTCGTCACCAGGGTTTCACAGGCCACGCGCGCTTCAGGGTCACGGGCGAGAAAGGCATCGACCACGACGTCAGAAATACGATCAGCCACCTTATCAGGATGGCCTTCGGAGACGCTTTCGCTGGTGAAGATGTAGTTTGAGCGCATGGGGCGTGAACTTCCTAAACAATTTAGCATAAGCATATAAAGATATGTTTATATGATCAAGAAAATTATAACCTTAAAGTTCCCCATATCTTATTAAGACCCACGCACCCTGCCAAAATTCTCTTAAAGGGGGAATGCAGAGCAGCAAAAAGCCCCACCTTCGAAAAAGCGGGGCTTTGGTATAAAACCAACAGGTCAGATCCGTTTTAAGCGTCGTCGTCTTCGGCGAGCGCGCGCACCAGTTCAAGAATGCGGCGGCGATGCTTGGCGTTCTTGATGCGCGGGAAGGCTTCTGCCAGTTCGATGCCCTCAGTGGTCATCAGGAAACCGTGGACGAACTGCTCGGACTCGGATTCCGAAAAACCCTCAACAGCTTCGTTTTCACCATAACCTTCAAAGAAATAGGCCACCGGCGCCTTGAGGGCGCGGGAGATTTCATAAAGCTTGGAGGCGCTGATACGGTTGGAACCCCGCTCATACTTCTGAACCTGCTGGAACGTCAGTTCGATCGTTTCAGCCAAACCTTCCTGGGACATGCCCAGGAACTTGCGGCGCATTCTGACACGGGCACCCACATGCAAATCGACCGGATTGGGGCCGCGCTCCGCCTTAATAATATCGTCCAACTTCGCCTCTTACTTTTTTCAACGAGCGGCCGTTAAGGGCCAACTTAATATTATACGATCTCGCATAGCGAAACTGTTCATCGCCCGCTACACTTTTCTGTGACCATTGGGCTGAAATCGTCCCTTTTTTCGCAGAACAGCCTTGTCCACTAACAAAACAATCAAGCAAAAAAGCGATATGAATATAACAATCAGGTTACGCTCCTGAGCGAAGTGGGTAGTGGTTACCACACCCGGTAAAGTTACATCCATGTATCCAGCCTTGCCCAGACCCAAGTCAGTACCTGAAACAGGGCGTCCAAGCGGATCAATAACAACGGAAATACCCGTAGGCGTTGATCTTACCATGGGTAAACCCTCTTCAAGGGCGCGAAAACTGGCGAGATTGAGATGTTGAACGGGTCCTGTTGTGGGTCCGAACCAGGCATCGTTGGAAATGTTAACGATCCATTTGGGCCGCATTGTGTCCTGAGTTTTGTAGCGGGTCAGGTCGAGGCTGGGGAAAATGCCCTCATAGCAAATCAGCGGCAAAACACGCGGAATATATGGAAAGCTCTGAGGCTTCGTGCGCTCGCCCGGCGTAAAGCTTTCGTCAAAATGTGTCAGGGCCGATATGCCGATCTTGTTGGCGATATCCTGATAGGGTGTGAACTCACCAAACGGCACCAGCTTGAACTTGTTATAAGCGCCGGTCACGCGCGTTTGGTCATTTTCACTGCGCAGGACCAGCATAGAATTACGATAAACGAGATGGCCGGTGGTATCCAGCTCCTGCCGGCTGGTGCCGATCATGAGTGACTGCTTGTCGGCCAGAAGGCTGGTCATATAGGGCAGCATCCAGTTGTCCGGGTCAGTCAAGGTTTCCCACATCACCGGCAGCGCACCTTCAGGCCAGATGATCAGGTCCGGCACGCGATGACCGGGCAACGGCTTCGCCTTGCTCATGCGGACATAGGTCTCGAACAGATCTGCAAAGTTTGAGCGCGTCCACTTGGCTTCCTGGCTGAAGGCCGGCTGCACAAAGCGGATGGCATAGCCGGTATCGCTGATCTTCGTCGTCAGCAGACGCGTCTCGCCCACCGCAAAGCAGCCGATCAGGACGAGCCCGCCGAAAATAGCTGGGGCATACCCGGCCACACCGCGTCCGCGCCGCACAATACCGACGGCGGAAAAGGCAAGCACCGTGACGAAGCCAAGACCATAAACTCCGATATAGGCCGCCATCTGCGACATGGCGCTGCCGGCTTTCCAGCTTGATCCCGCCGGATTCCACGGAAAGCCCGAAAGTACCGTGCCGCGCGTGATCTCGAACAGCGAAAACAGCGACGCGAAGAACAGAAAGCGCGTCCAGTTCTTCGGCCTCAGCCAAGTATAGAGCACAGCGAAAGCGCCCCAGAACAGGGCAATGCCCGAAGGCAGCAAGGTGGCCGCGAAGGGCGCCATCCAGCCATAGGTCTTGGCATCGACCAGAAAGGCCTCCGCCACCCAGAAACACGAGACGAGGAAATAACAAAAGCCGGCCAGCCAACCCATGAAAAAGGCGGTGCGCTTTGGCTTGAGGCCCAGATCACGCTCCAGCGCATAGAGCAAAAGACCGTAGCCAAGCAGGCCGGGCAACAAGCCGAAAGGCGGTTGCGCCAGCGCGGCGAACAGCCCGGACAAGGCTGCCATCGCACGCGGACGGTGACTCAGACCCTGGATCAGGCGCATCAGGCGGACGATATGGGGATGTTGCAGGACCGCCGATATCTTAGGCATGGGTCGTTTTAGCGGCAGGCCGGACATCCGTTGTCTCGCGATCCGCCTGATCGGGCGAACGGCGGTGCAGACGCAAGCGCTTGATTCGGCGGGCATCGGCATCGAGGACCTCGATATCGAAACCGGCGGCCGGATAGGGCACCACCTCGCCACGCTGCGGCACGCGGCCGGCCAGCACGGTCACCAGACCGGCGAGCGTGTCGATTTCTTCCTCGGTATCTTCCGGGTAGAGCGACAGGCCGAGCTTTTCTTCCAGCGTCACCAGTTCGACGCGGCCATCGATCTCATACTGGCCATTGTTGAGTTCGCGCATTTCCTCATCGCCGGCCTCATCATACTCGTCGTCGATATTGCCGACCACAGCCTCGATCAGGTCTTCCAGTGTCACCAGGCCATCGGTGCCGCCGAATTCATCGATCACCAGCGCCATGTGGATACGCTGGGCCTGCATCCGCAGCAACAGATCCGAGGTGGTCATGGACGATGGCACATAGAGCAGTTCGCGGCGCAGGCGATGCAGCACCGGCTCGGCCCAGTTCGGCGCGGCGCGGCCGGTTTCCGGCGACAAAAGCTTGAGGATATCCTTGATATGGACCACGCCGACCGGATCATCGAGACCGTCGCGGTAGATCGGCAGGCGCGAATGTTCGCTCTCGACGCAAATACGCACGACATCAGCCAGGGTGCTGGACAGCTCGATGGCCACGATATCGACCCGCGGCGTCATGACGTCGGCGACGCTTAAGGACTGAAACGCCCGCGCATGATCGATCAGATTGGTGGCGGCCGGACTTTCGTCCAGCTCGGCGGCGTCGCTTTCGGCCTTTTCCTGGGCTTTCGATTTGAAGCCGAACAGTGAAAACAGAGATTTCTTAGACGAGTTCGTCTGGGTCAGCCATTGGCGTGATCGGGTCCGTAGGGATCGGCGACGTTAAGGGTCTTTAGTATATCACGTTCGAGGTTTTCCATCTCGTTCGCGTCTTCATCGTTCATATGATCATAGCCCAATAAATGCAAAGCGCCATGGATGGAGAGGTGCAAAACGTGATTTTTCAGCGTCTTTTGTTGTTCTTTGGCCTCCCGGACGCAGGTTTCAAGGCCTAGCGCCATGTCACCGAGGTGGGCAATGCCCGGCATCTTCGGCGCCGGGAAGCTCAGCACATTGGTTGGCGCGTCCTTCTGGCGGTATTCCTTGTTGAGCGCCTTCATCTCCTTGTCGTCGCACAACAGCACAACGATATCGACCTGATCATTGAATTCGATCGCCTTGAAGACGGCCTGAATACCGGTTTCGACGACGATCTGGGCATCCGGCAAGACGTCCAGCCAGCCGTCTTCCTCGATCTCAATGTCTATCAAAGGTTCCATTTTTTCGCTCACGCCAATCTCACTGCGTTCGATGCTCCTCGAGGGCGGGCAAACGTGCCCGGCGTCCGGTTGGGCGCTGGTCGACGACCAAAGTTTTCAACTTTTGCCATATCAGCTCTTAAATTCATTGTCATAGGCGCGAACGATACGCGCCACCAGTTCGTGACGCACGATATCCTCAGCCTTCAGTTCGGCCTTGCCGACACCCTCGACGTTATCGAGCAGATGCACAGCATGAACCAAACCGCTGTCGCCACGGTTCGGCAAATCGATTTGCGACGGATCGCCGGTGACGACCATTTTCGAGCCTTCCCCCAGGCGGGTCAGGATCATCTTCATCTGCATCCGCGTGGTGTTCTGCGCTTCATCGATAATGACATAGGCATAGGAAAGCGTGCGACCACGCATATAGGCCAGAGGTGCGACCTCGATTTCCTTGGTCTCGCGCTTCTTGGCCAGGACCTGAGCGCCCAGAATATCATCAAGCGCGCCCCAGATCGGCGTCAGGTACGGATCGATCTTCTCATTGAGATCGCCCGGCAGGAAGCCCAGCCGTTCGCCGGCCTCGACAGCCGGACGGGTGATGATCAGTTTGTCGACCGCGCCTTTAAGCAACAGCGATACGCCATGCGCCACGGCCAGAAAGGTCTTGCCGGAACCAGCGGGCCCCAGTGCGAACACCAGATCATTGCGCGCCAGTTCGTGGATATAGGCGGCCTGACCGGCGGTCTTGGCGGCAATGGCGCCGCGGCGGCCCATGACAATGGTGTTGCGCTGATCCAGCGGCACGGAGGGTGCGGATGACGAATGGCCCGATTGTCCGGTCAGTTGCGGCTCATTAATCAGCCGGCGCACATCAGCCTCAGCGATATCGACACCCTGATCGTACATGTCCGCCATGGTGGTGATCACGGCTTTCGCCTTCTGGCGCGCACGGGCATCGCCCGAAATGACCAGACCACCGCCCGGCATTTCGACCAGCACCTTGAAAGCGCCTTCGATCATGGCAAGATAGCGCTCGCTCGGTCCGACTACGGCGAGCACGCATGGATCGCTCAGATTGATGAAATCGTCCTTGACGGCGGCCATCAGGCAACCACCTTGAGCAATTCGCCGCGCAGCGAATTGTTGCTGTTGGCGACGATTTTGACCTTATGAATCTGCCCGATCAGATCGGCCGCGTCTTCCACGAATACCGATTGCAGATAGGGCGAGCGGCCGATGGCCTGACCCGCCAGACGACCCGGTTTTTCAAACAGGATATCGAGCGTCTGGCCGATCAAGTTGGCCTTGAAGGCCTGCTGTTGCTCGATGATCAGGGCCTGCAGGGTTTGCAGGCGCGCATCGGCGACCTCGTCCGACACCTGACCCGGCATACCGGAGGCGGGCGTACCCGGACGCGGCGAATATTTGAACGAGAAGGCCGAGGCATAACCGACGCGGCGGATCAGATCGAGCGTATCCTCGAAATCCTTGTCGGTCTCGCCGGGAAAGCCAACGATAAAATCCCCCGAAAGCGCCAGATCGGGACGCGCGGCCTTGATGCGGTCGATCAAGTCGAAATAGGCCTGACGTCCATGCTTGCGGTTCATGGCGCGCAGGATCTTGTCCGAGCCGGACTGCACCGGCAGGTGCAGATAAGGCATGACGGCCGGCAGGTCGCGGTGCGCGTCGATCAGATCCTGCCCCATGTCGTTGGGGTGCGAGGTGGTGTAACGCAGGCGATCAATGCCTTCGATATCGGCCAGGGCGTACATCAGTTTCGCCAGGGTCAATTCCTGACCATCGGCACCCAGACCATTATAGGCGTTGACGTTCTGACCGAGCAGGGTCAGCTCACGAACGCCCTTGGCGGCCAGGGCTTTCGCTTCATCGAGGATGGACTTGACCGGGCGTGACCATTCGGCGCCGCGCGTATAGGGCACAACGCAGAAGGTGCAGAACTTGTCGCAACCTTCCTGCACGGTGAGGAAGGCGGTGGGGCCGGAGACGGCGCGATCGGCGGCCAAAGAACCTGAAGCCAGCGCGTCGAACTTGGCTTCCGGCGCGAAATCGGCGGAAAGGCGTTCGCCCTTGGTGCGGTGTGTGCGGGCGATCAGTTCGGGAAGCTGGTGATAGGCCTGCGGACCGACGACCAGATCGACGGCCGGGGCGCGGTGCATGATCTCCTGACCCTCGGCCTGGGCTACGCAGCCGGCCACGACGATGGTCATGCGGCCCTCATTGCGCGCTTCTTTTTCCTCGCGCATTTCACGCAGCCGGCCAATTTCCGAATAGACCTTCTCGGCGGCCTTCTCGCGGATGTGGCAGGTGTTGAGCAGGACAAGATCGGCCCCCTCGGGCTTGTCGGAAACCTCATAGCCGAGCGGGCGCAGGATATCGACCATGCGCTCGCTGTCATAGACGTTCATCTGACAGCCGTAGGTTTTGATGTGGAGCTTTTTGAGGGGGACGTGATCGTTCATCAGGGGGTTATGGTCGTTTGTGGATAGAAATTCAAGGTATGCAGGGGTCACAGACCCCTGCACCCCATAATATATTCGAGAAAATACTAAAAAAGCCGGGCCCCTAGAGGTCCGACTTTTTTAGTATTCATGAAAACATATGGGTGCAGTGTCCGCGACCCTGCAAACCTTACTTCTCTTCGCCAATCGGCACACCATAAAGCTCGAGCTTGTGACCGACCAGTTTGTAGCCCAGCTTTTCTGCCAGGGCTTCCTTCATCTTCTCGATTTCCTCATCAAAGAACTCGATCACGGCGCCGGTCTTGATGTTGATCAGGTGGTCATGGTGCTCGTTGCCGGCTTCTTCGTAGCGTGAACGGCCATCGCCAAAGTCATGACGCTCGACCACACCGGCCTCTTCAAACAGGCGCACGGTGCGATAGACCGTGGCCAGCGAGATATTGGGGTCAACCGCCGCCGCACGATGATACAGTTCCTCAACATCCGGATGATCCTCGGCCGCCGACAGGACACGCGCCACAACCCGACGCTGGTCGGTCATGCGCATACCCTTTTCGATACATTGCCTTTCGATGCGGTCCATGCCGTGACTCCTGAGCGTCCAATCACCCTATAGGGCTGATTTTGCGAGCTATTATTAGTTTAGAAGCGTCGAATGTAAGGTGTTGCGTCTCAGAGCGCAAGCCTAAGAATATGCGCGTCCACCGGGGGTTTGTCCTTGCGGCTGTAATAGGCCTTGCGCCGGCCGGTCTTCTTGAAACCGCACGCCTCGTAAAGCCGCAGCGCCGCCGGATTATCAATGGCCACCTCGAGGAAAAGCAACTCGGCGCCCTCGGCTTTCAGGGTTTTGATCACCTGATCGAGCAACATGCGCGCCAGGCCCTGCTTCTGAAAATCCGGATCGGTGGCAATGGTCAGAATCTCGCCCTCGCCGGCCACCACGGTCATCACCACGAAACTGACAATCTCACCATCGGTCTCGAACACATAGGTGCGGTGGTGCGGTTTGATCAGCAGGTCGGCGAAAACCCCCTCGCTCCAGCCATAGTCGAAACAGCGGGTATGGATATCCTCAAGCTGTTTCGATGGGGCGTCGAGCTGGCGGATGGTTGTCATACGGTGGGTTCATTCAGACTTATAATACCGCGGGTCGAGGCAATGGCATCGGCTTCACGCATATAGAGGGGGGTCAGATCGTCAGAACCCGCATCTAGGGTGAGCGCGGAAAGGGCGTCAAGCGATGGCCACGTTTGGGGGAATTCCACCGCCACAGGCCAGAACTCCGCCAGCAGACCCGCCGCCGGCCCGGTCAGGATGTCTGTGGGATTATCGGCGGCATAAGCGGTTATGGCGTCGGGTGTGTTGAGATCGAGCGTTACCGCAGATCCGCCTTCAAATCTTTGCACATAGACCTGTCCGCGACCGCCATTCACCACCGCCATGCGGTTCTTGCCCAAAAGCTCCGGATGAGAACCCAGCGCCTCGAGCGTGCCGATGCCTTTCAGCGGCACCCCTGCCCCCGCCGCCAATCCCTTGGCGAACGACAGGCCGACGCGCACGCCGGTAAACGAACCCGGTCCGAGCGTCACACCGATCACGGTCAGGTCTGTGGGCTTAATGCTGGTGGCCGCAAAAGCTTCCATCGCCATGACCGGCAGGCGTTCCTGCTGGCCGCGCGCCATGCCCTCGGTGATATGAAACAGACAACCGCTGTCATCGAACAACCCGAGACCACAGGCGTTCAGCGACGTGTCAATGACGAGACGCAGGCCCAAACTACAGGACCTGCTCGATCGACTTCACTTCCGGAACATAGTGTTTCATCAGGCTTTCAACACCCTGGCGCAGGGTGGCCGATGACGACGGACAGCCCGAACAGGCGCCGCGCATATGCAGGTAAAGCGTGCCGCTATCCATGTCGAAACTGTCAAACTCGATATCGCCGCCATCCTGCGCCACGGCGGGCCGCACGCGGGTATCGAGCAAGTCCTTGATTTCGGCGACGATCTGACCGAGCTCGCCTTCATAAACGATGTCGTTTTTCACAGCGGCTTCACGCAGGATCGGTTGGCCGGAGGCGTAGAAGTCCATGATGGCGGCCAGGATCGGCGCCTTGAGTTGTGCCCAGATCAAATCGGAATCCGGCGAACGCCGCACGGTCAGGAAGTCACTGCCGAAGAACAGGCCGGCCACGCCATCAATGGCAAACAGGTTTTCAGCGAGCGGTGATGCGCTGGCATCGTCTGCCGTGCGGAATTCTTTCGTGCCGGTTTCCAGAACGGTCTGGCCGGGCAGGAACTTGATGACGTCCGGGTTTGGGGTGGCTTCGGTCTGGATAAACATGGCAGCGCCCTAGAGCAGCAAGCCTAAAATTTGTTTTGCAAATTTCAGGCAGGATGCGGAAAAACATAGAATGCAGAGCGGATACATCCGCTCTGAACTGTAACTGCGCTGTAAATGGGCCTAAAGCGACGTCAAAACAAGAGGCATCTTATGTTGCGGGGTCGAGGGGCCTTGCGACCCCTCGCCTTCTACAACTTCGCGGCCCATTCACGGATCAAGGCATTGACGATGGTCAGCTTGGCGAAGCTCCAGCCGCCAGATTCCATATCGGTCATCATCGACTGCAATGGCTCGATCAGCGCCTTGTTCTCGACTTCCCAGTTCTCGATGATCTGCAATGGGCTTTCCGACGGTGACATGCGCGTCATCATGGCCTTCACCACCGCCTTCTGCTCAGCCAGAACATCCTCGATCAGGCGACGGGTAGCGATACGGTCCCATGGATCACTCGACGCCAGATTACCGGCACCGACCTGCAGACTGTCAAAGCCGAAGCGTTCCCCCGTCAGGGCGTAAAGCTCCAGTGTCCGGTCGAGCGGCTTCTTCTTCTCCGCCGCCAGATCGATAACATCAGCGACATGATGACAGGCGCTCAAGGCCGTGATGCGCGTGGCCAGATCAGCCGGGCAACCCAGGGCTTCCAGTTCGGCGACTCGCGCGGCCAGCCGCGCTTTCGTCGGGCCGCTCAAGAGCGCCGATCCTTGCGCGATCACGCCCTTGATACCTTCGGCATAGGGTTTGAGCATGGCCGCCAGATCATGCGGCTGGCCAGCGAAGCGGCGCGCCATCCAGTAGGTCTGGTGACGGACAAAGGTCGACAGGTCGTTATAGAGCGCCGTTTGCGCGGCGGCCGGAATACGGTTGTCGAGTGCGCTCACCTCGCCCCACAGGCTATGGATATCGAAAAGCTGACGCGTGGCCTCGAAAGCCAGCACCATGGCGGTGGTATCAACGCCGGCGCTTCGGGTCAGGCGCATGGCGAAGCTCGGCCCGGCGATATTGACGATCGTATTGCTCAGCACCGTGGCGATGATTTCGCGCTGCAGACGGTGTTTGCGGATGGCATCGACATATCCATGTAAGGCCGGCGGGAAATAGCCGACCAGCACCGGCTCGAATCCGGCATCATCCGGCGCCGTGCCCGCCACGATGTCATCGAACAGCACCAGCTTGGCATAGGCGGTGATGACGGCCAGTTCCGGACGATAAAGCCCGTGATGACCAGTCTTGCGGGCTTCGAGCGCCGAATTGGACGGCAAGCCTTCGACCTTGCGATCAAGACGGTCGCGCTTTTCCAGACCCGACATAAAGGCCTGTTGCGCGGCATTGTCCGCCGCCGAGGTCGCTTCCTGCAACGAAAGCGCCAGGGTCTGATCATAATTGTGCTTCAACACATGGCGCGCCACATCGCCGGTCATGCTGGCCAGAAGCGCATCACGGTCTTCGGCCTTGAGCCTGTTTGAGGCGATCACCTGGCTGAGCAGGATCTTGATATTGACCTCATGGTCGGAGCAATCGACGCCGGCCGAATTATCGATGGCGTCGGTATTGAGGCGCGCGCCGGATTCAGCACAGGAAATGCGTCCGGCCTGGGTGATGCCGAGATTGGCACCCTCACCGATCACCTTGGCGCGGACCTCAGGGCCGTCGATCCGGATAGCGTCATTGGCCTTATCGCCGACATCGAGATGGGCTTGCGCCGGTGCCTTGATATAGGTGCCGATGCCGCCGAAATAGAGAAGTTCGACGCGCGCTTTCAGGATGGCCTGCATCAGCTCGAACGGCGACACTTCGTTAGCGTCGAGATCGAGCAGGGCCTTGATTTCCGGCGACAGCGGGATCGATTTCTGGCTGCGCGGGAAGACACCGCCGCCCTTCGAGATCAGCTCTTTATTATAATCCTGCCAGCTTGAGCGCGGCAGGGCGAACATGCGCTCGCGCTCGGCAAAGGCTTTCGCTGCATCGGGGTTGGGGTCGATGAAGATATCGCGGTGATCGAAGGCGGCCACCAGCAGGGTTTCCTTCGACAGCAACATGCCGTTGCCGAAGACATCGCCCGACATATCGCCGACGCCGGCCACGGTGAAGGATTCGGTCTGGATATCCTTTCCGATTTCCCGGAAGTGACGCTTGACGGCTTCCCACGCGCCCTTGGCGGTGATGCCCATCGCCTTGTGGTCATAGCCCACCGAGCCGCCGGAGGCGAAGGCGTCGCCCAGCCAGAAATTGTAATCGGCCGAGACGCCGTTGGCGATATCGGAAAAAGTGGCCGTGCCCTTGTCGGCAGCGACGACCAGATACGGATCGGGATCATCCCAGCGGATGACATCAACCGGCGGCACAATAGTGCCCTTGGCGTCGAGATTATCCGTCAGGTCGAGCAGACCGGAAAGGAAGGTTTTGTAAGCGACGATGGCGGCGCTCTTCACCTCGTCGGGGGTGCCGTTCTTCGGCAGTTTCTTCGGGAAGAAGCCGCCTTTCGAGCCGACCGGCACAATGACCGCGTTCTTGACCTGCTGCGCCTTGACCAGGCCCAGCACCTCGGTGCGGAAATCGTCCTTGCGGTCAGACCAGCGTAAGCCCCCGCGCGCCACCGGCCCGAAGCGCAGGTGGACGCCTTCGACGCCCGGCGACCAGATAAAGATTTCGCGGTAAGGCTTGGGCTCCGGCAAATCCGCCAGTTCACGGCTGGCGATCTTTAAGGAAATATAGGCCTTATCCTGATTATTCTCGTTTTTCTGGAAATAATTGGTGCGACGGATGGCACCGATCAGCGCCGCAAGACGGCGCAGGACGCGGTCATGATCGAGACTGGCGACCTTTTGCAGCAGGGTTTCGATTTCGGCCTTCGCCGCTTCGACAGCGGTCAGCCGTAGCTTGGCGTCGCCGCCATCGAGAGCAAATTTGGCATTGAAAAGCGTCAGAAGCGCTTCGACCACCTGAGGGTTATCGCGCAGGGCGGCCTGCTGGATTTCAGGGCTCGGATCAAGGCCGGACTGGACGCGGTAACGGCAGAAGGCGCGCAGCAGCGCCACTTCGCGCCACGACTGGCCGGTCAGGGCCAAAGCATTGAAGCCGTCATCCTCGGTCTTGCCATGCCACAGGGCCAGCAGGGTCTGCTCGAATTCGGTCTTGAAGGTCTTGAATTCACTGGCGTGGCCACGTGGCAATTTCAGGATAAACTCATGCACCCAATAGGTGCCAATGTCCTTCGAGCGAACGTGATAGCCGTATTCTTCCAGCGTCTTGATGCCCATATTGCCGAGCACCGGCAGGATATCCGACAGCGGAATGGCCTTTTCGGCATGGGTGTAAAGCTTGAAGCAGAAATGGTTCTCTTCGTCTTCCATCCGCTGATAGGCGCGTACATTGACTGGCGCTTCGATCGAAAGACCGTTGAGATAGGCTGTATCGGTAACCGCCTCGCCGGTGGTGTAACGCTCCTGATAACCGGCGGGGAAAGCCTCGGCCCAAAGCATCCAGTCGATGCCGGTGTGCGGCTGATCGAGCGTTTCCAGAATGCCGGTGTTTTCAACAAGAGCCTCAACCTTTTGCGGCCATGAGCGCGTGATGTTCTCGATATCGGCTTCAACATCCGTGACATTCGGATCGAAGTGATCGCCGGGGGTGACGCCAATGATATAGTGGATACAGCTCAGCAACGAGTCGCTGATATAGGCATAGGAGGCCGAGACCCGTCCGCACCAGGCGGCGGCCAGGATTTCACCGGCCTGTTTTTGCATCTGCGACTGATAGATTTCACGCGGCATATAGAGCATGACCGAAACGAAACGATCGAACGGATCGACGCGCGTGAACAGCTTGACGCGCGGGCGGTCAGACAGATGCAGGATACCGCGGGCGATGCGCAACAGGTCGTGCTCCGTCATCTGGAACAGTTCGTCGCGCGGATAGGTCTCGACGATATTCTTCAGGCGCTTTTCATTGTAGCCGCCCTGAAGGCCAAGCGCCGCCGCTTCGTGCAGCACGTGCTCGGCCTTTTTACGGATCAACGGCACTTCAAACGCCGGGCGATCATAGGCCTCGCTGGTGAACAGGCCGACGAAGCGGACCTCACCTGAAGGCTTGCCATCGGCACCGTAACGCTTGATGCCGATATAGTCCATATAGATGCGACGGTGGACGCGTGATTTGAGATTGGCCTTGGCCACGGTCACCGGCTCGGAGGTGCGCAACTGGCTCATCAGTTGCTCGCTGAGCACCGCCGGTTCACTCGAACGACGCAGCACGGCACGGCCGGAATCGCGCAGCACGCCGAAACCTTCCTGCATCTGGTTCAGTGGTTCTTCGCGGGCATAGTCGCCGCCGCTTTCGCGCGGATAGGCGTAGCCACGTGCGCCCAGGAAGACGAAATGGTTCTGATCGATCCAGCGCAGGAAAGCGAGGTTTTCGTCCAGAGTCGCTGCCTCGATGGCGCCATTGCCGCGCTGTTTTTCAAGCGCCACGATCTCCTCAGCCATCAACTTCTGCATACGCGGGAAATCGCGCACGGCCAGTTTCAGGTCGTTCAGGCTCTGATCGATGCCTTCGATGATCTGCTTGTGACGCTCGGCACTTTGACGCTCGATAAAGACGAGCATCATCAATTCTTTGACATCATCTCCGGTTTTGACGCGCTTGCCGTCGAAATCACGATGCAGCGTAATGACCGGATGGAACATCGAGCGGATGGACAGGCCCTGATCGATCAGTTCGCCCATCACGGTTTCGACGATGAACGGCGAGTCGGGCTGAACGACCTCAATAATATCATAGGCGGTCGGCTGGCCCTTGCTGTCAAGCACAGGCGTCACGCGTCGCAGGGTCTGCGCACCGTCGCGTTTTTCGGCATAGGCCCAAAAGCCAGCGATCACCCGGTCAAGGTCGGCGTCGGCGATATCGGCCAGTTCATCAACGTCGAAATCTTCCAGGATCTGGGTCAGGAAGGCTTTTTCGCTATCGTCTAGCCTGAGAAAATCCCTAGCCCCCCGATCGAGCAGAAACGCTTTGGTCAGCGCGTCCTTGGAGGGGGATTGGCTTTCGCCGGGCTTGAAATCGTCCATGTGCGTGTTTCCACTTGATCCTGACCGCGGTATCGGGCGGCACCGAACCACAGTTCGTTATGTTTACCCGACTTCCGGGTTAAGACTATGCGGCGCAATGTTTAACAAATGGCCATTACGGATTCACTACAAACTTACAAATGAAACCGACTTTGTGATCACTTTTTTCGCACTCCCTGCAGGCACCCCCGATGTCAGGCTTGCGCCGCTTAGGCGGCAGGCCCAGTCGTGGTCGTGGCCGTGCTCGCCAAACCTCCTGAAGAGGTTAGAATTCTCATGAATTGAATCAGCAAAAAGCCGCCAGTCCGGCGGGGAACTGGCGGCTCGGACGTAAAAGCCTCTTTATGGGGGGAAGGGGCTTTTACGACTTCCGTTTTTTGCAGCGCGCCCGGGCGATAAGCCTGATGTACGCGCCATGGCCGGTAAGAACCGCGCCAATCGTCTTTGACCTTTTGCCGCATGAAGCCGAGCGGGGCATAGCTCGAATCCAGCGGATTGACCCGTGAGAGAGACGCGAGCCAATGCCTAAATTTCTAACACCTTGCGTGAGTCGTGGCCAGTGCTACTCGCATCACAGTTGTGTGCGCAACATGTGTCAATCTGTGTTCAGGCATCCTAAAAATCATCGTTAAAATTTGACCCTAACGCGCCGTCATTCAATATTATCTTAGCATTTCAGGCGCAGTATGGCGGCGTTATGATACAACCCGTACTCGCCCTTATCGCCTGGTCGATGATCATGCTTGTCTGGCTCTATGTCCGCAGGCTGCCCGCCCTTGTGCGTTATGCGATCTCGGAAGCGCGCCCGCAAAGCACCAATGTAGAGCGCCGCCTGCCGCCGCAAGTGCAATGGCCCGCCGACAATTATAACAATCTGATGGAGCAGCCGACGCTCTTCTATGCCCTTTGCCTCGGCATCTACCTAAGTGGCCTGTCCAATCCTAATCTCGAATACCTGGCCTGGCTTTATGTCGCCCTGCGCGTCATCCATTCGCTGGTGCAGGTGATCGCCAACATCACCATCATTCGCTTCTGCCTGTTCCTGGCCAGCTCCGCGGTTTTGGGTCTGTTGTGCATCCAGGCCGTCTGGATCGGTTTCGGGCTTTAGGGTTAGTTCCCGAAACTATCCTTGCCGGTATAGGGCACGATCCGCCACATCCTCAGCTCATGCTTGATACGACCAGCTTCGGTGCCGGCGCGCTTGCCGTGACCCACATAGAGATCGGCACGGACCTTGCCCTTGATGGCACCACCGGTATCGAGCGCCGCCACCATGCGCTGATATTCAGGAAAAGCTTCCCTTAGCGTACCCGCATTGGCATCGAGCCAGAACAGATCACCGAGATCATTATGCGCCGGATCAACCGCGATAGCCGAACCCGGCGGCAGCGAAAGCCCAGACGCCCCGACCGGCTCGGTCACATCGGGCTGGATAGCGAAGAAACCATAACGCGGATTGGCATTCATGATCTCGGTGGCTTGCGGCCCGCGATGATCGGCCAGCCAGGTGTGGATGGCGTCACCCGAGGTCTGGTTCTTTTCCATCATGCCGCGTTCGCTCAGCACCTTGGCGATGCCGACAAACGGCCAGCCGTTATCAGCGGCATAGGCGGCATAGACGCGGCTGCCGTCGGGCAAATCGAGAAAGCCCGACCCCTGCAACTGCATAAAGAAATAGTCTTCCGGCCGCATATAGTAGGTGCCGCCATTATAGGTGATGTCGGCCGGCAGGGCTTCGATCTCCGCCCGCGTATAGTAGGGCACGTAAAGTTCACCCACCTTGCGCGCCGCCACCTTTGCCGCCTTAGATGGCGGCGTGAGCTGCGAACCCGGCACCACGACCAGGTCGGCCGGCTTTGGACGCACCCGCTGCGAGAATTCAGCGTCCTGCGCATGACGCGCGTCATAATCCGGCACGAAATAGCCCGTCATCAGGCCCTTTTCGTTGTCGTAATCGACTTCGATCTGCAGGTGGGCGTTGAGAAACGCCAGCACCTGATCCGGGGTATGAAACTCCTGCGCCTTCATGGCGTCACAGACCGGCGCGTACTGACGACCTTTTTTATACAGGCAGGTCGCACGCAGGGCTTCCAGCGCAATAAACGGATCGGTCTTGTTCCAGCCCGGCAGGGTGGACAGCCGCAAATGTTCCGGCACCGGCGTCGGGTAATAGACCGGCGGGGTTTGCGGACCGGCAGGTGTCACCGGCGGTTTCGGAATGGTCACCACCGGTGACGTCACTGGGCTTTCGGCGCAGGCGGAAAGCAGAAGCGCCAAAGATAGAGCAGCCGTAAATCCTAGCCTCACGCCTTGGCCGCCTCTACCTTGATCAGGAGCCACGGGGTGTTGGGGGATTTCAGGCCCTTCTGGAAAGTCCAGTATTCTGCGGTGCGCTTATAGGTCTTGTGCGGCACGAAGGGTTCGACCTTGGCGGGCCTTTCCCCTTTCGGCTCGACCTTTTTCGCACGGGTCTTCTTGACCGGCTCGACCGTTGGGGCCGGCGTTTCGACGACCGCAGTCTCTACCGGCTCAGGCGTTGCGGCCGGCATCGGGTCTTCATAAACCAGTTCGGACAGGAAACGCACACGGATCTGCGCCACATCTTCCTTGAACTCTATGGTATCGATATCGGTCTTCGGGGTATCGACAAAGCTGAGCGTATTGGCCGGGGGTGTTGTACGCGCCTGAACCGCCTGGCTGAAGCTTGTCATAACGCGCTCGGACAACTTGTCCTTCACCCCATCCAGTTCGCCCTTGTGGTAAGCAACCACGACCTGCTCATAGGTTTCACGCGCCTTTTCAAGGAAATTGATCTCGTTGAAATTGGCGTCGCGTATTTTGAGGTTTTCCAGATTGGGCAGGCGCGGACCTTCGACAGCGCGCTCAGCCCGGGCACCCAGTTCCATACTCTCTTCGGTCTTGGGCGTAGCAGCCTTTTCATCGGCACGAAAACCCACCTTGCGACCAAGCACATTGTACAGGTTGACCAGGATCACCACCGCGACAACGGCAAAAATAACAAGGGGAATGACATCGTTCACGGCTAGTCTCTTTGATTTCCAGACCCCGGATAAATTCCGTAGGTCTTTTTGACGTTCAGGTCGCTTAAAATATGCGTACCCTCAACTATATAGGATAAGTTTCGCGAAGTGGAACTCTTCGTTTGATTGCTTAAAATTTTCTTATCTGTTAGCAGCGTTTTTACACATGTCCGGAAGGCGGCCGTTTCGCCTCCGACAAATGACCGGAGCTTTAGTTTATGACCGATATCAATGCTGCGCCAGAGCAGCCGCCCGTTCCGCAAATGCAGGTTCTGGCCCAATTTACCCGCGATTTCTCGTTCGAAAACCCGCGCGCGCCGAACTCGCTGCGCATGGATTCGCGCCCCGAAGTCGATCTCGGCGTCGAAATGAGCGCCAAAGGCCGTCCCGATGGCCTGTTTGAAGTCGACATCAAGCTCACGGTCAAGGCTTCGACGCCCGACGGCCCGATGTTCGCCATCGAACTGGTGTATGGCGGCCTGTTCCAGCTTGGCAACATCCCCGAGCAGATGATCGAACCGACCCTCTTGGTCGAATGCCCGCGCTATCTCTTCCCGTTCGCTCGCCGCATTGTCGCCGATGCGACAGCCGACGGTGGCTTCACCCCGCCCTTCTATCTCGAACCGATCGATTTCGGCGCACTCTACGTCGCGCAAAAGGGCAATATCCAGTCGCAGCAAACGATTGGGCAAGCTTAAGAAAGTCGCAGAGTCGCGGACCCTGCACTCTTACGATTCAAGAGAGCCCGGTGGAAACACCGGGCTTTTCTGTTAAAGCCACAGCGATTTTTTATTTCGTTCCGGCTAGAGAAGCGCCGCGCCAATACCCCCGCGTTCACCAAGCCTGATATTACCGTAGCCTTATGTTGCCTGTCTCCGATTCCAAGCCAGCCGCCCTGCCCTTGCGCGTCCTCGTGGTTGACGACAATGAAGCCTCGGCCATGACCCTGCACTGGGCCATCGAGCTTCTAGTGTTGCGGAATCAACGGATGGATTCCCTTGATCTTGCAAATATGCGAGTTCTGTGTCGATGGACATGGACAAAAGGCTGTTGCTGTCGCCTGAGGCTCGGGTGCGGTTGGAAGGTTGGGTGGCGGACCGGAACACGCCGCAGAAGCTTGTTTGGCGTGCGCGGATCGTGCTGATGTGGGCGGACGCGGCGAGTTTGGCGTCGATTGTGCGGACGCTGGGCAAGACCAAGAAGACGGCCTACCGCTGGCGCGATCGTTATCTTGAGCAGGGTGTCGATGGGCTTGGGCGCGACGCGACCCGGCCTGGCCGTAAGACGCCGTTGAGCGCCGAAGTCATTGCGCGTGTGGTCGAGATGACGCTGCGACAGAAGCCACCGGCTGCCACGCAATGGAGCGCGCGCACGCTTGCCAAGGCGGTGGGTCTGAGCCACACCAGCGTACAGCGCATTTGGAGCGCGCATGGGCTCAAGCCCCATTTGACCAAGACGTTCAAACTGTCGAACGACAAGCAGTTCGTCGAGAAGGTGACGGACGTCGTCGGTCTCTATCTTGATCCGCCGGACCGGGCACTGGTGTTCTCGGTCGATGAGAAGTCACAGATCCAGGCGCTGGACCGCACCCAACCGGGCCTGCCAATGAAGAAGGGGCGGGCGGGAACGATGACCCACGACTATAAGCGGCATGGCACGACGACACTGTTCGCCGCCCTCGATGTCGCCACCGGCAGGGTGATCGGCGAATGCATGAAACGTCATCGGCACCAGGAATGGCTCAAATTCCTTCGACTCATCGACCGCAGCACGCCCAAGGGCTTCGACCTGCACCTGATCGCCGACAACTATGCCACCCATAAGCATCCGGCGGTCAAAGCATGGCTGGCCAAACATCCTCGCTTCCACATGCATTTCACCCCCACTTCGGCGTCCTGGCTCAATCAGGTCGAACGCTTTTTCGGCTTGATAACAGGCGATCGCATCCGCTGCGGCGTGTTCAAGAGTGTCGCCGAACTCGAAGGCGCAATTCAAGACTATCTCGATCATCACAACGCCGATCCAAAGCCCTTCGTTTGGACCAAATCCGCTACAGACATTCTTGAAAAGGTCGCCAGGGGGCGACAGGCGTTAGAGTCACAACACTAGCACTACTTTGGCAGAAAATGAATTTTGAGGATTCCCCCGGCTGACATTGCGTGATTCATAGAGAGCCAGCTTTAAGGAGACTGGCGATGTCGGAACATTGGCGCGTAGATTTGGAAGATTGGTTGACGCCCTTCCTGGTGGCCTTGCGGCATAAGACCCGGATGCGGCTGTGCCCTGCCTATATTGCAGGCCTGATTGGCCCGGGTGACCGCAAGAGTGTCCAGCCGATGGCCGCCCGCGATGGCGAGTTTGGCTATGACCAACTCCATCATTTTGTCTCTGACGGCGTTTGGGAAAGTGGACCGCTTGAAGCCGTTCTCCTGAAGGAGGCCGACCGTCTGGTGGGGGATGATGCCGGTTATCTTGTCATCGATGACACGGCGCTGCCGAAAAAGGGCAGCCATTCGGTTGGCGTGGCGGCGCAATATGCTTCCTCGCTTGGCAAGACGTCCAACTGCCAGTCGCTTGTTTCGGTGACGCTGGCATCGCGCGAAGTGCCTGTGATGGTGGGCCTGCGCCTGTTCTTGCCCGAGAGTTGGACGAATGATGTCGCGCGGATGAACCGGGCTCGGGTCCCGCAAGAATGCCAGGTTGCCCTGACAAAGCCGGAGATCGCCATTGAGGAAATTGATCGTGTTATAGCCTCTGGGGCCCGGTTCGGGTGCGTGCTGGCCGATGCTGGCTATGGGTCAAGCGGGCCGTTCCGCGAGGCCCTGAGCAAGCGCGACCTGTTGTGGGCCGTCGGCATATCACGGCGTCAGAATGTGTATCAGGCAGACGTCGGCCTAATCTTCCCGGAAGCGGCAACCGGAAGGCGGCGCAAATACCATGTCCCTGACGATGTTGCTGTCTCTGCCGAAAAGATGTTGGCTGATGGGAAATGGAAGAAAGTAAGTTGGCGGCGCGGAACCAAAGGCAAGCTGAACTGCCAGTTTGCCGCTTGCCGCGTTCGGGTCGCAGATGGCCACAGGCATCGTATGAGCGACGGTCGTGTCCAAGCCATGCCTGGCGAGGAGGAGGTCTGGCTGGTCGGGGAAAGGCGTTCAACCGGAGAACAGAAATACTACCTGTCAAACCTGCCTGCCGACGCCCCCCTCAAGATGCTAGCCGCGGCTATCAAGGCAAGGTGGATCTGCGAACAGGCACATCAGCAACTCAAGGAAGAGCTTGGGCTTGATCACTTCGAAGGCAGGTCATGGACCGGTTTGCACCGACATTGTCTAATGGCGATGATCGCTTTTGCATTTCTCCAATCCCGCCGCCTCAAAGCAGCGGGACGAAAAAAAAAAGTCGGGGGGCCACCGCCTCAGCCGACAATGCCCGCCATCCGCCAGGCCATTCTCGACCTCTTCATGCGACCGCCACCAAGGCGCTGTCCCCACTGTGACAAACGCCTCGCCGAGCCCGCCAAGAATAATATGCCAAAGTAGTGCTAGGCGATGACGTGCGCAGTTGCTATGACGGTAAAAGTGCCCTGAAACTCGCCGCAGACTTCAAACCCGATGTCGTCCTGCTCGATATCGGGATGCCCCATATGGACGGCATCGAGGTTTGTGCCCGCCTGCGCGCCATGCCTGATCTCGCACACATCAAGATTATTGCCCAGACTGGCTGGGGCGATGACGAGATGCGCCAGCGCACCAAGGAAGCCGGCTTCGACCTGCATCTGGTCAAACCCGTCAATATGCACGTCATGGAAGATATGTTGTGGCTATTGCGCCTGGGCGCCAGCAAGCGCCCAGAACGGGCGGCTTGATTCTTAAGCCCATAAAGCCTTGTCTTTCAAATATTTCTTCACGAAAGCCTCGTGCGCCTCGGCTTCTGCTGACGTTATGTGCGAGGCCAGCGGACGCGGACGCGCGCCATAACTGACGTGATTGGCGCTTTGGGCGGCCGCAGCGCGCGCGCCGACCATTTCGAGATCAAGCCCGCGTTCTTTTCCGCCGAGTAATTCGAGATAGACACTGGCCAGCAGACGCGCATCGATCAGAGCGCCGTGGAGATCGCGTTCGGCCAGCGAAATATTAAAGCGCCGGCACAGGGCATCTAGCGAATTGGCGGCGCCGGGGAATTTCAGACGCGCCATTTCCAGCGTATCGATCCACTGTTCTGTCGGCGGCGGCATCCGACTTTGGCGCTCCAGCTCCATATTGATAAAGCCGCGGTCGAAGGACGCATTGTGCGCGATGATCTTGCGATCGCCAATAAACTCCAGCATTTCGTCAATAATGGCGGCGAACTTAGGCTTACCGCGCACCATTTCGTTGGTGATACCGTGGATACGGATGGCGTCCGGCTCGATCTCGCGTTCAGGATCGATAAAGCGGTGAAAGGTTCGGCCGGTCGGCAGCAGATCCTCGATCTCGATGCAGCCGATTTCGATCAGACGATGACCTTTTCTGTGGTCAATGCCGGTGGTTTCGGTGTCGAGTACGATTTCTAAAGCCATGTCTCTGTTTGGCTTAAGCCGGGGTATTTTGTAAAGAGGCGATGAGCGTCCGGACAGCGTCGCGGCAGTCATCCAGACTTTTCGACGTGTCGATCACGAAATCTGCCCGCGCACGTTTTTCCGCATCGGGCATCTGGCGCGCCAGTATGGCCTCGAACTTCGCCTCGGTCATGCCGGCGCGTGCCAGCACACGCGCCGCCTGAATATCGGCCGGCGCGCTCACCACCAGAACCTTGTCGAGATAAGCTTCCGCGCCCGTTTCATATAGCAGAGGAATATCGGCCACGATCAGCGGCGCGTCTGCGTGGGCCTTGAGGAATTGGTTGCGATCATCAACCGTGACCGGATGGACGATCGCGTTTAAGCGCTCGAACTGCGCCGCCTCACCATTCAATGCCGCCGACAGCTTGACCCGATCAACCACGCCATCGCTCAGCACATCGCCAAAGGCATCTAACAGTTGCGATTTCAGCACGTCGGATTCGGCATACAGCCTGTGCACGGCCAGGTCGGCATCCCATACCGGCACGCCCTCATCGGCAAACATCGCCGCGATGGTCGATTTTCCCATGCCGATCGAGCCGGTCAGGCCAAGCTTGATCACGCTGTCTCTCCCAGGAATTTCAGCGCCAGATCACGGATATCGAAGGCGGCGTGCGGCAAGACGCCATAAAACGCCTGAAAGCTGGGCCGCGCCTGTTCGATCAGCATTTCCAACCCGTCGACCGTGGTCATGCCGTGCGCTTCGGCGGCCTTGAGCCAGTTGGTTTTGAGCGGACGATAGGTCATGTCCATGGCGGCAGCGCATTTATCCATGGCGTCAAACAATGGCAGAGGCCCGCCCGATGCGGCATTGATCACGGCAACAGCGCCTTTGAAGGCAACATCGACATTTGACAGTTCGAACGCGGTGACGCCGGTCTTGAACGCGAACACCAGTTCTTCAGCGCGCGCCAGGGTGCGGTTGACAATGCGCACTTCCGGGCAGCCGGCATCACGCAGGGCGGCGACGGCGGCGCGGGTGGCGCCCCCTGCCCCCATGATCACCACCGGCCCGGCCGAGAGATCGCATGTTGGCGCCTGATGTTTGAAAGCACTGATCAGGCCATGACCATCAGTCGAATCGGCATGGACATAGCCGTCCTCATCGAAGGTCAGCAGATTGGCCGAACCGCAATCGCGCGCAATATCTGAGGCGGTGTCTGCCAGACGCAGCGCATCGGCCTTGAAAGGCGCGGTGATGTTCAAACCCTTGATACCATTGGAGCGGCAGGACATGATCAACCGCTCAAAGCCGTGCTCATCCTTGGGCGAAAACGGCGCATAGACGCCATTGAGGCGAAGATCGCGCAGCCATGCTGTATGCAGGAATGGACTTAAGGAGTGATAGACCGGCTGGCCGACAATGCCGGCGACCATGGCCGCGCCTGTGGGGAGGTTCTTCATGCTGTGATCACCTTCATATTGCGCAACTGAGCCAAAAGCGGCAGCAAAGGCAGGCCCAGGACGGTAAAATAATCACCGCGAATGGCGTCGAACAGGTGCACGCCGGTATTTTCAAGCTGATAGCAGCCGACGCTGGAGAGAATCTTGTCGCCGGATTCGGCCAGATAGGTATCGATAAACTCGTCGCTCAGGTGGCGGACGGTCATTTCAGCGGTTTCGACATGTGACCATACCAGGTGGCCGTTTTCCGCCAGCGCCATACCCGCGTGGAGATAGTGGGTCTGACCGCTCATGCGTTTGAGCAATACCCTTGCCTCGTCCATATCGTGCGACTTGCTGATCAGGTCTTTTTCCAGTTGCAGCACCTGATCGCCGCCGAGCACCAGGCCGGGGTTTGTGGCGGATACATGCAGGGCCTTGGCCTCGGCCAGCCGTACGGCGACGGACTTCGGACTGTGACCGCGCAGCAGATATTCGTCCTTGAGCGCGTCCTCATCGAGATGCGCGGGAATCTTGCTGTGGGTGATGGCGGCACCGGTCAGGAGCGCGGAACGGGAGGCTGAGGCGGAAGCGAGGATAATCTGTGTCATGAGGGTCTTTGAAGTTGCAGGGGCGGGAGCCCCTGCACCCCATAACACGACGGTGTTTAGTCGCTAATACTAAAAAAGCCGGGACGCTTTGGTCACGACTTTTTTACTATTTGTCATTATCCACAGTCGCGTATCGGGGTGCTGGGGTCCACGACCCCCTACCCTTAAATCCCCCCCAGCCTCCCTGTCCGCTTTTCATTCAACAGACTGATGATCGTCGCCGACGTCTCCTCAATCGATCTCCGCGTGACATCGATCACCGGCCAGCCCTTTTTCTCGAACAGCCGGCGCGCGCGGATAATCTCCTGCCGCACCGCTTCCTGATCGGTATAGCTCGATGGCCGGTCGTCATTCAGCGTCAGCAAGCGGTTCTTACGAATTGAGATCAACCGCTCCGGCGATGCGATCAGACCCACCACCAGCGGAATGTTCATATCGTCCAGTTCATCCGGCGGATCGCGCCCCGGCACCAGCGGAATATTAGCCGCCTTGATGCCGCGGTGCGCCAGATAGATGCAGGTCGGCGTTTTCGATGTCCGGCTGACCCCAACCAAAACCACATCCGCATTCTTTACGCGATCGGCCGCGGCACCATCATCATGAGCAATGGCGTAGTTCAGCGCCTCTATCCGCTCGAAATACTCATTATCGAGCTGGTGCTGCGCCCCTACCCGCTTCGAGACCGCGGCGCCAAGATGACGGGAAAATGCCACCACCAGAGGATCGAGCACACCGATCGCCGGAATATCGAGTTCGCGACACCGCGCTTCCAGCGCGTCACGCAGTTCAGTATCGACCATGGTGTGCAGCACGATGCCCGGGAAACTCTCGATTTCCACAAGCGCGCGCTCAAGCTGCTTTTCCGAGCGGATCAGCACGTAGATATGCTCAATCGGCAAAATCCCTTCGAAACGCGCCGCTGCCGCCTTCGCCAGGGCGTTAAGGGTTTCACCGGTGGAATCCGACAAGAGGTGAACGTGAAAATAGCTGCCGATCTTGCTCGAAGAGCCGATTTGGGTAGGCGAGGACATGAGGGACCAAATAAATCTGTGCAGGAAACGGTGGATGATAACCCTGTATAAGTCGGGACGGTGTGGGGATGATCATCGGCCAATTCGTCAAACGCCGCAAGGCCGGGGATAAGGCTGATAAAGGCGGTGTTTTATGCGTCAATTATTCGGCCGTCACAAATCTGTATGAAATCCTTATGGCTTGCTGTGGGTATGTTAAGACTTCATTAACCATGCACATGCCAGCGCGTGCGGACATTAAGAAATTCTTAAGCAATCCTAATATTTGGTTAATTATCCAAGTCATTCACAGGGCTGTTAAGAGTTCTTTAACCTTTCGGGCGTGCTTGTGAAAAACCGGTGAATCCGGGCAAATCTGCGACACTTTTCCGCATTATCCCGCCCTCTATAAACCTCTACATACCTTTCTTTTTAGATAGGTTTGGGTCATGAGAGTGCGGACAGGCCAGTGGCCAAACCCCAGGCCAAACCCCAGGCCAAACCCCAGGATTGACTCATGACAAAACAAGGCTCATCGGTATTATCGGTTCTCAGCGGTCAAACGCTTACGGTTCCTCCGGTCTGGTTCATGCGTCAGGCCGGGCGCTACCTACCGGAATACCGGGAATTGCGGGCATCGACCAAGGGGTTCGTTGATTTTTGCCTGACACCAGAGAAGGCGGCCGAAGCCACCTTGCAGCCGATCAGACGCTTTGGCTTCGACGCCGCTATTCTTTTCTCCGATATTCTGATGATCCCGCTGGCGCTGGGGCAAGACCTGACGTTTGCAGCCGGTGAGGGGCCTATCCTCGGTGAACTGCCCGATCTTCAGGTCATGCGGGAAAAAGCGGTCTCGGCAGGAGAGGCTTTGAAGAATGTCGGGGAAACCGTAGCGCGTGTGAAAGCTGAGCTTGGACCGGAGACAACCCTGATCGGTTTTTGCGCTGGCCCCTGGACGGTGATGACCTATATGCTCAATGGGAAGAAGGCGCATGACCGCAGCCTGATCCGTGCTTTCGTCTATGATAATTATCAGCAGGTGCTGGATCTCATCGATATCGTGATCGAGGCCTCGGCGCATTATCTGAAAATGCAGGCCGATAATGGGGCGCAAGTCCTGAAAATCTTTGAGAGTTGGGCGGAAGGTTTCCCTGATCCTTATTTCGACAGCCTGATCATTCAGCCGCACATCCGTCTGATCGCACGGGTGAGGGCGCTCGGCGTAACCCTGCCGATCATCGGTTTTCCGCGTGGCGCCGAAGCGCGTTGCCATGATTACATCGATCAGGTTGCGGTTCAGGGCTTAGGGCTAGGTACGGCCACGCCGATGAAACTGGGAATCGAACTGCAAAAGAAGGCATCGATTTCAGGGCGCGCTTGACCCGGTGGTTTTACGCTCCGGCGGCAAGGCGCTTGACCAGGCCATTGATCTGATATTGGAAAACTGGGGGCAGGGCCCCTTGATCTTCAATCTCGGTCACGGCATCTTCCCCGATACGCCGATTGCCCATGTGGAGCAGGCCTTGAAACGGATCAGAACATAAATGAAGCGCTCAAACAGCGAAGCGGTAGCGCACATAAAAAGAGTAGCGGTACTTTTATTCAATCTTGGCGGGCCCAAGAATCCGGAAGATGTTCAGGGTTTCCTCTACAATCTGTTCGCCGACAAGAACATCATCAACCTGCCGTTTGGTCTGCGTCAGGGCGTTGCCAGCCTGATTTCCAGCCGTCGCGCGGAGTTGGCGAAAAAGAACTACGCCTATATGGGCGGCGGTTCGCCGATCCTGAAGGAGACACAGGCGCAGGCTGATGCGCTGGAAGCCTATATAGCCGCCAATACCAAGGGCATCGAGGCGAAAGTGTTTATCGGTATGCGCTATTGGCATCCGTTCGTCGAGGCTACGGTGAAGGAGATCGAATCTTACGCGCCCGATGAGATCGTCTTGCTGCCGCTCTATCCGCAGTTTTCCTCGACCACCACCCTGTCGTCGTTTCAGGCGTTTCAGAAAGCCTATAAGGGCAGGGCGCCGATCAAGCAGATCTGTTGCTACTCGGACAACGACCATTTCATCAAGGCCCATGCCGACGCCATTGCTGCGAAGATCAAGACGCTGAAAAACCCGCAAGACTATCGTTTGCTGTTTTCGGCACATGGTCTGCCGGAGAGCATCATCGCGCGCGGCGATCCTTACAAGGAACAGGTCGAGAGCGGCGTGGCCCGTATCATGGCGTCGCTGCCGACGCCTGTCGAGCACACCATCTGTTATCAAAGCCGTGTCGGGCCGATGAAATGGATCGGGCCTTCGACGGACGCGACTATTGAAAAGGCTGGTAAGGAGGGCAAGTCGATCCTTCTCGTGCCGATCGCCTTTGTCTCAGAGCACATCGAAACGCTCGTTGAACTCGATATCGAATATGCGCACCTGGCGGCGGGGGCAGGGGTGAAGGACTATGTTCGCCTGCCAGCGTTGGGTGTGAACCCGACCTTTATCAAGGCGCTGAACGACGAGGTGCTGAAAGCGCTGGGCTCAACGGACACGGTGATTGGTGATCATGACTGTGCCAAATGTCATAAATTCTGTCCCAAAAGGAAGATGGCGTGAATTGGCCAATAAACTGGTATGACCTGTTTAGAGGGCTGCATATTGTCGCGGTCATCGCCTGGATGGCGGGGTTGCTCTATCTGCCGCGCTTGTTCATCTATCATATCAAGCACTCTGACGTGACCGCTGTGACCGACGTGTTCAAGGTGATGGAGCGCAACCTGCTGCGCCTGATCATGAACCCGGCCATGATCGCGGTGTGGATCTTCGGCATAGCCCTGATCGTCATTCATGTGCGCGATCTCGAAGGCTGGAAGTTTTTTCAGGAGCCATGGTTTATCGTGAAGGAACTGGGGATCGTCGGGATCACCGGCTATCACCATTTTCTGGCGGTGCGTTTCAAGAAATTGCAACGCGGAGAGCCGATCGGCACGGAAAGCTTCTGGCGCAAGATCAATGAAATTCCGTTTGTGCTGGCGATTATCATGGTGCTGGCCGTGACGCTGCAGTTTGGGCAGAACTAATGGGGCGTGGGGTCGGTGACCCCACATCTGTCTTTTTCTTTCTTTTCCTTCGTCTTTTGGGCGGAGGAAAAGAAAGAATAGGGAAGGACTTGGTGCCACAGGCCCCAAACCCCATAAATATCTTGACCAAAACGGGCATTCCTGTAGGTTCCCAACCTGAATTCTGCCGGTGCGGCAGATATCCGATGGCCCCACGTTCTGTGGAATACGCCACTTCAAATGAAATTTATCAGCCTTTTCAAGCGTTTAAGCTATAGGGGCAGGGGATGCGATCGCAAATTGCTCAGGGGCTCAAACCCCAGGCAATGTCGCGTGCGCATCTCACCATACGAGAGATCACCATGACTGACGAAACCGAATCCACACCCGTCGAAGCCGCTGAGACCGAACTGGAAACCCAGTCCGAAAATAACAATCAGACTGACGAGGATATGGAAGGCGAAGAGGGCGATGAGGAGGTTGTCGAGGGTTCGATGACCGGCCAGAAGATGTCGCTGCAAACCCTTAAAGACAAAACCCCTACCGATCTGCTGACCTTTGCGGAATCGCTCGGCGTCGAAAACGCCAGCAATATGCGCAAGCAGGATATGATGTTTGCCATCCTGAAAGCGCTGGCCGAAGAAGGCGTCGAGATCAGCGGTTCCGGCGTTATGGAAGTTCTGCAGGACGGTTTCGGCTTCCTGCGTTCGCCCGAAGCTAACTATTTGCCGGGCCCGGACGACATCTATGTCAGCCCGCAACAGATCCGCCGCTATGGTCTGCGCACCGGTGACACGGTCGAAGGGCCGATCCGTTCGCCGCGCGAAGGTGAGCGCTATTTCGCCCTGTTGAAGACCCAGGCCATCAATTTCGAAGACCCGGAAAACATCCGCCACAAGGTTCACTTCGACAACCTGACGCCGCTCTATCCCGATGAGCGCCTGTGGATGGAGATTGAAGACCCGACGCTCAAGGACCGCTCCGGCCGCATCATCGACATCGTGGCACCGCTTGGCAAGGGCCAGCGCTGCCTGATCGTCGCCCCGCCGCGCGTCGGTAAGACGGTCATGTTGCAGAACATCGCCAAGTCGGTGGCGGCTAACCACCCGGATTGCTACCTGATCGTTCTGCTGATCGACGAACGTCCGGAAGAAGTGACCGATATGCAGCGCACCGTGCGCGGTGAAGTCATCTCCTCGACGTTTGACGAGCCGGCTACGCGCCACGTCCAGGTCGCAGAAATGGTCATCGAAAAAGCCAAGCGCCTCGTCGAACACAAGCGCGATGTCGTGATCCTGCTTGACTCGATCACCCGTCTTGGCCGCGCCTACAACACCGTCGTGCCATCATCCGGCAAGGTGCTGACCGGCGGTGTCGACGCCAACGCGCTGCAACGTCCGAAGCGCTTCTTCGGTGCAGCCCGTAACATCGAAGAAGGCGGCTCGCTGACCATCATCGCCACCGCCCTGATCGATACCGGCTCGCGCATGGACGAAGTCATTTTCGAAGAGTTCAAGGGCACGGGCAACTCGGAAATCGTGCTCGATCGTAAGGTCGCCGACAAGCGCGTCTTCCCGGCCATGGATGTGCTCAAGTCCGGCACCCGCAAGGAAGAACTGCTCACCGACAAGTCGAACCTGCAAAAGACCTATGTCCTGCGCCGTATCCTCAACCCGATGGGCGCCCAGGATGCCATCGAGTTCCTGTCGGACAAGCTACGTCAGACCAAGAACAATGCCGAGTTCTTCCAGTCGATGAACACATAACAGGCATTACCAAACGCTTTGCGTTTGGGGCTCAATTAAGACATGATACTTGCCAACCCGATGTGACAGGATCCTATCGGGTTGGTTCGTTTTCATATTCGGGTTTTTGGAGAACATCATGAAGGTCACGGTCAATGTCGAATGCACGCCGGAAGAGGCTCGCACCTTTCTCGGTCTGCCCGATGTTCAACCGCTGAATGACTACATGATGAGCGCCATGAAGGACCGGATGGCGCAGAATGTTCACTCCATGCAGCCCGAAGAAATGATGAAGAACTGGTCGAGCCTGGGCGTCACCGCGCAGGATCAGTTCTTCAAATTGATGCAATCGGCGGCGCAAGCCAGCATGAGCTCCTTTGGTAAAACAGATAAAAAGTAAGGCGTGTTTCACGTGAAACATACGATTTTCGCTCTTGCCAGCGCACAGGGCCGGGCAGGGGTGTCCATCATTCGCCTCTCAGGCCCGCAAGCCCTTTGGGCCGCGCAACAACTTACCCCTAAAAATCTGACGCCGCGCCTGGCGACCTATGCACCGCTGACCTATCAGAATGAACTGATCGACGAAGCGGTGATTATCTGGTTCAAGGCGCCGCACAGCTTCACCGGTGAAGATTGTATCGAGCTGCACGTCCACGGGTCAAAGGCCATTCTCGATCGCCTCTATATCATCCTTCTCGAACTTGGCCTGAAACTGGCCATGCCCGGTGAGTTCTCACGCCGGGCGCTGGAGCACGGCAAACTCGATCTCACCCAGGCTGAAGCCATCGCCGATCTCGTCGATGCCGAATCCGAAGCGCAAAGACGTCAGGCCCTGACCCAATTGGGCGGGGGGCTCAAGGCACAATATACGTCGTGGCGATCGGACCTCATCGACCTCTTGGCACGCCTCGAAGTCTATATCGATTTCCCTGACGAAGACCTGCCGACCGAACTGGCCGATGGCATCCTTGATCGCATCCGCTCTCTCGAGCACGCGCTGGAGGTTGCCATTGCCGATTCCCACCGGGGGCGCCAGATCCGCGAAGGCTACCGGATCGTTATTCTGGGTGAACCGAATGCGGGCAAGTCGAGTTTGTTTAATGCGCTGCTAAAAGCTGAGGCGGCGATTGTTACCCCCATCGCCGGAACCACGCGCGATATCATCGAGGCGCAGTTGCGCATTGGGCCCTATTCGGTTCTGCTCTACGACACAGCGGGTCTGCGCGAAACAGACGAAGCGATCGAGGCAGAGGGTATTCGCCGTGCGCGCGCCAAGGCCGAAGAGGCCGACCTGCGCATCTGGGTGATCGATTCCACTGGGCCTGCTCTGCCAGAAGATTTCCGTGACGGCGATCTGATGGTCTTCAACAAGATCGATGAAGCCCAGGATTCCGAGCGTCAGGCCGTGGCGGCCTTGCGTGTTTCACGTGAAACATCGGTCTTCGCTGTCAGCGTGTCGATGGGTACGGGTATGACCGACCTGGTCGCAACCATCGAACATATCATCAGCGAACAGCTTTCCGCCCAGACCTTCCCGGCCGCGACGCGCCAGCGTCACATCGAGCGCCTGACCGAAGCGCGCGATCAACTCGCCATTGCCCGCCGATCCGATCTCGGTGTGCCCGAACTGACGGCTGAAAACGTCCGCTCGGCGGTTAACAGTTTTGATCAGCTTTTTGGCCGTTATGATGTCGAAGGTGTACTCGATGTCATCTTTTCGAGCTTTTGCATCGGCAAATAAGCGGGCTCAAAACCATTGGCGATTCGACCTTCGCGTCCTTATCTGTTATAGCCAGCGCCTTCCTTTAGAGAGTTGAATATGTCCGAACCCAAATCCTTGTGGGATGTCATTGTCGTTGGCGGTGGTCATGCCGGCTGTGAAGCCGCAACCGCCTCTGCGCGCATGGGCGCCAGAACGCTTTTGCTGACGCATAAGCGCGAGACGCTGGGCGAGATGTCATGCAATCCGGCGATCGGTGGCCTAGGCAAAGGCCATCTGGTGCGTGAAATTGATGCGCTGGATGGCATTATGGGGCGCATGGCCGACATCGGCGGCATGCAGTTCAAGGTGCTCAACAAGTCCAAGGGCCCTGCCGTGCGTGGCCCGCGGGCCCAGATCGACCGCAAGCTTTATCGTGAAGCGGTGCAGGCCGAGCTGTTTCAAACTCCGAACTTGATCATTATAGCCGGCGCGGCCGAAGATCTGGTCGTCGATCATGGCCAGGTCACCGGCGTAATCGATGCTGAGGGTACAACCTATCTCGCCAAAGCGGTTGTTCTGACCACGGGCACTTTTCTGCGCGGCGTCATCCATATCGGTGAAACCCGTATCGCGGCCGGCCGCTGGGGTGATGCGCCGGCCAATGGCCTGGGCCAGAACTCTATGATCTCAAACTGAATATGGGTCGCCTTAAGACAGGCACACCGGCGCAACTCGATGGCAAGACCATTCATTGGGATCGTCTGGAGCAACAGTTGGGTGATGATCCCATCCAGCCCTTTTCCATGCTGACGCCCGCCATCGAGCGCGAGCAGATCGCCTGCGGCATCACCTATACCAACGAAAAGACCCACGCCATCATCGCCGATCGCCTCAATGAGTTCAGCGGTCTATGGCGGTTTTCTCGCCGGTCGCGGACCGCGCTATTGCCCGTCGATCGAGGATAAGGTGGTCAAGTTCGCCGACAAGACCTCGCACCAGATCTTCCTGGAACCGGAAGGCTACGATGACGACACAGTCTATCCGAACGGCATCTCGACCAGTGTTTCCGAAGCGACGCAGGAAGCCTTTCTGCGCACCATCGTTGGTCTGGAAGATGTGGTGGTCAAGCGTTTCGGCTATGCCATCGAATACGATTATGTCGATCCGCGCGAACTGCACCCCACACTTGAATTAAAGCCCTTGCCGGGTCTTTTTCTGGCCGGTCAGATCAATGGCACGACCGGCTACGAAGAAGCCGGCGCGCAAGGCCTGCTGGCCGGCATCAATGCGGCGGCGCGGGCAGGGGGTTATGCCCCGACCATTCTTGGCCGTGATGAAGCCTATATCGGTGTGATGATTGATGATCTGGTGACGCGCGGCGTGACCGAACCCTACCGGATGTTCACCAGCCGCGCTGAGTTCCGCCTCTCTCTGCGCGCCGATAATGCCGATCAGCGCCTAACCGACAGGGGGCTGGCCATCGGCGTTGTTGGAGAAAAACGCAAGGCCGTATGGCTGGAAAAGAGGACGGCGCTCGATGCTATTCGCCAGCGCTCGGCCGAGCTTGTGGCGACATCGAAAGAGGCGCTGTCGCACGGCATTCAGATCAATGGCGATGGCCAGAAGCGCAACGTCACGCAACTCATGGCCTATGACAGTTGCTCGCGGGAACGCCTCGAAACCCTGTGGCCTGAAATCAAAGCCTGGCCGGACGTGCTCTATGAGCAGGTCGAGATCGATGCGCTTTATGCCGGCTATATGCCGCGGCAAAAGGCCGAAATCGAGAACTTCCGCAAGGATGAGAATTCTGGGTTTACCGGATGACATCGACTATCTCGGCATCGCCGGTCTTTCCAATGAATCGCGTGAGAAGCTCAACCGCATCCGTCCGCAGACCCTGGGGCAGGCGGGGCGCATCGAGGGCATGACACAAGGCGCGCTGACCACCTTGTTGTTCTATGTGCGTAACCACAACAAGCGCAGCGCCTAATGAGCCACATGACCCCTGAAGAGATGTCAGCGCGGCTGATGTTTCACGTGAAACACGAGGCGATCGCGGACCTGCAAAAGTTTTATCAGGTGCTGGCGGATGGTAATGAGGTGATGAACCTTGTCGGGCCGGCCACCTTGCCGGACTACTGGTCACGCCATGTGCTCGATAGCGCGCAACTGCTCGACTGTCGGCCGGATGCCCGGACATGGGCTGATCTGGGGGCAGGCGCCGGTTTTCCCGGCATCGTGCTGAGCATACTTCTAAAACATTCTACAACCTTGGCCGACGGCCCTGCACCGCACGTCTATCTGGTCGAATCCCTGACCAAGCGTTGCCGTTTTCTCCAGACTGTTGTCGACGATCTGAACCTTCCCGCCACGGTGATCAATGACCGCGCCGAGAACGTCTCGGTCAAGGTCGATGTGGTGACCGCGCGCGCCGTAGCGCCGATGAGCAAGCTTTTGGGTTTTGCCGAGGGCTTTATACGTAAAGGCGCCGACGCTTGGTTTTTAAAGGGGGAAAACGTTGAAAGTGAACTGGTGGACGCTGGAAAAGTGTGGAAATTTGACGTAGAACAGTCAGAGTCCATGAGCGATCCGCGCGGTCGCGTGATCCATATCCGGAGGCTGCGACGTGCCCGTTAATACCGAAAAACGCACCCGAGTTCTGGCGATCGCAAACCAAAAAGGCGGGGTTGGCAAGACGACGACGGCGATTAACCTCGGCACGGCCCTGGCCGCTATCGGTGAGCGCGTCTTGCTGATCGATCTCGACCCGCAGGGTAATGCCTCTACCGGTTTGGGTGTACCCAAGAAGCAGCGCGCCAGCTCGCTTTATGATGTGATTGTCGATCAGCGTCCGATTGGTGATACGGCTGTTAGTACAGCGGTGCCGGGCCTCTGGCTGCTGCCGTCCGATCCGGATCTGTCGGGTGTCGAGATTGAGCTGGGTCAGGCCGAGCGCCGTTCCTATCGTTTACGCGATGCGCTTGACGGGCTTGACCAGGATAACCCGCCTTATGACTACATTCTGATCGATTGTCCGCCGTCGCTGAACCTGCTGACGGTCAATTCGATGAGTGCGGCCGATGCCGTGCTGGTGCCGCTGCAATGTGAGTTCTTCGCGCTCGAAGGGCTCAGCCAGTTGATGCGCACGATTGATCTGGTGCGTGGCAGCCTGAATCCGAAACTGAGCCTTCAGGGCATCGTGCTCACCATGTTCGACAAGCGCAATGCGCTCTCCGGCCATGTTGAGCGTGACGTTCGTTCGCACTTTGGTCATCTGGTGTATGACACGGTCATACCGCGCAATGTGCGGGTGTCCGAAGCGCCGTCCTTCGGCAAGCCGGCCCTGATCTATGATATGAAATGTTCCGGCAGCCAGGCCTATATTAAGCTGGCCAAGGAGCTTGTGGCGCGTGAACGCGCGCGCAAAGCTCAGGTTGCCGCTTAAAAACGCCCAAGATACGAAAGCCGATACATGTCTGAAAAAAATAGAGGTTTGGGCCGCGGGCTCTCCGCGCTTCTCGGCGATCAGGGTACGAACAGCCCGATGACGGATGCTGCCGCCGTGGCCGAGCGTGCGGCCGAACGCAGTGCCGATCAGGCGCGCGGTCTTGAGCAACCCATCGAATTGTTGGTCCGCAATCCCGATCAGCCGCGTCGTTTGTTCGTCGAATCCGACATCGATGAGCTGTCGGCCTCGATCAAGGAAAAGGGTGTTTTGCAGCCTATTCTTGTCAGGCCTGCCCCCGGTCAGACTGGGCACTACCAGATTGTCGCCGGTGAACGTCGCTGGCGTGCGGCGCAAAAAGCCGGCCTGCATACCGTGCCGGTCATCATCCGTGAGATGGACGATCTCGATGTGCTCGAAATCGGCATCATCGAAAACGTGCAACGTGCCGACCTTAACCCGATGGAAGAAGCGCGTGCCTACAAGGTGTTGCAGGATCGCTTCGGCCGCACGCAGGACGCCCTGGCGCAGGTGGTCGGCAAGAGCCGTCCGCACATCGCCAATATGCTGCGCCTGCTGGCCTTGCCGGAAGCCGTGCAGGATCACGTATTGCATGGTCGCCTGTCGGCGGGCCACGCGCGTGCGCTGATCACCTCCGAAAATGCGGTGGCTCTGGCGGAGGAAGTCATCGCTAAAGGTCTGTCCGTTCGTCAGACCGAAGCGCTGGTACGTGAGGAATTGGCCGGTCCGAAAGCCGAGCCGACGCCGAGGGCCAAGGCTCAGCCAAATGCCGATACTCTGTCTCTCGAACAGGATTTGCAGGAGGCTCTGGGCCTGACGGTTAAGCTGGACGACAAGGGGGGCAGAGGTGAACTGCGTTTGGGCTACGCGAGCCTCGAACAGCTCGACGAACTGTGCCGTAAGTTAATGAAATAATTCACTATTTTTACAAATGGGCTCTGTGGCGAATTTGGCTTTGATGGTCGTATCCGAGCCCGCCAGATTCGCCACATAAAGCGTTATAAACCCGCCCGATTGGCGCGTCCTGCGATTTGCAGATAGAGTCGCTCGGCGATCAGCAGGTCCGGCATGCCGGTCGACTTGCATTGCTTATCGGCATCGATCAGATCGCGGGCCAGAGCATCGAGCGTGCTGAAATTCCACGCCCGCGCCTGACGTAGCATATCGTCCTCGTCCTTCCAGAAGACGCCGGCATTGCGCGCCGCCTCCTTGGTGCCCAGTCCTTTTTCCAGCATACTCTTGAGCAGCTTGAGCTTGTTGTATTGCAGGCTGATGGCGCGCATGGCGTCCGGGCCACTTTCACCCTCGGCAAAGGCGCGGCGCAAACCGGCCTGCGCCGCCTTCATTCGGCCGCCGAAGGCATCGGAGGCTGCCTTGAACAGGGAGGCTTCCGGTTCGACGCCGAGAAACTCCTGCAGCTCGACCTCGTTCAGCGTCTTGTGCGAACCGGGCCCGATAAACAGGATCAGGCGTTCGATCTCTTGCCGGGCGATACCGCGTTCCTTGGGTAGGCGCTGAGCGAAGATATCCATGGCGGCGCTGCTTAAAGAGACTCCGTCGGCCGCCAGGGCCTCACGGGCCATTCGCACCACATCGCCCGTTTCATCTTCGTAGCAAGCGATGCTGGCGAGGTTTTTGTCAGCGTCGGCCAGACGGCGCAAAGCGGAATCGGAACCGAGGCCGCCGGCCTCGATGATAATGAAGGCGTCCTTGTTGAAATCACCGGCGGCATGGGCTTTCAGGCTGGCCGCCACGGCTTTATCGAGTGCCGCTTTTTCTGAGAAAAACTTCAGCCGCACCAGACGCTTGCCACCCATCAACGACAAGGATTGCAACTCGCCTTCCAGTCGGCCGGCATCGCCTTCGATATCGGTATCGGTGATCAGGGATACATTGAAGGGATCGGTAATGTCGGGCACGATCCGCTTGGCCAGCGCCGTGCAGCGCTCGATGACCTGACTACGATCTTTGCCATAAACCAGTACGCCCACCATGTTGGCGGGCGGCTTGGCGAAAAAGGCATCAATCTCGGCGCGTTTGGCCAGCTTCATATTTAGGGCTTCGGCTTCTCGTGGAAATACAGCGCCAGATCGGTCTGGATCTTCTGCGAGATGCTGGTGGCGATACGTTCCTGTGCATCCTGTTGCGAAATCACCCCGGTAAAGGGCGATACAGACGTGTCGTAGGTCACGGTTTCCGAGAAAGCGCTTTTCAAGATAACGGCATTGGTACTGATATTTACCAACTTGTACGTCACCGAGCTGGTGATTTCAGAACGTGTCGAGGTGTCGTCAACCTTGTAACCAATAGAATAATGCTGTTCTTTCATGGTGATCACCAGCTTGTACAGCTTAGGTGTCGAGTTATCGCTGGCCAAGCGATTGCGAAGATCCTGCTCAACAAAATAGCCGGTGCGGGTCTGGGGTGCATCGATATCGATCTGCGCCAGATTGACCGTCAGGCCTTGCTGGGCATAGAGCGGCACGAAACCGCAGCCGCTTAGGCTGAAGGCGGGCAGGGCGACAGCGGCGCAAAGGGCCAGCGTTCTGAAGACTTTAGCCATATTAACCTACCACGAAATTGAGAATCCGGTTCGGCACGATGATGATCTTGCGAATGGAGACGCCCTCAAGATGCCGCTTAACCCCTTCATCCGCAAGCGCCATCTCGCGGATCTGGTCCTCTGTGGCGCCGACCGGCAGGGAAATCTCACCGCGCTTCTTGCCATTGACCTGAACCGGCATGACGTAAACATCATCCTGCGCCAGTGCGGCGTCGAATTTCGGCCAGGCGGCTTGCGCGATCAGGCCGTCATGGCCCAGACGCGTCCAGCATTCTTCAGCCAGGTGCGGGGTGACGGGCGCGATCAGGCCGGCCAGCAGGGTCAGGGCCTCTCGGCGTGCTTGTGAGCCGGTTTTGCTGATATCCGAGGTGCGGATCACCGTTACGAATTCGTACAGCTTGGCGATGGCGGCGTTGAAGCGGAAGCCTTCAAAGCCTTCGGTGACGAACTTGACGGCCTTGTGCGCTGCCTTGAGCAGCTCAGCGGCAGCATTTTCGTCCGTACACGGAATGTTTTCATCGGGCAGGGTGTCGAACTGATCCCAAACTCGGTGGGTGAATCGCCAGGAGCCTTCGACGCCGGAGGTTGACCACTGGACATCGCGTTCGGGCGGTGAGTCGGACAGTACGAAAAGACGTGCTGAATCAACGCCATAGGTGTCGAAAATATCTTCCGGCGCCACGGTGTTCTTCTTCGACTTCGACATCTTTTCGATATCGCCAATCGCGAGGCTTTCACCGGTCGAGAGCTGCACAGCCTTGCGTGCACCACCTTCGTTGGTGATCTCGACATCAGCGGGCTCGACCCAATGGCCGCTGGCGTCCTTGTAGGTCTCGTGCGTCAGCATACCTTGCGTGAACAAACCGGCGAACGGTTCCTTGACCTCCAGATAGCCGCAGTGATTGAGCGCGCGCGTGATGAAACGGGCGTAGAGCAGGTGGAGCACGGCGTGCTCGATACCGCCGATATACTGATCGACCGGCAGCCAGTAATCGGCGGCCTGCTTGTTGATCGGGTTCGGGGCCTTCGGATCGGTGAAGCGGGCGAAATACCATGACGAATCGACAAAGGTATCGAGGGTATCGGTCTCGCGGGTGGCGTCCTTGCCGCAGGTGGGGCACTTGACGTGCTTCCAGGTCGGGTGGCGCGCCAATGGATTGCCGGGCACGTCAAAGGTGACGTCCTCGGGCAGGACCACGGGTAATTGATCATCGGGCACGGGCACGACGCCGCAATCATCGCAGTGGATGACCGGGATCGGGCACCCCCAATAGCGCTGGCGTGACACGCCCCAGTCGCGCAGGCGGAAGACGGTGGCGCCTTCGCCTAGGCCCATGGCCTCGATCTTTTCGATGGCGATGTTTTTCGCCGCTTCAATCTCCAGACCGTCAAGGAATTCGGAATGGAAGATCGTGCCGGGACCGGTATAGGCCTCGTTAGCCACCTTGAACTCATCGGGGTTGGCGCCGTTCGGCAGCACCACTTCGGTGACGGACAGGTCGTATTTGCGGGCGAAGTCGAGGTCGCGCTGATCGTGCGCCGGGCAGCCGAAAATGGCGCCGGTGCCGTAATCCATCAGCACGAAATTGGCCACCCAGACATCGAGCGTGGCGCCCGCTTTGAAGGGGTGCTGCACCTTGATGCCGGTGTTGAAACCAAGCTTTTCACCAGTGTCGATCTCGGCCTGGGTTGTCCCGCCCTTGCTTAAGCTCTTGGTGAAGGCGGTCAGTTCAGGATTGTTGGCAGCGGCTTCCACCGCCAGCGGGTGATCGGCAGCGATGGCGACGAACGACGCGCCGAACAGAGTGTCGGGGCGGGTCGTGTAGACCTCAACGCCACCGTCACGCTCAGCGAACGGGAAAGTCATTTTCAGACCGCGCGACTTGCCGATCCAGTTGGCCTGCATGGTGCGGACCTTGTCCGGCCAGCGATCAAGTGTATCGAGGCCGGAGATCAGGTCGTCGGCGAAGCGCGTGATGCGCATGAACCACTGGGTCAGCTTTTTCTTTTCGACTACGGCGCCGGAGCGCCAGCCGCGACCTTCGATGACCTGCTCATTGGCCAGTACGGTGTTGTCGACTGGGTCCCAGTTGACCAGGCTTTCGCGGCGGTAAACGAGATCGTTCTTCAGCAGGGCGTTGAACCATTTTTGCTGCTGGCCGTAATACTCCGGATCACAGGTGGCGAATTCACGCGTCCAGTCGATCGAGAGGCCCAGGCGCTTCAGCTCGGCGCGCATTGAGGCTATATTGTCGTAGGTCCAGCCTTTCGGATGGATCTTGCGCTCCATGGCGGCGTTTTCGGCCGGCATACCGAAGGCGTCCCAACCCATGGGATGCAACACATTGAAGCCACGGGCGCGTTTGAAGCGCGCCACTAGATCGCCCATGGCGTAGTTACGCACATGCCCCATGTGGATGCGGCCAGACGGATAGGGGAACATCTCGAGCACATAATATTTTGGCTTATTGGTGTCTTGGGAGGTGAGGAACACGGCGCTGTCATCCCATCGTTTGAGCTGACGGGGTTCGGTCTCTTTGGGATTGTAACGGGCCATAAGTCTTTGTGCGTATAAAGGGAAATGATGCCCGCTTATAAGGCGGCTTACGCAGGGATTCCAGTTGTTTCTCGGGTGTTCGCACCATAGATAAAGCCGCCGAAGCGATACCCGGCGGCTTTATGATGTCTCAGGTGTCGAAAGCCTAGTGTTGCGGAATCAACGGATGGATTCCCTTGATCTTGCAAATATGCGAGTTCTGTGTCGATGGACATGGACAAAAGGCTGTTGCTGTCGCCTGAGGCTCGGGTGCGGTTGGAAGGTTGGGTGGCGGACCGGAACACGCCGCAGAAGCTTGTTTGGCGTGCGCGGATCGTGCTGATGTGGGCGGACGCGGCGAGTTTGGCGTCGATTGTGCGGACGCTGGGCAAGACCAAGAAGACGGCCTACCGCTGGCGCGATCGTTATCTTGAGCAGGGTGTCGATGGGCTTGGGCGCGACGCGACCCGGCCTGGCCGTAAGACGCCGTTGAGCGCCGAAGTCATTGCGCGTGTGGTCGAGATGACGCTGCGACAGAAGCCACCGGCTGCCACGCAATGGAGCGCGCGCACGCTTGCCAAGGCGGTGGGTCTGAGCCACACCAGCGTACAGCGCATTTGGAGCGCGCATGGGCTCAAGCCCCATTTGACCAAGACGTTCAAACTGTCGAACGACAAGCAGTTCGTCGAGAAGGTGACGGACGTCGTCGGTCTCTATCTTGATCCGCCGGACCGGGCACTGGTGTTCTCGGTCGATGAGAAGTCACAGATCCAGGCGCTGGACCGCACCCAACCGGGCCTGCCAATGAAGAAGGGGCGGGCGGGAACGATGACCCACGACTATAAGCGGCATGGCACGACGACACTGTTCGCCGCCCTCGATGTCGCCACCGGCAGGGTGATCGGCGAATGCATGAAACGTCATCGGCACCAGGAATGGCTCAAATTCCTTCGACTCATCGACCGCAGCACGCCCAAGGGCTTCGACCTGCACCTGATCGCCGACAACTATGCCACCCATAAGCATCCGGCGGTCAAAGCATGGCTGGCCAAACATCCTCGCTTCCACATGCATTTCACCCCCACTTCGGCGTCCTGGCTCAATCAGGTCGAACGCTTTTTCGGCTTGATAACAGGCGATCGCATCCGCTGCGGCGTGTTCAAGAGTGTCGCCGAACTCGAAGGCGCAATTCAAGACTATCTCGATCATCACAACGCCGATCCAAAGCCCTTCGTTTGGACCAAATCCGCTACAGACATTCTTGAAAAGGTCGCCAGGGGGCGACAGGCGTTAGAGTCACAACACTAGTTCTTGACGTCGGAAAGACGCAATTCGCGGGCGCGCGACAGGATGGCGTTTTCGATGTCGAGCTGGGTTTGCTGCGACACATCGGCCGTGACCCAGCGATCGCCCGAACGGACTTCCTTCTGGACCGCGACGTTGAGCGCATCGGCGCGCAGGCGCGAATCGAGGATGAAGATGGTGACCTTGAAGTGCTCGTCCGGGGTTTGCGGATTGGCATACCAGTCGGTGATGATCACGCCGCCCCAGGGATCGGCCGAGGTCAGGGGCATAAAGGAAATTGTGTCGAGCGAGGCGCGCCACAGATAGGCATTGACGCCTATGCCGGCTTGCTCGGCATTGCTGCTCTTGGAGGCCTTTTTGCCACCGAAGAGATTGCCGAAGTCGATTTTGGATTCTTCCTCGGGCACGGTTGCATTGGCGGAAGTCGTGGCGCCGTCCTTGCCCTTGCTGCCAAGGCTGGCGCAGGCGCTAAAGGACAGGCATACACCGAGAGCCGCCAGCACCAGGGCCGATTTCCGCATGGTCGTCATAGAATGATCACTCCGCATTTTTCAAGTTCGGTGATTGCCCTCGGCAAAATCCCGGAATTGCTTAAATTATTTTGCCCGTGTCGGCACCCCGGCCTTGTCGACCATGCCCTCTATAGCATGGACGCCGTGGGGTATGACAAGAGGCCCTTCACAAGTTTGTTAACACACCAGCAAATAAGGGCGGATGTGGGGCGGAGCGCAAAACCTTATCTGCCCTTTGCATCAGGGCTGACACATGGCCGGTATCTCTCTTATGGGCCGTTAACTATCCGTGGCGGATTCAACACAACAGGGAAGGGAATGTTACAGAAGGGGTGTTTTTACCACTTGCTGAATTGACGGACTTATCGACAGGCCTTAATTCAGAATTGACATATCTGTGTCTAAATAGATGTGTAGAACGCGTCCGTGGTCCGATAGATCTGAATTTGCCTAGTGTGGTGAAATTTCAGGGGAAATCGGGGTTCGGATTACAAAGATCGAGAAGATGAAACCTGTCGTGTCTATGGCTGTCTCTATGTTGGTTCTGGCAATCGCCGGAAGCAGCACCTATGCCATGGCGCAAACCAAGCTGGTCAAGCCGCAAGCGGCAAGTGAGATCACCAGCCTGACCCCGCTGATCACACCGGTCGGCGACAGCTACATCAGCGAAGAGAATACCGGCTTCACCAAGCCGCAATCGAAGGTCTATCAGTTCAATCTCGATGGCAAGTGGGGCGTCAAGTTCGATGTCAACCAGCCTGAAACCGCCCAATCGGGCCTCAACGATATAGATGCCGGCGCTTTCTATAAGCTGACCCCGTCGGTTCGCGTGGGCGGCACGGTCGGTTTCGGTGAAAAATCCGATCCGCTGAAGCCGGAATCGCGCCGCCTGTCCCAGGACAAGAAGCAGCCGCGCGTCCGTCTGGAAACCACCTTCAAGTTCTAAGCGAAAACGCCTCGACGGCGCCTATGCCGGACAGGCCAGTGTCTCGCAGCGACAGAATGTTGTCGCAACTGATTCCCCCCAATCCATAGACCGGCACATTGGCCACATCGGTCAGATCGCGCACGCCTTTTGCGCCAAGCGCTTCGATGCCTTGCGCCGACGGGCTGCGGCTGGCGAAAACCGGCGAGATGAAAACCGCGGACAGGCCTTCATCGCCTGTCAGTGTACGCAGGGTCTCAGTGTCATGACAGGCGGCGGTCAGCGTCAGGTGCGTATATCGCGCGTGCAGATCGCCGGCCCTGATCAGGCTTTTCTGGCGCAGGTGCACGCCATCGGCGCCGACTTCAAGCGCCAGGGCATCGTCCTCCCCAATCAGCAGGGTCAGGCCGTTGTCGCTGGTTATCTTGCGCAATAGGCGGGCCCGTTTCGCGGCGTGGCTTTCACCGAAATGACGATAGATGATGCCGCAGCCTTCCGGCATATGGATGGCGATATCTTCAGGGTGGGGGGTACGTTTCGGATCGGTAAAGAAAAACAGCGCCGGCAATTGGCGCTTCAACGGTGACGGCGCTTGCGCTATATCCCGTGCCTTATCGAGCAGATACTGAAAGCGGGTCTTGTATGTCATTGCCAGATACTCAGCCGAATACCGCCTATTCTAAGCTCATAGCGAAGATGCACAAGGCTTTAAAAGCCGCCGGTCGCGCGCCGGATGCGGCGTATTTGACGGCGGTTTCCAAAAATCAGCCATGGGAGGTCATCGCGCCGGTTCTGGCTGCCGGTCAGCGGCGGTTTGGCGAAAACCGCGTTCAGGAAGCGATGACGCGTTGGGATGGGGTGCGCGAAAACTATAGCGATCTCGAACTGCGGCTGATCGGACCTTTACAAAGCAACAAGGCGGCGGAAGCGGTGGCATTCTTCGATGTGATCGAGAGTATTGACCGCGACAAGATTGCGCGGGTGATCGCCGAAGAGATCCAGAAGCAGGGTCGGCACCCGACGCTTTATGTGCAGGTCAATATCGGTGAGGAAGAACAAAAAGCGGGGGTTTTACCGCTGGAAGCCGACGGGTTTTTAAGGGCCTGCGCGGATTACGGCCTGAAAATCGACGGCCTGATGTGTATTCCGCCGGTTGAGGGGCCGCGCGGGCCTTATTTCGCATTGCTGAAAAAGATCGCGGATCGTAACGGCATTGCGCACCTTAGTATGGGGATGAGCGACGATTTCGAGACGGCGCTGGCGTTTGGTTCGACGGAAATACGAGTCGGGTCGGCGATTTTCGGTTCGCGCTGATAGGTATGGGGTTTGGGGCCTGTGGACCCATGCCTTCCCCTTTCTTCTTTTCCTCTCGCCGTCCGGGCGAAGGGAAAAGAAGAACGAAGAACAGATGTGGGGTCGCGGACCCCACGCCCCATAACTGTCAAATGTGAATTTCGATGGCGTCACCAGGCTGAGCGACACGCAGGAAGGCCTGCATATCCTCCAGCTTCAGCGCTACGCAGCCCTCTGTACCGCTGTAATCCGGCCGCGCCAGATGGGCGAAAATGGCCGATCCCATGCCAGACACAGGCGGGTCATCATTATGACCCAATACCACGATCAGATCATAGACATGGTCATCCCGCCACAGCTTTTCGTGGCTCGGCGCAAAAGGGAGCTTCACATGCTGATTGTAAAACGGGGATGACGGATCGTCGCACCAGCCGTCATCGGGCGACAAAGTGACGACGTTCAGCGCCGTTTGCGGTGGTGAAAGGCGGTCTGGACGGTAGAAAACATAGCGAATCGGCCAGATTCCCAGTGGAGATGCGCCGTCACCCTCTCTTTTCTCACCTGCTGGACGCACGCCCCCTTTCCCAAGCGAGCAACGCACACTATGTTCATAGATATTGAACATGCCATCGGCGGTGGCCTTAAACTTATTGATCATTTATTTGCTACCGCTGCTTAATCTCATAACGATAAGACTTAAAGATACAGGATCATGGTGCAACAAAAAACCCTGCTCATAGTCGATGATGATGATGAACTGCGCGAAGCCCTGGCGGAGCAGCTCGAACTTCATGAAGAATTCAAGGTCATTCAGGCCCCCAACGGCGCCGAAGGCCTGAAACTGGGCAAGAGCGTCAATGCCGACCTGATCCTGCTCGATGTCGATCTGCCGGATATGGACGGCCGCGAAGCCTGCCGCCTGCTGCGCAAAGGGGGGCTGACCACACCGGTCATCATGCTCACCGGCCAGACCTCGGATTCCGATACCATCCTCGGTCTCGATGCCGGCGCCAATGATTATGTCACCAAGCCGTTTCGTTTCGCCGTTCTGCTGGCGCGCATCCGCGCTCAGGTGCGTTCACATGAGACCAGCGAAGACGCCACCTTCCGCATCGGGCCCTATGAATTCAAACCGGCGCTGAAGGTGCTGGTCGATCAGGCGCAGAAGAAAACGCGCCTGACGGAAAAAGAAACCAATATCCTCAAATACCTCTATCGCGCCGGCGGCAAGCCGATCACCCGCGAAGAACTTCTGACCGAGGTCTGGGGTTATAATGCCGGCGTCACCACGCACACGCTGGAAACCCATGTCTATCGCCTGCGCCAGAAGATCGAACCCGATCCCGCTAATGCCCGTCTGCTGATGACGGATGCCGGTGGCTACCGTTTACAATTTTAGCAGGGGCACAGGCCCTGCACCCATAAGTTAATCAGTTGAACCGGCGTTGCGAAACGCTGGTTTTTCTTTGCGCGTTACTGATCTCGCCTTGTCTTTTGTTCGTATGGTTATACGGGGCAACAAAGGAGGGTCATTATGCCGCTCAGAAAATCTCTTGCCGCCTGCGCCGTTGCGGTTATCGCGCTTTCCGCCTGTACCACCCTGCCGACGGGCGAGGCCGTGCCCAAGACGGCTCAGGTTTCGATGGAACACTATTCCGGCACCTGGCTGGAGATTGCCCGCCGGCCAATGTGGCTGACCGATGGCTGCGTTGCCGGCTACACCACCTATGCGCCGGGTCAAAAGCCGGGTGAAATTGCGGTCGAAGACGGCTGCCACAAGGATACGCCCACGGGCAAACGGAAGACGATCAAGGGACGCGGCGTGCTGACCGATGCCGGTGAAGCTAATGCGAAGCTCGAAGTACACTACCCCTTCTTTATTACCTGGAACTACTGGGTGCTGTATGAGGCGCCGGACCATAGCTGGTTTATCAGCGCTGATCCGGCCATGAAGAACCTGTGGATCTATAGCCGCTCGGTGCCTTCCGCAGATGCGCGCGCCGTCATGGTCGCCAAGGCGAAAGAGCTGGGTTACGACACCAGCAAGCTGGAATTCCCGGCTTTTTAGGCGTCGGCTTGCGTGTCGGCGTACCAGACGAACCAGATGGCGTCCTCGATCTTGCCGCCAGCAGCTATCAGGCGCTCGACCGGCTCCGGAAAAGCTTCCTTGATCTCGCGGGCGAAATCGAACTCCGCCTTGAGCAGTTGCAGATCCTGTAAGGCCACATTGGCGGCCATTTCCACCTGTGCCTCCCACGGCAGCATGGGCGGGATCAACTGGCAGGCATCGATCTGCACCCAGTCGCATTCGCCGATGGCGTCTTCCGTGCGGATCTGAAGCTGACCGCCGATATTGCGCAGGCCTCGCGCGCGCGCCGCTTCGATCACTTCGGGCAGATCGCCGATGCGCCAGGCATATTCGTCATGACGGACATCAGCCTTGGCCAATATTTCGGGGGGTAAAAGCGCTTCAGACATAGTTTTTCTCAGATGACTTATGGGTGCAGGGACTAGTTCCTGCGTCTTATATCTCAAACCTTACCTGTATCGGCGCGTGATCGGAAGGGCGTTCCCACTCGCGCACCCTGTCATGGATTTCGGCGACAATATCTCCTTGCACCATTTCCATCAGGCCGGGATTGAGCAGGATATGATCGAGGCGCAGGCCGCGGTTGCTCTTGCGGAAATCGGCCGCGCGATAACTCCACCAGGTGAATACCTTCTCGGGATTGGGATAGCTGACGCGGAACGGATCGTGCAGTTCGCCGGCGGCGATGAAATTGCCGAAGGTTTCGATCTCGATCGGGGTATGGCTGACCACTTTCAGCATCTGGCGATGGCTCCAGACGTCGAATTCACCGGGCGCGATGTTGAGATCGCCACAGATCAGCAGCGGCTTGTCCTTGCCACGCTGGGTCAGGGTTTCGGTCAGGCGCTCATAGAAGGTCAGCTTGTGATCGAACTTGTCATTGCCTTCGCGGTCGGGGAAATCGCCGCCGGCCGGGATATAGAAATTCCAGATTTCCGCACTATCTCCGTTTTCTGTGGCTATCTTGATGGCCTGAGCGCGGGCTTCGCCGCGACGGCAGAATGACGGGGTGCCGAGCGCTTCAAACGGGATTCGGGAGACCAGAGCGACGCCATGCCAGCCTTTTTGGCCGGCGATCTGGATATGGGTATAGCCAAGCGCCTCAAAGGCTTCGCGCGGAAACTCATGCTCCTGGCATTTGATTTCCTGCATGCACAGAATGTCGACGTCATTGTCTTTCAGGAACTGTTCGATCTGGGGCAGACGCAGGCGAACGGAATTGACGTTCCACGAGACAAGACTAAGGCGCATATAGGGGTATACTCTCAAGTGACTCCAATGCTGTAAGGCATTGGCAAGTGCGACTGCACGCCCGAGCTGATGCGAGGAGGCTCGCGCCGCTTGAGCGAAACAAAATCAAAAAAAACCGATCCGCGCTGACGGACCGGTTTAAAGATTTGGCACATAACACGAAGAGAAAAAAGGGAAAACGCACGCCCGAAAAGGATCGGGCCCAAGGTGTAAACCCTGTGTACAGAGATTATTCCGCCGTCTCATCTCCATGTGTGAAAAATAACACGATCACAAAAAAACGACAAGAGAAAAAGTTAAACCCGCGTTATTTTTTTACCTGAGGCTTATTCAGCACAAATAAATCAGGTTTTAGCGCCGAATCACGAGCAAATGTGGCCAACCTGACGGTGGTGGCACGATTTTGCATGTCGGTAATCGTCCATTCGCGCAGGATGACGTCGCTATTCGGTGCCTGATCGAAGCCGAGCGTGACGGAACCTTCGGCAGATTTACGGCGATCGCGTGCTTTCAGCGTGAAGCCCGTGGCGTTGGAACTGACGGCGGTGACCACCACGCCCTGATCGAAGCGGATGTGCTGCGCCAGGAAGAGCGACAGCGGGGTTTCGCTCAAAGGATAGCGATCAAAGCTTTGCAGGCGCGGGTCCCACATATTCACATTCTTGCCGTCCGAGACGAGCAGCAGCGATGACGGGGCGTCATATTCAAAGCGCATCTTGCCGGGGCGGGCGATATACCAGTTGCCCTGCGTCTTGCGGCCCTTAAAATCGGTCTGCTCGAAACGGCCCTTGCCGGTGCGCAGGCCTTCGAGAAAATCGGTGGCTTTCTTAATGCGCGCCTTATCGGCCGGATTAAAGCTGGGCGGCGTGATCAGGCCGCTGAACTGGTTTTTGCCGCTTTCGGCGAAGCCGGAGGTGGCGGACAGGGCAAGGCCGGTCGTGGCCAGACCCAGCAGGAAGGTGCGTTTGTTAAGATCGTTCATAGCCTTACCCATAAATCCAATAATCATAAAAAGCCAATGTCTTGAAACATCACAGGCTGACGTCATTTTTACGGCCTGAATGCTCATGCGCCGGATAGGCTTCCTCGCATCAGCAAAAACCCTGCAAGCTGTATTACGACCTTGCGACTGAACCCGATGTGAATGCGGCTGTTAGGCCTAAATCGTATACTTTATGCTTGTGCGGCGGGTAAAACCGGCTTTTACTATCGACATCACATTTAAGGAGAGCATCTTGGCCCAGTTAAATCGTCGTCATCTGTTGCAGGGCACTGCGGTTCTGGGGGCAGGGTTGGCGCTTCGTCCCGATATCTCGGCAGCCATGCGCGTCGCTGACGATCTGGCGCCGCGCCAGCGCATCCTGTTCGATCATGACTGGAAATTCGCCTTTGGCCATGCCTTTGATATCGCGCGTGATTTCGGTTTTGGTGGCTTTCAATCGACCTTCGCCAAGCAGGGCCTGTCGGGCGTCACCGCCGCGGAAGCCGCTTACGACGACAGCACCTGGCGCGCGGTCGATCTGCCGCATGACTGGGCGGTGGAACTGCCCTTCGTCAATAACGACACCTATAGCCTGCCGGCGCCGGACAAGCGCCGTGAGTATGAAGAGGACGAGGCGGCTGCCCATGGCTACAAGCCGGTTGGTCGTAAGTTTCCCGAAACCAGTGTCGGCTGGTATCGGAAGGTGCTCAAGCTGGAAAAAGGCGATGAGCTGAAACGCCTGACCCTGGAATTCGGCGGCGTGTTCCGCAATTCGACCGTCTTCCTCAACGGTTATATCCTGAACCAGCATGAGAGCGGCTATACGCCCTTCGAGGTCGATATCAGCAACTTCATCAATACCGACGACAAGCCGAATATCCTGCTGGTGCGGGTTGATGCCTCACTGGGCGAGGGCTGGTTCTATGAAGGCGCCGGCATCTATCGCCATGTCTGGCTGGTCAAGACCGCCCGCACCTACGTGCCGCAGTGGGGCACCTATATCAAATCGGATATATCCGGCGCGGTCGATATAGAAACGCGCATCGTCAACGCGACCGACGCTGACAAGACGGTCACCCTGGTTTCCACGATCAGCGATGGCGAAGGCAAGGCTGTAGGACGGCTGGAAATGCCGGTAGTGCTGGCGGCGCAAGCTGAGGCCACGGTCAACCAGACGACCAAACTCGCCGCACCGCGTTTGTGGGGGCTGAAAGACCCGCACCTTTACAGCGTCCGCAGCGAGATTATCGAGGCCGGGGCGGTGGTGGATGTCTTCGCCAGCACCTTTGGCGTGCGCGAGGTGGTGTTCAAGGTCGATGGCTTCTTCCTCAATGGCGAGGCCATGAAGATCAAGGGCACCAACAATCACCAGGATCATGCCGGCGTCGGCTCGGCCATACCCGATGGTTTGCAGGTCTGGCGCCTGCAGCAACTGAAAGAAATGGGCTCGAACGCCTATCGCGCCTCGCACAATCCGGCGACCAGCGAACTGCTCGATGCCTGCGATCGGTTGGGCATACTGGTGCTGGACGAGACGCGCCTGATGACCTCGACCCCGGAAGGGCTGGGGCAACTGGAGACCCTGATCCGCCGCGGCCGCAATCACCCCTCCATCATCCTGTGGTCGATCGGCAATGAAGAACCGCAGCAGGGCACGCCGCGCGGCGCCAAGATCGCGCGCGACATGGTGCGGCTGGTCAAGCGCCTCGACCCGACGCGTAAGGTGACGGCCGCCATGAACAATGGTCAGGGCTACGGCATCACCGCCTCGCTCGATGTGCTGGGCGTCAATTATTACGTGACACGTCTGGGGCCGGTGCGCGAAAAATACCCAAATCTACCGGTGGTGGGGACGGAAACCGCCTCTACGCTGACGACGCGCGGCGAATATGAACGCTCGGAAAGCAAGCTCTATGTGCCGGCCTATGATGTGACCGCGCCGAAATGGGGCCATACCGCCGAAAACTGGTGGCCGCTCTATAATGCCACGCCCAACCTGCTGGGTGGCTTTGTCTGGACCGGATTTGATTATCGCGGGGAACCGACACCGTTCAACTGGTGGCCGTCGGTCACCTCGCATTTCGGCATCATGGATCTGTGCGGCTTCCCGAAAGACAATTTCTGGTATTATCAGGCCTGGTGGTCGGATAAGCCGGTGCTGCACCTCTTCCCACACTGGAACTGGGAGTCGGGTAAGGATGTCGCGGTCTGGGTCCACTCGAATTGCGAGGCGGTCGAGCTGTTCGTTAATGGCAAGTCGGTTGGCCGCAAGGATGTGGTGAAGGATCTGCACCTGGAATGGACGGTGCCGTATCAGCCCGGCAAGATCACGGCCTATGGCTATAGGGGCGGTAAGGTGGTCATGAAGGCCGAACGCAAGACGGCTGGCGCGCCGGCGCGCGTGGTCCTGACCTCTGAGCGTGTGCAGGATATCGTCGTGCTGAAGGCGGACGTGTTCGACAAGGACGGCGTAGCCGTTCCGAAGGCCGATAATTTGATCTTCTTCGATGTTGAAGGCCCGGCCGAGGTCATTGGGGTTGGCAACGGTAACCCGACCAGTCACGAACCGGACAAGGCACTTTACCGCAAGACCTTCAATGGCTTAGCGCAGGCGATCATGCAGATGAAGCGCGGCGGCTCGGGCACGGTGACCATCACCGCGCGTTCGGAAGGCTTGGTCTCTAGCAAGGTGACGCTTAAAGTTTAGCGATGCACTCGATTTCGACGGCGGCCTCCAGCGCCAGCGCCGCCGCGCCAAAAATGGTGCAGGCTGGCAGGGGGCTACCGTCGAAATAGGTGGCGAACAGGGTCTCGAAACGCTCACGCATATTCATGTTGGTCAGGATGATCTTGACCGAAACGAGCGCCGTTAGCGGACGGTCGAAACGCGCCAGTGATGCCGCGACGTTGGCCATCATCTGATGGACCTCGGCATCGAATCCTTGCGCCAGATGGCCATCGTCGTCGTCGCCGATATGACCGGACAGATAGATCAGGCCATCCAGAATGACCGCCTCGGAAAAGGCGGCATCGAAGGGATAGGCATGGTAGGTCGGTGGGATCATAATTCTAAAAGAGGCAGCGTAATCGTCTTATTTTTGAACAATGCCCGCTTCTTTATAAAGCGCATTCAATTTATCCGCATCAACATTGGCTGTCAGGCCGGCCATCCCTGCATTTACTTCCGGTGAGGAAAATATGCCCTTGGCCGCGATCTGGCCCAGCAGGCTGAAGCTTGTCTGCAGGGATACCTCCCCTTCATATTTGAGGGCGGCAACGCTCTCTGTTCTACAATCCACTGTCAGCAAACGCACCATAAGCGAGGCAGCAGTTTTGTCGATGGCTGCCCGTTCGTCCGAGTTGATAATGGACATCGAGCGAATGTCGGGATGCAGAGCTATGGCTGCAAAAATCCAGCGTATTAGGTCTTTTTGATCGGACGAGCTTGCCGAATTTACCAAGCACTTGCTTAGATCGTCAGTATATGGGCCAGCCTGGGCAGGAGAAAAGGCGGTCAGGCCAGCTAGGATTGATACAGTGATTGCAAGTTGTTTGAACATTTCATCCCCCCAAAGATCGATAGACGTCTACTATATCATTGTGTCGTCAGCATCAATGTTTGACTAATTTCGGAGAACTCCAGCTCACGGGTGCAGGGTCCGCGACCACTGCTAGTGGCCGGGGGGCGGGCCGACCAGGATATCGCGCTTGCCGACGTGGTTGGCGGGGCCGACCACGCCTTCCATTTCCATCTTTTCCATCAGCGAGGCGGCGCGGTTATAGCCGATCTGCAGCTTGCGCTGAATGTAGGAGGTGGAGGCCTTGCGATCGAAGGTAACGAAATAGACGGCCTTGTCGTAGAGGTCGTCGCCGGAGCCGCCGCCTTCGCCTGCGCCGCCTTCGGAGCCACTCTCTTCATCGCCACCATAGGTGACGTCTTCGAGATATTGCGGACTGCCCTGATCGCGCAGGTATTGTGCCACGGCTTCGACCTCTTCGTCCGAGACGAACGGGCCGTGCAGGCGGGTGATGCGGCCACCGCCGGCCATATAGAGCATATCGCCCTGACCGAGGAGTTGTTCGGCACCCTGCTCACCCAGAATGGTGCGCGAGTCGATCTTTGAGGTGACCTGGAAGGAAATACGGGTCGGGAAGTTGGCCTTGATCGTGCCGGTGATGACGTCCACCGAGGGACGCTGGGTGGCCATGATCAGGTGGATGCCCGCGGCACGCGCCATCTGGGCCAGACGTTGCACGGCGCCTTCGATATCCTTGCCGGCCACCATCATCAGGTCGGCCACTTCGTCGATGATCACGACGATATAGGGCATGGGCTCGGGCACCATTTCGTCGAATTCGTAGATCGGCTGGCCGGTTTCATCGAAGCCGGTCTGGACCTTGCGGACAAAATTCTTGCCCTCGGCGGCGGTGGCGCGGGCGCGTTCGTTGAAATTGCTGATATTACGCACGCCAACCTTGGACATCCGGCGATAGCGGTCTTCCATCTCCTTTACGGTCCACTTGAGCGCCACCACGGCCTTTTTCGGATCGGTGACGACCGGCGCCAGCAGGTGCGGAATGCCGTCATAGACGGAAAGTTCCAGCATCTTCGGGTCGATCATGATGAACTTGCACTGTTCCGGATCGAGGCGATAGAGGATCGACAGGATCATGGCGTTGACGCCGACCGACTTACCCGAACCGGTGGTGCCGGCGATAAGCAGGTGGGGCATCTTGGCAAGATCGGTAACGTAAGGGTCGCCGCCGATGGTTTCGCCCAGCACCATGGGGAGGGAGTGGCCAGCCTTTTCAAATTCGGCCGAGGCCAGCATGTCGCGCAGATAAACGGTTTCGCGCACCTGGTTGGGCAGTTCGATGCCGATGGCGTTACGGCCCTGCACGATCGAGACGCGGCAGGAGCGGGCGGACATGTTACGGGCGATGTCGTCGGCCAAGGCGACGACGCGCGCGCCCTTGACGCCGGCGGCCGGGGCCAGTTCGTAGAGGGTGACGACGGGGCCGGGGCGGATCTGGTCGATCACGCCGCGCACGCCGAATTCGGCCAGCACGCTTTCCAGCATCCGGGCGTTCTGGCGCAAGCTATCTTCGTCGAAGCTGTGGTTGCGCGGTTTGGGCTTGGCCAGGATCGACAGTTCGGGCAGGCGGAAATTGCTCGGACGCAGGAATTCGAACACCGGCTGTTTTTCGGCTTCGGCGCGGGCGGAAGGCTTGATCGGTTTTATATCGGAAACCGGGGTTTCGATCATATCGGCGAAATCGGGGTCTTCGTAGGGGCCCATCTCGTCTTCGAGCGGGGGCAGGGCGCCGGTGCGGGCGGTATTGGGCGAAATGCGCGGACCCGACCCGATGGCCGGCGTAATCGGTTCCGGCTGCTCGTCGAAATCTATCTTCATCGACAAAGGTTTTCAGCTTCGGGGCACGCTTTTCCTTGACCTTGCTGGCCACGACTTCGCTGACGCCGGCGGCGACGCGGCTAGCGCCGACGGAGGCCACGGCCTTATGGGTGAGGTGACCGAGTAGGCTGGAGAGGTGCAGATAGTGCCCCATATTGAGGCTTAGCGCCTTGTTGAAGCTGAGCAGGGCGAGGCCGGCAAAGATCAGGCTGGAAATGATGTCAGAGCCGGGCAGACGCATGAAATCAAACACGGATTTCAGCATGTTATGGACGCCGGAACCCCAGAAACCGCCAAAGCTCTGCGCCAGAACCTTGTCTTCCGAGGTCATGATCGGCGCGATGGCGGCGCTCAGGGCCAGCACGAACAGTACGGCCCACAGGGCATGGAGGCGCAACTTGACGCGCGTCTGGTCGGGATCGGGATGGAAGGTGCGCAACAGGCCGAAATAGATCATCAAGGCTGCGGCGGGCCAGGCGGCGAGGCCCAGCGACTGACTGCCGATATCGGCCATGACCGCACCGAAGGAGCCCAGCGCATTATGGATTTCGCCATGGCTGACCGTATTGAAGCTAGGGTCTTCTGGATGATAGGTCGCCAGCGCTATGAAGCCGGCAAAGCCGGTCAGCGTCACAAATGCGCCGCGCAGCCGGGCCATCAGTGGCGACTGCCAGATAGCGCGCATGTGGCTGTCAAAGGCGGTCCAAAGGGTCATGGTCAGGCTGGACATGGGTACTTAGATCAGGTCTCGTAAGGTTTCGCGTAGCCCTGCTAAATGCCATGAAAAGGGTTAAGAGCTGTTTACGATGTTTTGGCGGGACACGAAAAAAGCAAGAAGCCCCACCACCGCATCTAACACTTTGTGTGTCGTGCGGTCCCCCTCCCCGACGAGCAGGGAGGTAGAAGACATTAGATGCTCTTCTCCCTTTGATTCCATGAGCCGAAGGCGAAGGGTGGTGGGGTTTCTGACTTACTTTCGTGCGCCCGCGTCACCTGACCGCATTGCGCTTTAAGCGCGTCCCGCTATGATGGCGGCATGAAAACCTATGATGTGATAATCGTTGGCGCTGGCATGGCCGGCATGACCCTGGCCCTGGCCCTGACGTCGGGCGGGCTTGAGGTCGCGCTGGTGGAGAAACAGCCGTTCGACGATATGCTCGATGTGTCGTTCGATGGCCGCGCCTCGGCGATTGCCTATGCCTGTTTCCGCCAGTGGAAAGCGCTTGGCGTCGGCGATGTGCTGGAGCCGTTATCCTGCCGCATGGACGAGATTTTCGTCACCGACGGCCATCTGCCGGGTGCATCCGCACCAACGCCCCTGCCGTTTTTTCTGCATTTCGCCGCCGGTGAAATCTCTGACCGTTCGGACGATGAACCGCTGGGCTACATGGTTGAGAACCGTCAGATGCGCAAGGCGCTCTACGAGGCGATTCAGGCCCGTGGTATCCGTCTGATCTCGCCCGTCTCCCTGGTGGATCATCGGGAAGATGGTGTCTTCGCCGAGATCGATCTGAGCACGGGCGAAACTCTGAGAGCTTCTCTGATCGTTTCCGCCGAGGGTCGGAAATCGTCTTTGCGCGAAAAGGCCGGCATCAAATACATCAACTGGGATTACGAGCAGAGCGCCGTCGTCTGCACGGTGCAGATGGATCGCCCGCACAACCACGTCGCCTACGAGCATTTCCTGCCGACCGGGCCATTCGCCATCCTGCCGCTGAATGATAACAGGGCCTGCATCGTGTGGTCGGAAACCCATGCCAAAGCCAAGGCGCTGATGCAGGTCGATGACGCCCTGTTCTTCGATCATCTGCTGGGGCGTTTTGGCGAATTCCTCGGTGAAATCAGTCTGGTCGGCGGTAAATTCATCTATCCCCTGGGCCTTGGCCTGGCCGAAGAGATGCACAAGGGGCGGCTGGCCCTGCTGGGCGATTCCGCTCATGGCATCCACCCGATCGCCGGACAGGGGCTTAATCTCGGCCTCAAGGATGTGGCGGCGCTTGCCGAAGTCTTGATTGAGGCGGCGCGTCTGGGTGAGGATATCGGCACCGATCTGGTGCTGGAGCGTTACGCCAAGTGGCGACGCTTCGATAATGTCAGCACATCGGTGGTGATGGATGGTTTCGTGCGGCTGTTTTCCAACGGCAATCCGTTGTTGCGCGCGGTGCGTGGCGTCGGCATCGGCCTGTTCAATCGCGTGCCGGCTCTGCGTAAGTTCGTGATGGAAGACGCCGGCGCCGCCACGGGCGATCTGCCGAAACTGCTGCGAGGCGAGTTAGTCTAACTTTGTCAGGCAGCGTAGCAGACTGCCGTTGGGATCGACCAGATAGCTGGCGCGAAAACCCCAAACTTCACTGACCGGCGCGGTCAGGCGCGGAACCCCGGTCTTCGGCAAGTTTGCGACTGCCCACGCGGTATAAAGACCATCGACATCGTCTACGCGCACGCAAGCGCTGAACGAGGATTGGTAAGGGTTGAGGTTGGGGTAGGGGAAGAACTCGATCACCAGCGGTCCGCGCGACAGGATCATCCAGCCGGAATCGTGGAAGTCTTCCTTGAAGCCCAGCGCCTGATAAAATTCCGAGGTGGCTCCGAAATCAATGGCTGGCAGGTTGGCGGTGATCCGGTCGGTCATTAGCTCTTGGTCGGCTCGAATTTGCGCGCCTGATCGACCAGCATGATGGGCACGCCGGAGCGAACCGGATAAGCGAGACCGGCGGTGGGGCTGATCAGCTCCTGTGCGGCCTTGTCATAGGTCAGGGGGCGGCGTGTCACCGGACAGACCAGCGCTTCCAGCAGGCGCGGATCAACCTCAAGCTCATTTTTCGCGTAGGTTTCGATATCGGTCATTTTTAACTCCTATTCCAAAGTCTCATGATTTTCATGAGACTTGGCAAGGGCGACTGCCCGCCGCGCACTTTTGCGCGTAAGCCATGCGGCGTTTGAGCTCAAGAAAAAAGCAAAGAGGACAGGCGGCGGCGGCCAGCCTTGGTCAGTTCGGAGGCCAAGCCCAGCGCCGTGAAGATCTTGAAAAGATAGGTGCGGGCGCCCTGTTCGTTCCACTCCGGCTCGTACTTGACGATTTCGAGCAGGGTGTTGATGGCTTCGGCGGTTTCGCCCTGCGCGGCCAGCGCACGGCCGAGATCATAGAGCGCGTCGAAATCACGGCCATTGGCGGCGACCCTGGCGCGCAGTCCGGCAACGTCGGTGGGGGCGCCTTCGGTCAGTTCGAGGGCGGCGCGTAAGGACAGGATATCGGCGTCTTTGGTATCAGCATAGGCCTGATCGAGGATGGCCTTGGCGTGATCGGGCTGTTGCAGTTTCAGATAGATCCGCGCCATACCGGCGATGGCTTTTACGTTTTCCGGGTCTTGCTCAAGGATGAAGGCGTAGGCCTCCATGGCGCTTGGCATATCGCCATCAGCCACGGATTGTGCGGCCAGCGCCAGAGTTTCGTCGATGGTCGGCACGCCGGCCTCACCGCCGCCCAGCTTGTCGATAAAGGCGCGCAGGTCGGTTTCCGACTTGGCGCCCATGAAGGCATCGACTGGACGGCCGCCGACAAAGGCATAGACGGTGGGGATGGATTGGATGCGCAGTTGCGCGGCGATGGCCTGGTTCTGGTCGACATCGATCTTGACCAGTTTCACCGCGCCCTTTTTCTCGCCGATGACCTTTTCGAGAGCCGGCGTAAGCTGACGGCAGGGGCCGCACCACGGCGCCCAGAAATCGACAATGACCGGATGGGTCATCGAGGCTTCGATAACGTCGGCCATGAAGGTCGCTTCGGAACCGTCGGAGATATTGGGGTCGGTGCTGGGCATGGGTGTACCTGTCTTTTTAGTGCGTCTGGCTTAACCCAGATGGTGCGCCGGTTCAATCGAATCAAGGAAAGGTTGACCCATAGATTTCGTGTCTTTTTGTGTTTTTCGTGCTTACCTGAGGCGAATACGTCGTTGGGCGCCGTCATGAAGCAATGGATGCGATGGATTGTTAGCATAGTGGTCGGTGTAATTGTGCTGTGCGCGAGCTTGATCGTCGCAGATGGTCTGACCGATGATATTCACCGTAGCGACGTTGCGGTGGTACTGGGATCGAAGGTCAACCCGAACGGAACGCCTTCGCCTCGCCTCCAGGCTCGGCTTGGCCGGGCGTTGGAACTCTATAAAAACGGCTGGACGCCCCGTATCCTGGTCAGCGGCGGCACGGGCGTGGAAGGCGTGCCTGAGGGCACGGCGATGAAGCGCTGGCTGGTTTCGCAGGGCGTCCCGGAAACCGCAATCATTGTGGATGACCAGGGCGTCGATACCCGGGCCACGGCCCGCAATACAGCCGTCTTGCTGCGCGCTCATAATCTGCACAGCGCCATCGTGGTCAGTCAGTATTTTCATATCTCGCGGACGAAACTGGCCTTCGCGCAGGAAGGTATGACAGGCGTTGGCTCTGCCCATCCCGACTATTTCGAAGCCCGCGATTTCTACTCTATCGCCCGCGAGGTTCCGGGATATGTGGGTTACCTGGTGCAGAGATAACGGCAATTCGTGTGTGAACCTTCTTACGTCAATGCTGCAAAATCAATAATCACCAAGTCACGGTCCAGCGAGGCGATAAACCTGCGGAAATCCGCCTGGGTGAGCGAAGTCGTCGCCGTATTGGTCAGGGGGTGGAAGTTGACGATATCGGCATCGGCCAGGGCCTTATCGAGAATAAAGCGCACGTTTTTCTCGGGATCGTTGATCAGGCCAAGCGCCGTCACCGAGCCCGGCCGGACGCCCAGCGCGTTATAAAGCCGCTCTTCCGATCCGAAACTCAGGCGGCCTGAACCGATCACCTTTGGCAGGGTTTTCAGGTTGATCGTCGTTGATTGTTCAGCCGAGATCAGCCAGAGCTGGCCCTTGTCGTCCTTGAGGAATAGATTTTTGGTGTGAGCGCCGGGTAAGCCTGCCTTGATGTCATCGCCCTCGCCGACGCGAAAGACGGCCTCATGATGCAGGGTGCTTGTTTTCAGGCCCAAATCATTTAAGGCTTCGAGCAGTTTTTCAGGTGTGCAGAGGCTTTCGGTCATAGGAAAGGCTTTAGCGCAAACTTTTTTACGATGGAACTGCCAGATGGAACTTGAGTGCTTTGTCATGACCACCTATCCGCCGGAAATCGTGCCAGGCAGGCCCGACCGCGACTGGATGGATGCGTTTCAGGCGCGCTTCCCCTATCGCTGCCTGCCGCTGACCATGGCCAATACCACCGGCTGGGAAATCCTGTGCCCGACCGATTTTACGGTTATCTGGAACGGCGGCGTCGGTAAGAACGATCTGGTCATCAGTTGCGATGCCGATCCAGATTATAATCTCGAACATCTGGTTTCATCGCACTTTACCCACGGCGTGCTGACCTTCCACACCGGCTATATGTTCCGCACACCGCCGGGCTTTGCGGTGCTGGCGTCGGGTGCGCCTAATCACGTCAAGGACGGCATCGCGCCCCTGACAGGTCTGGTCGAGACCGACTGGCTTCCTTTCCCGTTCACGATGAACTGGCTTATGACCCGCCCCGGCATGATCAGCTTTAAAAAGGGGGAGCCCTTCTGTTTCATTCAGGTGGTCGAGCACAAGAAGCAGGACAACATCCAGCCGGTGATCAAGGCGCTGGAAAGCGATCCGGACTTCAAGAACCAGTTCGATGCCTGGGCCAAGCAGCGCAACGAGTTCAACGAAAGCCTCGTACGCCGTGATCCGGATGCGGTGAAAGAAGCGTGGCAGAAGTTTTACTTCAAGGGCGAAAAGCCGGACCCGACCGGCCAGGTGGTCGAGAAGGTCGAGGACCATATCAATCGCCGCCGCCTGAAAGCGCCGAAGCTTATGAAATCAAAAAAGACCAGCAGGTAACAAAAAGCCCTCCCCGACAATCAGGGAGGGCTTTTTTATAGTCAAAGCGTGCCGGTTATTGGCGCGCTGTCGGGCGGACGATGCGCGGGCCCAGGCTGGACTGGATGGAACGCGCGTCATAGGCCTTTGGATTGCCTTCGGGCTTCGGTCCCTTGTGCAGCAGGATTTCGGCGGAGGCCTCGTAACGGTTATATTCAACCGTATCGGTGCTCCAGTCAGCACCCCAGGCGCCCCAACGGCTCCAGCGGTTACGGCTGTAGTAACGCCACGAGAAGCTGTCCATGAAAGGGTCGCCATAGGTGGCGATGCGACGCTTTTCATCGGTGTTGCGGTTAACAATCTCAAACCAGTCGTAGCCGGCGTCAAGCGTCAGTTCGGAGGCACGGAACAGCAGATAATCCTCTACCGTCTCGCGGCGGGTCATATCATTGCCGGCGAAGCTCAGGCGGTAACGATCCTGCTCCAGGCGGGTTTCGGAATAGCCGCGCTGGGCGCTGGGCGCGGCCGTGGAGAGCGCCGGTTGATAGGGGGTTGGCGTCGAGCAGGCCGACAGCGCCGTCAGCGCGATCGCGGCCATCAGGGCTAGTTTCAGGTTCATGATCGGGACTCCCCACATATGTCAGACTTTGCAAACACTATTAACCCGCAAGAGTGAGCCGTCAATGTGGCATATCAAGGGCATTACATATGCAGCAGATCGCTTACCGAATGCCAGACGATGACCGTGGCGATCCCCAGCAGGACAAGGCTTACAGCGATATCGAAACGCTGCTTGTTTTTCGGCTCGCTCAAAAGGTGCGACAGGGTAACGGCGCCCAAGCCGTAGCTGATCATGGCGATGACATCCATGCTGATCGCCGTGGCTGCGAGGACCATCATCTGCGGCGGCATCGGCCGGTTCATATCGATGAACGGCGGCAGCACGGCGCTGAAAAACAGGGTGACCTTCGGGTTGAGCAGTTGCACCATGAAGCCGTCGCGAAACGCATGCCATATGGGGCTGTTCGTATCGGCTGGCTTGCTGAGGGAAAAGTTGACCGTCTCGTTGCGGATATCGAGGGCCGAGATCAGCGATTTCACGCTGATCCAGCCAAGGTACAGCCCGCCGGCGATGGCGATGAGGCGGAAGAGTAGGGGGGCGGCCAGCATAACCACCTGCAATCCGAAGGCGGCAGCGATAAACCAGATCAGTGTGGCCAGGTTGAGACCGAGGACGCCGAGCAGAACGCGGCGATGTGATTTCGTGAGCCCGACGCGCACACAGAACATGATGGCTGGCCCCGGCGACAGCGCCATCAGAAACATGGCCACCAGAAAGGCATAGTATTTGTTGAGGTCGACAAGGGCTGACATGCGCCGCCCATATCATAATTATGCCGTATCAACAGCCTTGGTGTGCGTCACGGCTTCAAAAATCGTGAAGGCGCCGTTGTCGTAACGCAGCATGTCGATCCGCACGCTGGTTTCGGTGAAATGCAGCATGTTGAAACCCTGCGGCTGGCGGCGGATGCGCGTCGACATGGCGGTGGAGGCGCTGACGAACAGGGTCATGTGGTCCTCCTCCATGACACAATCCTGCCGGGTCTCGATATAGGCGTGATGTTGATGGCCGGCCAGCACGATATCGATCTGCGTATTGGCGATCGTTTTCAGCAGTTCGGCCGAGTTAAAGACGGTGATATCGAGCGGGAATTCTTTCGGACTCATCAGCGGGTGGTGCAGCACGAACAGACGCCAGGGCGCCGACGAAGCCGCGAAGCTTTCCTCGACCTGGCGGCACTGACGGGCGCTGACCGAGCCATTGGCCCAGTTCCAGTGTGGCAGGATGCGGCGCGCCGTATTGATGCCCTTTATATGGACCAGTGGGGTGGCCAGTTCCGGATTAAGGTCATCAGTCAGGAAACGTTTGTAACGGCCGAACGGATTGATGAAGCGCGCCAGGTCCATGCCGGGCAGGTCATGATTACCTGGCACCATAAAGATCGGCATGGGAAAGCGCGCGAAGAAGGCCTGCGCCTGGGCGAATTCGGCATCGGTGGAGGACTGGGTGATATCACCGCTGGCGATGACCAGATCGGCCTCGGCATCCAGAATGTTGGCCAGCAGCAGGTCGCAGACCTCCGGATCGTGTGCGCCAAAGTGCAGGTCGGAAATATGGGCGATTTTCATGAGGCGTCTCCCGGGGCATAGCGCAGGACATCGGCGCCATGGTGAAGGAGGATATTCAGCCCGCCGACCACGAGCAGGGTTATGCCAGCGACGGCGAGAAGCTTATAGGGCTCGATCGGTTCGGCCGGCCGCCACATGTAGAAAAGGCCTAGCAGGGCCAGCCACGCCGAGCCGAAGGCCAGTCCACCGGTGACATCGGACAGCCAGTGGGCGCCGACATAGAGGCGCGAAAAGGCGATCAGCCCGACGAAGAGAATGGCGCCGGTGAAGATCGGCAGGCGGGTCTTGAGCGGCAGGCTGCGGGCGATGATCATGATGAGAAAGCCATAGAGCACGGCATTGGTGGTCGAATGACCGCTGGGGAAGGAGAAAACGCTGACGCCATCATAGTGCAGATCGCCGGGGCGGGCGCGCTTCATCGCCAGCTTGATCGCCGAATTGATCGCCGAGCCGCCGCCTATCGCCATTATCCAGTAGAGCAGAGTATGCCAGGCGCTTTCACGCACCAGCCAAAGCCCAACCGCCAAGGCCACGCCGATCACCACCGGCGTATCACCAAGTTCGGTAATCCCGATCATGAAGTGATCGAGCCAGGGTGTGCGCAGGGCTTGCAGGGTGGCGTAGGTAGCAGTATCGGCCCATACCAGAGGATCGCCCCACACCATGTCCTCGATCACCTCGAAAAACAGCCAGGCGGCAAAAATCAGAATGAAGCCGAAGACCAGCAGGGCGCGCCATTCCTGCCGGAAGGGTTCCGGTAAACGGCGCAGGCGGGCGTCGATCCATGGGTGTAGCCTGCGTGTCGGCATGATCAGCTCTGCGCCGGGGTTGCCGGAAGCAGCAGCTTGACGAACTTCTGTTTCAGGCTGAAGCGCAGCGGTTCGGTCAGTTCCATTACCTCACCATCGATCGATACGACGTCGTGGCGCTGTTTGGTTTTTACCGTGACGCGCTTTCCGGTCATCTCGTTGAGGTCGGGGTCTTTCAGCCAGTTGCCGACCAGAAGGCGGGTGAGGAAGCGTAGGCGCGACATGTGGGTCAGGGTTTCCGGTGCATAGACCGCCAACTCGCCGCCGGTCAGGTTGGCGCGCTTGAAATTGCTTTGGGTCCAGATCGAGCTTTCGGCGAAACGGTTGATCGAAACGACCAGGGCCGGTGAGCGCAGGTGCATCTTCTGGCCGTCGATTTTCAGCGACAGGCGCTTGTTCTGGTTCTTTTCAAGGTTCTGCACTACGAACAGGAACATGCGTGGAATGAGCAGGAGATCGTTTTGCTGGCGGTTTTCCTCACGATAGACCGAGGCTTCGGGCATGGTTCCGATGCTGGCGCAGCACAGGAAGATTTCGCCATTGACGAAGCCGGCATCCATCACACTGGGCTGCGCACCCGCGGTATAGGCCGAAAGCGCCTGTTGCAGGGTAGTGAGGCCGAGATCGTGGGCCAGCAGGTTCATGGTGCCAAACGGCAGGATGCCGAACGGCTTGCCGTGGCTGGACATATATTTCGCGGTTTCCCGAATGGTGCCATCGCCGCCGCCGATCAACAGGGGGGTGTTCTGTTTCGACAGGCGCGCCAGATTGTCCCGCATGTCCTCGGGCGCGGAGAAGAACAGTTCCGCGACACCGATACCGCTGTGGGTGATGGCGCTTTCAATGGCTGGCTGCCCCATATTGAGCACGGTGCCGGACTTGCCGTTGATAAGAATATTGAACACTTGATCTGTCATGCCGCCGCATTCCTTGTATCTGAGCCTTTATAGAGCAAAGCGCGGTGCAAAGATTCAATATGACTAGCTTGTGGGGCGTGGGGTTCGTGACCCCACGTTCGATTTGGTAATTTTTCCAAACAGCCAGAGCACAAGTATGACAGCGATAAGGGCAAAACAGGCATAACGCAGGACTTCGAAAACCTGAACCACAACCAGTGGTGTATTGTCCCATGCAAAGGCGGGACGTTCCGGATTGATCCAGCGGTAATCCGACCTAGCCAATGTAGCCGTTGTGCCGCACATCGCCGCTTCAAAAACCAGCGTAAAGATGAGCGACAGTCGCTTGGCAAAGAAGAAAGAAACCGCGCTCACGACAAGCAGGATAACGGAAAAGAAAATGTGCTTGAACACAAGTTCAGACACAAGATCGCCGCTATCATCCCACATCGCCAGAGAGTAGCCAATGGCGATATACCCCTGCAAAAGCGCTTGCAGGATAAGGGTTCCAACTATGATAGCCCCTTTTCCTGCTTGCTTCATAACTCTTACTTACTACGTTGATCGCGCTTCGCCGCCACGCGCAGGCGCAGGGCATTGAGCTTGATAAAGCCCGCCGCATCGCGGTGATCGTAAGCCACCTTGCCCTCTTCGAACGTGACCAGATCCTGATCGTACAGCGAATAGGGGCTTTCGCGGCCGGTGATCGTGACATTGCCCTTGTAGAGCTTGATAGTGACGCGGCCGGTGACCTTGTCCTGGCTGTAGTCGATGGCGGCCTGCAGCATGTTGCGCTCCGGCGAGAACCAGAAGCCGTTATAGACCAGCGAGGCATATTTCGGCATCAGCTCGTCCTTCAGGTGCATGGCGCCGCGATCGAGCGTGATCGAACTCGATGCCGCGGTGCGCCGCCAGAAGTATGGTGCCGCCGGGGGTCTCATAAACGCCACGCGACTTCATGCCGACGAAGCGGTTCTCGACCAGATCGAGACGACCGACACCATTGTCATGGCCCAGTTCGTTCAGCTTGGTCAGGATGGTGGCCGGCGACATGGCCACGCCATTGATCGCCACCGGATCGCCGCGCTCGAAATCCATGGTGAAGACGGTCGGGGTGTCGGGGGCGGCTTCCGGCGAAATGGTGCGCTGATAGACGAATTCCGGCGCTTCGACGGCCGGATCTTCCAGCACCTTGCCCTCGGAGGACGAGTGCAGCAGGTTGGCGTCGACCGAGAAGGGCGCATCGCCGCGCTTGTCCTTGGCGATCTGGATCTGGTGCTTTTCAGCGAAATCGAGCAGGGCTTCGCGGCTCTTGAAATCCCATTCGCGCCACGGCGCGATGACATTGATGTCGGGCTCAAGGCCATAATAGCCAAGCTCGAAACGGACCTGATCATTGCCCTTGCCGGTGGCGCCGTGTGATACGGCATCTGCGCCGACCTGACGGGCGATTTCGATCTGGCGCTTGGCGATCAGCGGACGGGCGATCGAGGTGCCGAGCAGGTACTGGCCTTCATAGACCGTGTTGGCGCGGAACATCGGGAAGACGTAGTCCTTCACGAACTCTTCGCGCACGTCTTCGATGAAGATGTTCTCGGGCTTGACGCCAGCGGCCAGCGCCTTGGCGCGCGCCGGTTCGATCTCGCCACCTTGGCCCAAGTCGGCGGTGAAGGTGACCACTTCCGCATTGTACTCGGTCTGGAGCCACTTGAGGATAATCGAGGTGTCGAGACCGCCGGAATAAGCGAGGACGACTTTCTTGACGGGCTTTTCAGACGAAGCGGACATGGTGAGCTGACCTTAAGTTAGAATTTACGGGCGCTTTAGGGTTTACGCCAGAACTATGCAAGTCTTATGTAAGTCATTTTTTAGCTCAGTTGCCGCATGGCTCGCCGCAAAAGCGGCGGCGGGCGGTCGCCCTTGCCAAAATGACCTGCCATTTTGGGACTAAATATTCTGAATGGCGGCCAGAATAGCCTGCGTGGCGGCGACCGGATCGGCGACGCGGGTGATCGGACGGCCCACCACCACATGCGAGGCGCCGTTGCGGAAAGCGTCTTCCGGCGTGGCGATGCGCTGCTGGTCATCGACCGAAGCCCCGACCGGACGTACGCCCGGCGTCACGATCAGGAAATCAGCGGGCACACGGGCGCGGATCATGGCCGCTTCGTGCGGCGAGGCGACCACGCCATCCATGCCGCAAGCCACGGCCTGATCGACGCGACGCAGCACCAGATCGGCCAAGGGCACGCCATAGCCCATCTCGTCGAGATCGTCCTGCGTCAGGCTGGTCATGACGGTGACGCCGATGATTTTCGTGTTGGGATTGGAGCGGCCCTTAATCGCGGCCTTCATGACCTGCGGTTCGGCATGTACCGTTAGCAGATCACAGGCGCCGGAAGACGCCGCCTTGGCCGCACCTTCGACCTGGGCGCCGATATCGTGCAGTTTCCAGTCCTGAAAGACCTGCTTGCCTTGCGCCGCCAGCTCTTCGCACAGACGCAAACCGCCCTGAGCCAAAAGCGTCAGGCCGATCTTGTAGTAGCTGACGCTGCCGCCAAGGATTGTCACCAGGGCGCGCGCTGAGGCGAGGTCGGGTTCATCAAGGGCGACGATCAGGCGGGGATCGGCTTTCAGCATGCTACACATCTCTGCAAGGGGTTGCGATTAAGGGCGAATTGCTGTGTGGTGGCTTTCATTCGCTTGATACGGTCTGGGCCAGCCAATGACTTCTCATTGAGTTCTACGTCAACTTTTTCATTACGCTTTTTGCCCTGATCGATCCGATCGGCAATGTGCCCATTTTCGCGGCCGCCACCCAGAGCCAGAGCGTGCGTTCGCGCCGGTTGCTCAGTCTCTATATCGCCATTTTCACGGCGATCATCCTGACCCTGTTCTTCTTCGCCGGACTCAGCATCCTGAAGTTTTTCGGCATTTCGATGGATTCCTTCCGTATCGCCGGCGGGCTGATCCTGTTCCTGATGGGGCTGGATATGGCGCGCGGCGATTTTCTGGAGACCTTCAGCCATGCCGAGGAGGTCAAGAGCGGGGGTGATCCGGCTACTGGCGTCCAGCCGCTCGGTCACCGCGAGAGCGCCAAGAAATCGTTTGAAAAGCTGGTGGTGCCGTTCGCCTTTCCGCTGATGGTCGGTCCCGGCACGATCTCGACCGCTGTCATTCAGGCCGATGTGGCGGCCAAGATGGGCATCTGGGGCACCGTCGCCGGCGTAGCGGCGATCTTCACCACAAGCGCCGCGGTTCTGGTCACCCTGTTGTTTTCCAACACGATTTCACGGGTTTTCGGGCGTGTCGGCATGGTTGTGGTGGTGCGGGTGCTGGGTCTGATCCTGTGCGCCCTGTCGGTGCAGATCATCATTTCGTCGGTGAGCGAGATAACGCACAATCTGATCCTGCCGAGCGCCGCCCATCCGTATGAGAGCACCACGCATCATCGTTAAATTAGTTTACCGATGAATTTTGCGCAACTGACCTGACGCCAGTTCCATCGTCCAGTCACCGGGCACAATATTTAGCAAGGCCGCCACGGCTTTATTTGGTGCGCCGGGCACGCAGCACGGGCGGTTGGCTTCGGCGGCGACATAACCCTCACGCGCCACCTCATCCGCGCCCATCCACCACCATTCGGGGACGGCCTTGGAGAGCTTGGAGCGCGTGCCGACCACGTCGTGAAATTCCGAATAGGTCCAACCGGGACAGAGTGCGCTGACGTGGACGCCGTGATCGCGCACCTCCAGATGCAGGCTTTGCGAGAAGCGCGTCAGGAAGGTTTTGATCGGGCCATAAAGCGTGTCGCCCGGCGAGGCCGGCAGGAAGCCTGCGAGCGAGGCGACATTGATGATGCGGCCAAATTTCTGCTCGATCATGCCGGGCAGGAAGCGGTGCGTCAGCTCCATCGGTGCCATCATCATGACCTGCATGAAGGCCTTGTGCTGTTCCAGGTTGTTAGCGACGAAGCCGCCGGGCTGGCCATAGCCGGCATTGTTGACCAGTCCGTCGACATTGCGGCCAAGCGCCAGAAGGCTCTTTTGCAAGTCTTCCGGCGCATGGACTTCGGCCAGATCGGCCGGCAGGGCGTGGGCTTCGACGCCGAAACGCAGGCGGATTTCCTCGGCCAGTTTTTCCAGACGATCGGCACGGCGGGCGGTCAGGGCCACGTCCCAGCCGTGTGAGGCATAGGCGCGGGCGAAGGCCAGGCCAATGCCCGAGGAAGCTCCGGTGATCAGGACAAGACGGCGGGACAAGTCGTTACCTCAGTTAGATTCAGGCCAGAAACGCAGGCAGGAAGCGAACACGAGCGCCGCTGAAAATGCAAGTAAATTCCAAGCCTTCAGACTTGGAAAGCACCCCGCCTTTGGCAGAGCCTTAACCGGCAAATGAGCCTTTAAACCGCGTATTCAACCGGCAGATCAGCCGTATGTTTGAGCAGATCGGCCACGGTAAAGGTGGAAAGGCTTTTGGCCGCAGCGATATTAGCCGCCATCATCGCCTCATTGACCGCCTTGGGAATGGCCTGGCTGATCGGGCAGCCTTCGGCGCCCAGCGGCGCGGAGCCGAGGTGGGCGCAGCCATTGACGGCCTTTAGGATTTCATCGAGCTTGATGTGTTCCGGTTTTTTCAGCAGCCATGCCCCGCCGGAAACGCCTGAGCAGGTGGCCAGCAGACCGGCCTTGGCCAGTTGCGTGGTCATGCGGCGGATAACGACCGGATTGGTCGGGATGGAGGCGGCGAGCACAGACGAAGATACCGCCTGTTCACGAGAATAGGCGTTACGGTGGGCGAGGTAGGCCAGCGTGTGGGCGGCCACGGGAAATCTTTGACTATCTGACATTTGCGCTACTTTGATACGACAATTCCGGCCATCTTCATAGGGGGTTTCGCCCATCCCCTGCTGAGGCCGCAAGAATCCTGATTGAATATGGCTATAAATGGGCGTAAGAGCGCCGAGTTCAAGCGAGGGCCTCCCAAAGTGACTTTGTGTCATCTGCCATTGGCGCCTTCAGGAGAGTATACATGACCGGGGATACCCCTTCTGAGACGCCGGCCTCCCCGCCGGGCTCGGACACGACCAGCGCGCCCCAGAGTGGCACGGCTCAAGACACATCTACATCCTCACCTAACGTCAACCCCGCGGACCCGCATGCTTCCGAAGCTGAGGCGGTGTCGAGTCATGGTCATGGCAAGGAAGGCTTTCTGGCGCTGGCCGTAGGCTCTGTCGGTGTGGTGTTCGGCGATATCGGCACAAGCCCGCTCTACGCCATGCGCGAAGCCCTGTTCCACACCCGCGAAGGCACCAATGCCGAACTGGCGATCAAGGGCGTGATTTCGCTGGTCTTCTGGGCCCTGGTCATGATCGTGACCGTCAAATACGTGCTGTTCCTGATGCGCGCTGACAACAAGGGCGAAGGCGGCACCCTGGCCCTGATGGCGTTGGCGCAAAAAGCACTCGGTAAATATTCCCCGACCGTCTTCTTTCTCGGTATCTGCGGCGCGGCGCTTTTCTACGGCGACGGCATCATCACCCCGGCCGTTTCGGTGCTGGGCGCCGTCGAAGGTCTGAAGGACGCGCCCGGAATCGGCGGCAATGTCCATCACCTGATTGTGCCGATTTCCGCCATCATCCTGATCGCCCTGTTCATGGTGCAATCGAAGGGCACGGCCAAGGTGGCGAAATTCTTCGGCCCTATCACGGTGCTATGGTTCCTGACCCTGGGCGGTCTTGGACTTTATCATATCTTCGATCAGCCCGGCATTATGGTGGCCCTGATGCCGCAATATGGCATCGAGTTCCTGATCGCCAACGGCTTTACCGGCTTTGTCATCCTGGGCTCGGTCTTCCTCGCCGTCACGGGCGCCGAGGCGCTCTATGCCGATATGGGCCATTTCGGCAAGAAGCCGATCCAGTATGCGTGGCTGTTCTTCGTCCTGCCCTGCCTGACGCTCAACTATCTCGGTCAGGGCGCGCTCACCCTGGCCGATCCGTCGGCGCGTGAGAATCCGTTCTGGCGCATGGTGCCCGATATCGCCTACTGGCCGATTTTCCTGCTGGCCACCTGCGCCACGGTCATCGCTAGCCAGGCCGTCATCACCGGCGCGTTTTCGATGACGCAACAGGCGGTTCAGCTTGGTCTTCTGCCGCGCATTGATATCAAGCGCACCTCGGAAACCCAGGCCGGCCAGATTTTCGTGCCGCAGATCAACACCATGCTGATGGTCGGCGTGCTGGTTCTGCTGTTCGTCTTCCGCTCAACCGACCGCCTGACCTCGATGTATGGCATCGCCGTCACCGGCGCCATGCTGGTCGATACGCTGCTGGCCTATGTCTTCCTGCGCCATGTCTGGAAGTGGAAGCGCTGGCAGGCCTGGGCTCTGCTGGTGCCACTCGGCGCGCTCGATCTGATCTTCTTCGGCTCCAATCTGCTCAAGATTCCGCAAGGCGCCTGGCTGCCGCTGCTACTCGGTGCCATGCTCGTGCTGATCATGCTGACCTGGGCCACCGGCACCCGCACCCTGACCGAAAAGTCGCGCCGTGACAGCGTCGCCCTGCTCGATCTGGTTGATATGCTGAAAAAGCGTCCGCCGCACCGCGTGGCCGGCACCGCGATCTTTCTGACCTCAGATGCTGAGTTCGGCGCCCGTCGCCCTGATGCACAATCTCAAGCACAACAAGGTTTTGCACGAGAAGAACATCATTCTGACTGTGAAGACGATCGGCGTGCCGCGTGTGGCGGAAGACAAGCGTGTCACCATCGAGCTGATCAACGAGGACTTCAAGAAGGTGACGCTGCACTATGGCTTCATGGAAAGCCCGAACCTGCCGCGCGCGCTGGGCCTGTGCCGCAAGCTCGGCCTCAAGTTCGATATCATGGCCACCAGCTTCTTCCTTGGTAAGCGCAATGTCGTCCCGTCGGCCAATTCGGGTATGCCGCTGTGGCAGGACAAGCTGTTCATCTTCCTGATGAAAAACGCCGCTAACCCGACCGAGTTCTTCCATATCCCGCCGGGACGTGTGGTCGAACTGGGGACGCAGGTGACGGTGTAACGCCACAGCTTAAATCTATACAAAATCTATACACCCCGCCCTGTCTTCGATACGCTATATGTGCGCGCTTTGATAACTCGTATAAGGGCCGGAAAGACTATATGGCGAACGACATTACCGGCCAGACCGAGCCGGGTCACGGCAAGTCGGGTCAAACGGCGCTGATGATCGGCGCGGTCGGCGTGGTGTTTGGCGATATCGGCACCAGCCCGCTCTACGCCATGAAGGAAGCGCTGCATCATGCGCGCGCCGGCACGGATCCGCATCTGGCGACCTACGGCGTCATCTCTCTCGTTTTCTGGGCGATGGTTCTGCTGGTGACGATCAAATACGTCATCTTCCTGATGCGGGCGGATAATGCCGGCGAGGGCGGCACCCTGGCCCTGATGGCGCTGGCACAAAAGGCGCTCGGCCGCTATTCCCCGACCGTGTTCTTTCTCGGCGTCTGCGGTGCGGCGCTTTTTTATGGCGACAGTATCATCACCCCCGCCCTGTCGGTTTTGAGCGCGGTCGAAGGCGTTAAGGATGCGCCGGGCATCGGCCACAGTCTCGATCAGTATATCCTGCCCATCGCCTTCGTTATTCTGATCGCCCTGTTTCTGGCCCAGTCGCGCGGTACGGAGAAGGTGGCGCGGCTGTTTGGCCCGATCATGCTGCTGTGGTTTGTCGTCATCGCCGGGATGGGCGTCTATTACATCATTCAAAAGCCGGCGATCCTGGCGGCGCTCAGCCCGCACTACGGCCTGAGCTTTCTGTTGGCCAACGGTGTCACCGGCTTTATCATTCTGGGCAGCGTATTTCTGGTCGTGACCGGCGCCGAGGCCCTCTATGCCGATATGGGCCATTTCGGTAAAAAGCCGATCAACCGGGGCTGGATCTGGATCGTTTTCCCGGCGCTGATGCTCAACTATCTGGGCCAGGGCGCCCTGACCCTGGTTGACCCGACCGCGCAAAGCAACCCGTTCTGGCGCATGGTGCCGGAAGCCTTCTACTGGCCGGTTCTTATCCTGGCCGGACTGGCCACGGTCATCGCCTCGCAGGCCGTCATCACCGGTGCTTTTTCCATGACACAGCAGGCAGTGCAGCTTGGGCTTCTGCCGCGCATGGATATCCGCCGTACTTCCGAGACCCAGGCCGGGCAGATCTTCGTGCCGCAGATGAACACGATGCTAATGATCGGTGTCGTCTTCCTGGTGGCCATTTTCAAAAGCTCCGAAGCCCTGACCTCGGCCTATGGTATCGCTGTCACCGGCACCATGTTCATCAGCACCATCATGGCCTATATCGTCATTCGCAAGATCTGGCTGTGGTCGCGCTTGCGCACCCTGGCCCTGCTGGTGCCGCTTGGCATCATCGAGGCGATTTTCATGGCCTCCAACCTGACCAAGCTTTTGTCGGGCGCTTGGATGCCTCTGGCGTTTGGCGGTATCCTGATCTTCGTCATGGCCACCTGGATCAAGGGCTCGCACATTCTGGCGGCCAAGGCGACGCGTGACAGCCTGCCCCTGAGCGATCTGGTGGAGATGATGAAGAAGCGCCCGCCGCACCGCGTGGCCGGCACCGCCATCTTTCTGACCTCGGACGCTGACGTTGCGCCGGTGGCCCTGATGCACAACCTCAAGCACAACAAGATGCTGCATGAAAAGAACGTCGTGCTGACGGTCAAAACCGCCAATACCCCGCGCGTCGATCTTGATCAGCGGGTCACCATCACGCCGCTCAACGACGATTTCACCGTCGTCACCCTGACCTTCGGCTTTATGGAAACGCCCAACATTCCGCAGGCCCTGGGCATTTGCCGCAAGCGCGGCCTGAAGTTCGACATCCTCTCCACCAGCTTCTTTGTCGGCAAACGCTCTGTGGTGCCGTCGGCCAATTCGGGCATGCCGCTGTGGCAGGACAAGCTGTTCATCTTCCTGATGAAAAACGCCGCTAACCCGACCGAGTTCTTCCATATCCCGCCGGGACGTGTGGTCGAACTGGGGACGCAGGTGACGGTATAAAAAGCCGCTGGTGAGAACCTGTGGCCCCTTGCCGTTAACGCAAAACCGCTTGTATGAAATTCGCGGCGGGCCTAAAGCGGAAGCGCACCCCAATTGAGTATGTCCGTGGCTGAAATCGAAACTCCCGAAGCGCCTGAAAACCAGCCTGGGCGCAAGTCCTCCGGGCTGGTCAAGAACTCTCTGATCAACAGCTTCTTCACCCTGATCAGCCGCTTCATGGGGCTGGCGCGCGATCTGGTTATCTCGGCCGTGCTCGGCGCGTCGGGCAATATCGCCGCCGACGCCTATTACACCGCGCTCAGCTTCCCCAACCTGTTCCGCCGCATCTTTGCCGAGGGCGCCTTCACCGCCGCCTTTGTGCCGTCCTATTCGGCGGTTCTGGTGCAGGAAGGCCCGGAAGCCGCCGACAAGCTGGCGCGCGACGCCATGGCCACCCTGACCTTCGCCACACTCGTTCTGACCTTGGCCTCGCAACTGACCATGCCGTGGCTGATGCACGTCATCAATCCCGGCTATTTCAGCGACCCGGCCAAGTTCAAGCTGGCCATCATCCTGACCCAGATAACCATGCCCTATCTGCCGTGCATGGCCATCGTGGCGCTGATGTCAGGTGTGCTCAATGCGCGCGGTCGCTTTATCATCTCGGCTGCCGTGCCGACTGTGCTCAATGCCGTCATGCTGATCGCCGTCATTCCGCAGCACGATCCGATTCAGGCGGCCTATGCGGCCTCATGGGGCGTGCTGGCCGCCGGTATCCTGCAAGCGGGCCTGCTGTTCTGGGGTATCCGCCGTGTCGGGGCGAAGATCGGCGTACTCGTCCTGCCGCGCCTGACACCCGATATTAAAAAGCTGATGTGGCTGGCCATTCCCGGCGCTCTGGCCGCCGCCGCCACTCAGATCAACGTCTTTATCTCGCAGGCCTTTTCCTCGGCTGTGCCCGGCGCGCGTTCGTGGCTGAACTACGCCGACCGCCTTTATCAACTGCCGCTCGGGCTTGTGGGTGTCGCCATTGGCGTGGCCCTTCTGCCGGCGCTGTCGCGTGCGGTGCAGGCGCAGGATCATGACGGCGCGCAGAACACCATGGACGACGCCCTCATCTTCTCTATGGCCCTGACCCTGCCGGCTGCCGCCGCGCTGATCGCCATTCCGTTCTTCCTGATCGACGGCCTGTTCACGCGCGGCGAATTCCACGTCTATGACGCCCATCAGACCGCCAGCGCCCTGCTGCATTATGGCTGGGGCGTGCCGGCCTTCGTGCTGACACGCATCCTCAGCCCCGCCTTCTATGCCCGCAAGAACACCTTTGGCCCGATGAAGTTCGCCATGGTCAATGTGGCGGTCAATCTGGTCGTAGGCCTGACCCTGTTCCATTATATCGGCGTGGCCGGTCTTGCCATCGGCACCTCTGCCGGCGCCTGGGCCAATGTCATCCTGATGCTGATCAGCCTGATCCGTCGCAAGATGTGGCACCTCTCTACCCGCAGCGCTTCGGGCCTGACCAAGGTGCTGATCGCCGGCGTCGGCATGGCGGCGTTTCTTTTGGTATGCGATCAGTTCCGCAGCCTGATCGAGGGCCAGATTACCGCCGTCTTCCCGCATGGCGTCAAGGAAATCGCCATTCTGGGGGTTTGTTTCGCCGGCCTCTTCCTTTATATCGGACTGCTCTTTGTAACGGGCGCGATCAAGCCGCGCGAACTGAAGGCGATGCTTAAGCGTCGCTAGGAACTGACATGACCACGACGACCTTCGGGAAACGCATCCTCTCCGGCATCCAGGCCTCTGGCTCGCTGCACCTCGGCAACTATCTCGGCGCGCTGAAGAAGTTCGCCGATATGCAAGGTGATGACGCCGAGCGTTTTTACATGATCGCCGATCTGCACGCGATCACCGTCTGGCAGGAACCGGCCAAGCTGCTTCAGCAAACGCGCGAAATCGCCGCCTGCTATCTGGCCGCCGGCGTTGATATCGACAAGTCGACCATCTTCCCGCAGTCGGCCGTGCGCGCCCACAGCGAAATGGCCTGGCTGCTCAACTGCGTCGCCCGCCTCGGCTGGCTCGACCGCATGACCCAGTTCAAGGACAAGGCTGGCAAGGACAAGGAGCGTGCTTCGGTGGGCCTCTATACCTATCCGGTGCTGCAGGCCGCTGACATTCTCGTTTACAAGGCGACCCATGTGCCGGTCGGCGAGGACCAGCGCCAGCACCTGGAACTGACCCGCGACGTCGCCAAGAAGTTCAACCACGACTTCGACACCGATTATTTCCCGATCCCCGAAACCCTCTATCAGGGGCCCGGCGCGCGCATCATGTCCTTGCGTGACGGCACGGCCAAGATGTCGAAATCCGATCCATCGGATAATTCGCGCATCAACCTGACCGACGACGCCGACACCATCGCTTCCAAGATCAAGAAGGCCAAGTCCGACGCCGACGTGCTGCCGGAAGACGCCGAAGGTCTGGAAAGCCGCCCCGAAGCCAAGAACCTGGTCGGCATCTATGCGGCGCTGGCCGGCGTAACGGTTGCCGACGTGCTCAGGGATTTCGGCGGCAAGGGCTTCGGCACCTTCAAACCGGCCCTGGCTGAGGTCGTGGTCGAAAAAATGTCACCGATTTCGACGAAGCTGCGGCAGCTCATTAACGATCCGGCGGAAATCGACCGGGTTCTGGCCAAGGGCGCCGAGCGCGCCAGTGCCGTGGCCGATCCGGTTGTGAAGGACGTGAAGAAGATTATCGGATTATGGGGGTAGTTGCGGGGTCAAGACCCCTGCACCCCGTTACATAAAGGGAACGGACATGAAGAAACTGGCACTGGTTTTCGTGGGCGCCGCCCTCGCACTCACCGCTTGCGACAAGGCTAAGGAGACCACCACGGTCTCGTCTACCAGCGACGCCAGCGGCGAGGTGGTCAAGGCCAGCCTCAACATGACGGACTATGCTATGCGGGCGGCGCTCGGCAACAATCCGAACACCGCCGCCTACGTCACCATCGCCAACAAGGGCAGCACCGCCGATCGCCTGCTCTCCGCCTCCTGCACCTGCGCCACCACCACAACCCTGCATACCATGAAGATGAATGGCACGGTGATGGAAATGGCCGAGGCCAACGATGGCTTCGAGATCCTCTCCGGCGACACCCTGACCTTCGCCCCCGGCGGTAATCACATCATGTTGGAAGGCCTGACCGAACGCCCCAAGGCGGGCGATAAGGTCGATGTCACGCTGGTGTTTGAAAAGGCCGGCCCGATTACCCTGTCCATGCCCGTCTCCAACACGCCCTTGGCCAAGACCGGCACGTCCGGTAACATGGATCACGGCGACATGAAGATGTAAGTCAGCTTTTCAGGGTTTCCGCCATGAAGTCCTGAAACGCTTCCAGGGTTGAGGCCAGCGCCGCCTGGTCATAGGCCATGATCCGTGTCTTATCGATGCCCTCTTCGTCAAAGGCATGGGTGGCGTTGAAGGTCAGGGTCTCGACCGCTACGCCCTGTTTGCGCAAACTCCGCACCAGTTTCAGCGAATGACGATAGCTGGCGAGGTGATCTTTCAGCGTCAGCACCGCCATCGTCTTCGGCTTGTGCGCCCACGGCCGAGTTACCGAGCGCGCCATGATATTGATATAGGGGTAGACGAGGAACAGCCCCGTCACGCCATCCAGCCATGACGCCGCCGGATCGCTGAGGCGGGCATCACCGGGCTTGTCGAGCTTTTGCGTCATCAGATCCATAATGGCCCAGGCGCCGTGGCTCCAGCCGGCCAGCATAAGGCGCGACCTATCGATCTCTGGCCGTTGCGACACACCATAAAGCGCCGCCAGCACATCGCCGGAACGTTCATAGCCGCGCAGTTTCAGCCCCTTGCACACCCAGTTCGAGGCGTGTTTGCGCGACCACCCGCGGGGTGCGAAACTATCGATGATATAGGCGCGGATGCCGGCCCGCGCCGCCATCTGGCAATAGATCAGCAGGTTTTCGGCAATGCCGCCGCAGCCATGAAACAGCAGAATCGCCGGGCGCGGCAGATCATCCGGCGGGCCGTAGGTCAGAATATGGGGCGCCAGTCTCTCAAAGCGCTGGTGCAGCGTATCGAGCGCCATGGCGTTTAACCGGCTGCGCGTTCGGAAGCTTGCGGCAGGTCGAAAAGCCCGGTGGTGAAACTCAGAAGGGTTTCGAGCGAGGTCTGCATGATATCGGCGTCATACCTCATCACCATGCCCTTATTGTCTTCCTCATCGAAGGCGTGTGTGGCGTCGAGTTGTAGCGTGGTGACATCGACGCCTTGCGCCTGCAATTTTAGAAAGGTTTTTTCGGCATGCTTGATCGGTGTTAGATGATCTTTCTTCGCCAGCACGGCAAAGGTTCTGGGTTTGAACTGCCAGGGCACCGAATTGGTGCGGGCGGGAAAATTGAGATAGGCATAGATGAGGAAAAGGCCCTTCACGCGCGCGACCAGAGCCGGATCGGGATCGGCGATCTTGACGTTGCCAGACGTGCTCAGCGGTGAGGTCATCAGGTCCATGATCGACCAGCCGCCATGGCTGAAACCGGTGAGGATCACCTTGTCCATATCGACGCGGCCGCTTTGCTTAAGCCCCCACAGCACCGACAGCACATCACCGGCGCGCTCATAGCCCTGCAACACCGCGCCAGTGCAGATTAATGAGACGGCAAAGTTACGATCCCAGCCACGCGGTGTGAAACTATCGACGACATAGGCGCGCGCACCGGTCAGGGCCACGGCTTGCGCATAAAGGTGAACGTGGGGCCGCATGCCGCCGCAGCCATGGAACATAACGACCGCCGGTCGGACCAGCTCATCCTGCGGCCCGTACACCGTGATGTGCGGTTCCAGCAGAGCATAGCGCTGCGCCATCGTATCCATGTCATTCCCCCATTCTTGTAGCTCAAGCGCCCCCTTGAGCTCTGAAATCCTAGATAAAGGTATCCTTGAGGAAACCTTCGAACGCCGCCACGGTTTTTTCATGGCTACGCTGATCATAGGCCATTAGCGGACCAAAATGAAGACTGCTGTCTTCATCGAAGCAATGGGTGCAATCGAGATCGAGCCGTTCGATCGGCACGCCCTCGCTTTTCAAATGATTGAAGATATGGTCGGCGTGGCTGTGTGCGGTCAGGAAATCCTGTTTGGCCAGCACGGCCAGTGTCTTGGGATTATATTCCCAGCCATGCGTATTGGAACGCGCTGGGAAATTGACATACGGATAGACGAGGAACACACCCTTGACGCCCGCCATCGGCTCTGGAGTCGGGTTTTTCAGGCGGGCTTCGCCGTCGCGGGTCAGCTTTTCGGTCATCAGGTCCATAATGGCCCAGCCGCCGTGGCTCCAGCCAGCCAGCATGATCTGGTCGGCATCGACCTCCGGACGCTGGCCGAGGCCCCAGATCGCCGCCAGCACATCGCCCGAACGTTCATAGCCATGCAGGGCCAGGCCGGTGCAGACCAAACTCATCGCGGCATTGTGATCCCAGCCGCGCGGCAGGAAGGAATCGATGACATAGGCGCGATAGCCGAGCGCCTCGGCCTGACGGGCATAGGCATGGATATGATCGCGCACGCCATTACAGGCGTGAAAAAGCAGCACGGCCGGGCGCGGCGTCTTGTCGCTGGGGCCGTAGGCGGTGATGTAGGGTTCAAGGATGGAAAATCGGTGCTGAATTGTATCGAGCAATCACTTTATCCCTTGCAAAACGCCTGAACTGTCACACATATGGTTACGTATTGATGGTGCACCGCAGGATCATCCTCTGGTGAATCAGAAATCGGCCCTAAAAGCCAGTGTTTAATATATTTAGCCAGCGAGTTCTTTCCTTATGACGACCCCTTCGCGCACCCCGAATTACCCTATCCTGCCACAGTTTACCGAGCGTTGGTCGCCCCGCGCCTTTGCCGACAAGCCTGTGACCGAGGAGCAGGTTTTGACTGTTCTCGAAGCCGCGCGCTGGGCGCCGTCGGCCTCCAACCTACAGCCGTGGCGTTTCTTTTATGGCGTGAAGGGGCAGCCGGAATTCGACACCCTGTTGTCGCTGCTGATCCCCTTCAACGAAGGCTGGGCGAAGAATGCCGGCGCCCTGATCTTCGTCACCTCGGTCAAGACGTTTGATGGCGAGCGCCAAAACATCACCAACAGCTTTGACGCCGGTTCGGCCTTTATGTCGCTGAGCCTGCAAGCCCATGCGCTCGGCCTCGTGGCCCACTGCATGGCGGGCATAGAGTATGACAAGGCGCCGATTGTGCTCGAACTGCCGGAAAACCTCAAGGTCGAGGCCGCCGTCGCCATTGGTTATCAGGGCGATGTCAGCACCCTGGCTGATTTCCTTCAGCCGCGTGAGGCGCCTTCGCAGCGTCAGGCCCTGTCGGATATGGCCTTCAAGGGCAAGTTCACCGGTGACATCAAAGCGCCGGTTTAAGCTTTAAGGTAGGCCCCATAAGAAAGCCCCCTGAAGTTTAACTTCAGGGGGCTTTTTGCTGAGCTTGGAAGTAAGAAACCCCACCACCATTTCGCTAGTCCTCACTTGAGGCGTGGTGGTGGTGGGGTTTCTTACTTGAATTAGTGTCTGAAAACTCTAACGCCGGTGAAGACCATCGCCAGTCCGGCGGCGTCGGCGGCGTCGATCACCGCTTGATCGCCCATCGAACCGCCCGGCTGGATGATGGCGGTGGCGCCGGCAGCAGCGGCTTCCAGCAGGCCATCGGGGAACGGGAAGAAGGCTTCCGAGGCGCAGGCCGACCCCTTGGCCAGAGACTCGGTCAGGCCCAGACCTTCCGCGGCCTCCTGAGCGCGCAGGCGGGCGATGCGGGCGGAATCGCGGCGGTTCATCTGACCGGCGCCGATACCCGCCGTGCGGCCATCCTTGGCGTAGACGATGGCGTTCGACTTGACGTGCTTGGCGATGGTGAAGGCGAACAGCATGTCCTCAATCTCGGCTGGGGTCGGCTGGCGCTTGGTGACCACTTTCAGATCCGCCGCGGTGATGCGGGCGGTGTCGCGCGACTGGACCAGCATGCCGCCGGCCACCGAACGGAACACCTGACCGCCGGCCAGCGGATCGGGCAGGGAGCCGGTGATCAAGAGGCGCAGGTTCTTCTTGGCGGCGAACACGGCGATGGCGTCTTCATCGACATCCGGCGCCACCACCACCTCGGTGAAGACCTCGACGATCTTTTCGGCGGTGGCCTTGTCGAGCTTGCGGTTGAGCGCCACGATGCCACCGAAGGCCGACACCGGATCGCATTCGAGCGCGCGCTTATAGGCGGTCAAAAGGTCCGGGCCGGTGGCGACGCCGCACGGATTGGCGTGCTTGACGATGACGCAGGCGGCCGAAGCGGCGGGGTCGAATTCCGACGCCAGTTCGATGGCGGCGTCGGTATCGGCGACGTTGTTGTAGCTCAGTTCCTTGCCCTGCAATTGCTTGGCGGTAGCGACGCCGGGGCGATCTTCGCCGGTCTTGTAGAAGGCGGCGGACTGGTGTGGGTTTTCACCGTAGCGCATGGTTTGCAGGCGGGTGGCGCCGATGGTCTTGCGTTCGGGGTAGGCATCGCCCAACTGACCGGCGAACCAGGTCGAGACGGCGGCATCGTAAGAGGCTGTGCGGGCGAAAGCGCGGGCAGCCAGGGATTTACGAAGGGCCAGCGATGTCGTGCCGGTGTGCTTAAGGGCGGCTAGCACTTCATCCATGCCGGCCTTGTCGACGCACACGCTGACATAGGGGTGGTTCTTGGCCGATGAGCGGATCATGGCCGGTCCGCCGATGTCGACGTTTTCGATGGCGGCTTCAAAGGCCCCGCCGCTTTGAATAGTGGCCTCGAACGGATAGAGGTCGATCCAGACGATATCGATCGGCTGGATGTCGTGGTCTTTCAGCGCCTGCGCGTGTTCGGGGGCATCACGATAGGCGAGCAGCGCGCCGTGCACCTTAGGATGAAGCGTCTTGACGCGACCATCCATCATTTCCGGAAAACCGGTAATGTCGGCCACGTCCCTGACGGCGATATTGGCCTTTTGCAGGGCCGCCTTGGTGCCGCCGGTCGAGAGCAGTTCAACGCCGGCCGCGACGAGCGCTTGGCCGGCTTCGATCAGGCCGGTCTTGTCGGAGAGCGAGATCAGGGCGCGTTTCGGGGTGACGAGATCGGCGGCGGGTGGAAAATCAGGAGCGGCGGGCATGGGCTATCCGTATGTGGGGGGAGGAAATTTGCCCCGCATGTACACGAACCCGTCACATTTGCCTAGGCCAGCGGGATAACAAGCTGCGACCACATATGACAAAACCCCCGCCGCGGGTGAGCACGGCCCAAAAACTCACAACGAAACCTCCGCCGTGGGTGAGCATGGCCCAAAGATTTATAACAAAACCTCCGCCGTGGGTGAGCACGGCGGAGGCTTCGCTGGTCATCGCGATCTCAAACTACCAGGGGTACTTAGTAGCGAGACCCGTAGCGATCACCATTGCTGTAGTGCTTGTAGCTGTTGTAGCGAACCGGCTGGCTGCGGTAGCCATAGTTGCGGTCCTCATAACGCTGGCGTTCCATGGCGGCTTCGGCCTTGTTACAGGTGTCCTTGCCCTGATCCTTGCCGAGTTTGTTGCCCAGCAGGCCGCCGACGACGGCGCCGCCAACGGCGCCCAGACCCTTTTCATTCTTGGCGACCTGGCTGCCCAGCAAACCGCCGGCCAGAGCGCCGAGGATGGCGCCGGTCTTGGCGCTGTTCGACTTGGTGACCTCGCACTGATAGGTGGTGCGGGCCGAAGCCGAGGTCGGGGCCATGACAGCCGTGGTGGAACCGATGATCAGGCCGGAAGTGACAACAGCGGCCATAGTGTTTTTAAAGATCTTGCTCATAACTTTAGTCCTTCGTGTCTGTGGCGACCGGTTGATCCGATGTGCCGTTCATGAGGACAGTTATAGCCCCCTGAACCTGAACGGGATTTGACGGCTTCGTTCATGCCTGTTCAGGAAAGCATTTATTTTTGAAGCGCTTAGACAGGGCTGTCATCCTGATAGAAAAGGGCCCCGCTAAGATCAGCGGGGCCCTTTTCTATCAGGTCGGTCTAAAATTATTTTAGCGAACGTAGCGATAAACGACCTTGTGGCGGCGACCGTGCTTGTCGGTTTCATAGACTGTGCGCGTGCGATAGGCCTCTTCATCGACGCAACGCTTTTTGGCATTGTTCTTGCCGACCTTGTTGCCGATCAGACCCCCGGCCACCGCGCCGCCGACCGTGCCGAGACCGCGCTCATTCTTGGATATCTGGCTGCCGATCAGCCCGCCTGCGATGGCGCCTACGACCGCGCCCTTCTGGCCGGACTGCTTTTGCTCATACTTGCAGCGATATTGCGGATAGGCCTGCGAGACCGAAGGGATCGCGGCGGTGCCGGCGACAAGACCCAGAGTAACCAGGGCGGCGGCGGTAGTTTTCAGAAAACGTGACATGACAATACTCCTTGTGCGCATTTCGGAGCGCGGATTTAGCCGGGAGTATCCGTTTTACGATGTAAAGATGCAGTCAGGAGAATAGGCTGATCCTGTAAAGACCTGGCGTCACGCCTCGGCCGGAGACAGCTTCCAGCGCAGGCGCGTCACTGTATCTAAGCGAGCGGTGCCATGCAGGGTGATCAGGGTGGTTTTGCGCGCCACACCCTTTTCAAACACCATGCCCTCATCGAGCGTCACATCACGGGCGTCATGGCGCAGCCACCAGCCACGGCCACCGGGGCCGCGCAACAGGATGCTTTTCTTGTCGCGCGCCATTGAGGCCTGAACCTCCGGATGGAGCAGGAAGCGCACCGTGTAGTTGGCGTTGAGCGGCAGGTTTTTGTTCTTGCTGGCGATCGGCGTCAGGCGTTCTTCGCCGCGCAGTTCGTCACGCAGGGCATCGACATAGAGGCGGCGCTCGTGCTTGACGCCAAACTTCGGCCGCCAGCCCTCGTGCTCCATCTCCAGCAGGGTGCCGGATTCCTCAGCCTCGACGCGGCGGCTGCGCACCTTGTAACGCAGACCCTCCAGCGTGAAGTGCAGCAGTTCGCCGAACTTACCCGACAGCGGCTTGAGGATGACTTCATCGCCGATACTCAACGTATTGGCCCCGCCAATCACACGAAAGGCCTCACGATCAGACTGCGCCGGTGACCAGCCGGGCGACACGATCAGCTTGTCACGCCCGCCCGAAACCTCGAAGCTCATCGGATAGTCACAGGCGGCAAAGCCGAAATCGCCAGCCTTGGCCTCGCCGGTATCGACATAGACGCTTAAAGACCGGCCGAGCATACAGTGATAGCGGCCCTGTTCGAGCACAGTCGGCAAATTGGAGGCGCTGGCTTCGGTCTGGATCATGGCTGGCGCGATCTGGTCTTCCAGCAGCGATTCCGAACCCTGAAAAGCGACCAGACTGCCATCGGGGTGGCTAAGCGTGCGGACAAAGCGCGACAGGCGATCGATATGCTGCTCAATGTAATCGGGCACCGCCTGGCTGCGCTGGCTCAGGCCATCGATCAGCAGCAGCAGGTCGTAGAGCAGTTCCAGACCCTGCTGCGGACTGCGCGAGGCATGGCTGCCATCGCTCAGCATGGCTTTGCGCAAAGAGCGCGGCAAGCGTTTCAGGCCCTTCTTGCGGAAGGCATCGCCGACACCGCCCGACAGCACACAGCCAACCGCCACCAGCGCTACAGCGCGACTGGCCTGATGCGCGGCGTTCTGGTGCAGGCGCAGCAGGTGGCGGCCCTGTTCGGCCAGAGATTGCGACAGGAGATGCACCTCTTCCGGGCGCGATACGGCGGCCATGCGGCGGGTATGGATGGCCAGGTTGATCAGGCGGCGCGGCAGGACTTCCTCGCCCCAGGTGAAGGGGGTCCAGCTTCTGAAAGTGCGCTGCCACAGCAGGAACAGGCGCATGGCCTCGCGTGCGCCGTCATCGCCCTGCGTCATCAGGTCGGAGAGCCACGAGAAACGGTGCAGTTCGATGGCGAAGGCGCGGGTCGGCGACGGACGGTTCCATGGATCGCCGGAGCCCTGAACGCTCATGCGCGCATTGGCCAGCGCAAAACGGCCGGAGAGAATGGCCTTGCCGGCAAGCGCGTTGGCGGGACGGCCATCGTGCGGCGCGGCCAGAAAGCCATCCGGCACGCGGCCTTTCAGCGTCAGGCGATAGCCCGGCATACCGAAAAGTTCGGCCCCGGCCTGCTTGCGCAACCACGCCCCAACGACCTTTTGCCAGGGCGTCGCGGCTTTGATCACATCGGCAAGCGGGGTCAACTCATAGGCCTGCATGGGGAATTAAAGCCCCTTGAGTTGCTTGATGTTAGCCGCGTAAGCCGAAGGCCCGCCCTTGAAGACCGCGGTTCCGGCGACCATGGCCGTGGCGCCGGCCTCGACGCAGAGGTGCGCATTGGCCGCATTGACGCCGCCATCGACCTGCAGAATAGCGTGGTGCCCGACGGCATCGAGCTTCTTGCGGATGACCTCGATCTTCTTCAACTGGCCATCGATAAAGCTCTGGCCACCGAAGCCCGGATTGACGCTCATCACCAGCACCAGATCGATATCGTCCATGATCCAGTCAAGGATCTCGACAGGCGTGGCCGGATTGAGCACGACGCCGGCCTTGGCGCCCAACTGGCGGATATATTTCAACGAGCGGTGCAGGTGAGGGCCGGCTTCCGGATGCAGGCTGATATAGTCAGCACCGGCATTGCGGAAGGCCTCAAGGAAACTGTCGACCGGCGAGATCATCAGATGGCAATCGAACGGCAGGTTCGAGTGCGGCCGCAGGGCCTTCACCACGTCCGGCCCGATGGTGATATTGGGCACGAAATGGCCGTCCATGACATCGATATGGACCCAGTCGGCGCCCGCTTCGGTGATGGCGCGGACCTCTTCGCCAAGCTTGGAAAAGTCGGAGGCCAGGATGGACGGGCAAATCAGGGGCGTGGTCATGATCGGGGTACTCGCGGATTTTGAGCCAAAAAGCGCTCTTCAGTGCTTAAAGCGCTTGTGTGGAGGTGGTCAACTCTTATTGGCCGGGTTGGCGGCTGAGGCGGGCGATAAAGAAACCGTCCTGACCACCGGGGCGCTGGTGCGGTAACAGGCGCAGCCAGCCTTCTTCACGTACCGAGTCCGCCGGAATACCGAGTTCAGCAGCACTTTCCGGCGAAACCGTGTTCAGCACGAAATCTTTATTGCGGCGCAGGAAGGCCAGGACCTGGGTCTCGCCCTCTTCGCGCTCCAGCGAACAGGTGCAATAGACCAGATCGCCGCCGGTCTTGACGCGCTTCGCCGCCGAATCGAGCAGGCGATGCTGCACATCGGCCAGCTTGGCGATATCGGCCGGCTTGGTGCCCCACAGCACATCGGGCTGGCGGCGCAGGGTGCCGGTGGCCGAACACGGCGCATCGAGCAGCACGATGTCAAACTTGCGATTGTCCTCAAAGCTTTCGGCGTCGGCCATCTGGATTTCGGCGGAAAGCTTCGTGCGTTCCAGATTTTCCTCGACGCGCTTGAGGCGGTTCTTCGAGCGATCGAGCGCCACCACGGACGCGCCGCGGCTCAGCATCTGCATGGTCTTGCCACCGGGTGCGGCGCACAGGTCGATGGCCGTCTTGCCCTTGATCTCACCGAGAATATTGACGGCGGCCACGGCGGCGGCATCCTGCACCCACCAGACTCCATCGTCATAGCCGGACCATTCGCGGACATCGCCACGCAGGGCGCTGCGCAGGGTGAGGCCGCCGAGATCGGTGCCTTCCAGCGCGTCCTTGTGGGCGGTCATATCCTCTGAGGTCTTGAAGCTCAGATCGGTGGCGGGTTCCTCGGTCAGCATGTAGGCGATGCCGTTGGCGTTGTCCTCGCCGTAAGCCGCCTTCCAGCGGGCATAGAGCCAGTCGGGTGCGAGGCGTGAGGCGATCACCGGCGGCAGGCCGCCTTCGCGGATAACGCCGCGCAGGATGGCGTTGATCAGGCCCTTGAACGGGCGGGTGTTGGAGGCGCGTTCGGCCAGCTTGACCGTGGTTGAGACGGCGGCAAAATCGGGCACGTTCATAAAGCCGATCTGCACCAGACCGACGCGCAGGAGATCGCAGACGGCGGCGGACGGCAGCTTCTTGGTCTTCTTCTCGATGATGTGATCGAGCTGGCCTAAGCGGCGCAGCACCAGCAGGGCCATGGCGCGAGCAAAGGCGCGTTCGCCTTCGCTCAAAGAGAGGAATTCGGCGCGCGTCACGGCTTCGTCGAAACCGGAGCGCTTGGTCAAGGCGGCATCGATCAGGCTCATGGCGGCAATGCGGGCGTTCATGCCGATATCGCCGTCGTCGTCGGTATTCACGGTCGGTTCGGGATGCTGGATCGGCGCTTGCTTGGCGGCGATCTTGGCGGCCATGCCTTTCGACGGCGGACGCTTGACGAGCTTGCGCTGGAAGGTGGGTTTGCCAGCGGGAGGTCTGTTCGGGGCCATAAGGGGCGCGCTTTCTAAGATGCTTGGGAAGGTTGCGTCCTATATGGCTCCGGAGGGGTGTGCGTCAACCTTTGAAAGGTTAAGGGGTATCCACAGATTACACAGATTGCACAGATTAAGGGCCAGATGTTTCAAAGACAGGGATTACAAATTCAGAGAAGTCTTCAGACATATAGCCTAAGCCGTGCTTGAGGTTAAATGAGACAGCATGTTAAAAGGCGCACGGAAACGTTGAGCCTTATAAGGGAAAGCAATGATTGGTTGTACGGAATCGCGTCAAGCGCTTTCAGGTTGGGCTCAGTTTTTCGGGGCGATGTTGGCCTTGATTGTCACCTATCTGACAGCGTTCGTTCCCCTATGGCATCGAAAAAGGCAGTTAAAAGGCGCTGCGACGCGCCTCTTGGCGAATGGATACGAGGTGGTTGAAAGCTATCATCGGACCTCGGCGCATTTTCTACCCTTTCCCCTTTCAATTCGCGGGGCGTCATTAACAATGACAAGTGTGGCTGATGAAATCGACAGGTTTCCAATTTTCGAGCTAGAGCGGGATGACATTACTTGACTCCATAGCCCGAGTTTTGGAGATATCTGCGGCATTCTTCGGGCTCAAAAGCGTCGAGTAGCGATCCTATTCTGCGCCATGTTGTCTCTACCGATCTCTCCGCGGCTTTCCTGAGCAGGTGTTTGAGTTTCGAGAATACCTGCTCAATAGGGTTGAGGTCTGGACTGTACGGTGGCAGGAAGAAGAGCTTTGCTCCAGCACGTCGGATAGCTTTTCGGATAGCTGGACTTTTATGGCTACCGAGGTTGTCCATGATTACAATGTCACCCTGGTTAAGTGTCGGTACCAGGAATTCCTCGACATAAAGGTTGAACGTCGCTCCGTTGATTGGTCCGTCCAAAACACACGGCGCGTCGATTCTATCGCTCCGAAGGGCTGCCAGAAACGTCATCGTTTTCCAGTGTCCAAAGGGTGCCTTCCCACACAGTCTCTGTCCGCGAGGGCACCATCCGCGCAAAGCCGCCATATTGGTTTTAGCCCAGGTTTCATCGATGAAAACGAGGTGTCCCAGGTCGAGCCTGCCTTGATATTTGCGCCACTGCTCTCGACGACGCGCAACATCGGGCCGGTCCTGTTCGCTCGCCATTATCGTTTTTTTTTGAAGCTCAGCCCTTCTGAGTGAACGAACCGCCAAACTGATCGATAGTCCACACGAACATTGCGCTCACCCAATTCGCGGACCAAACCGCGTAACGTGAACGGAGTTTGGGTACGTTCCAAGAGCCAATCTCGATTAGATCCTGAGAGGACTTCTGGGTTTATAACCGCCCATTCGCTTGGGGGCAGGACTGCCGGTCTCCTTGGTTCGCGTCACCCACTTGATTGCGGTGCTCACCGCGACGCCGAACCGTCCTGACCATCGGACGATCTCCGATTTTCGCAAACGTCACTTGAGCGCGTTGTCCGGCCTATTCCTGCAGGTGTTGACGCTGTGCCGTAAGGCTGGTCTTGTTGCCTTAAACCATGTGTCTGTGGACGGTACGAAGATGAAGGCCAATGCGTCAAAAAATAAGGCTATGAGCTACGGTCGGATGAAGACCGCCGAGGTTGACCTGGAAGCTGAGGTTGCGCGTTGGCTTAAGTCCGCAGAAGCTGCAGATGCCGCTGAAGATGCAGAGTTTGGTGACAAGCGTGGCGATGAAACGCCAGACTGGATGACTTCGAAGGAAAAGAGGCTGGCGAAAATCAAGGAGGCACGAGCCGCCCTTGAGGCCGAGGCCAAAGCAAAGTCTGAGAACAAAAAGGCTGAAGCGGCAAAGTCCGGAAAAGACCCGGAAGATCCAGACGGCCCACCAGCATCATCCGGGAAGAAGCGTGGACCTAAGCCGAAAACGCCCGAAGGTATGCCATCCGATAAGACACAACGGAACTTCACTGACCCTGATAGCAAAATCATGCTGGGACGTGATGGATTTATCCAAGGCTATAATGCCCAGGTGGCCGTGGACGCCAGGGCTCAGATCATATTGGCGCATGACTTAAACAACTGCGCCGCCGACTGCACCCAGTTGGTGCCTATGGTTGACGCCATTATTGCCAATACTGGCAAGGCTCCAGACGAATTATCGGCTGATGCAGGCTATTGCTCCGAAGCCAATATAGCGGCCATGGAAAATCGGAAAATAGACGCCTTTATTGCAACCGGACGTCAAAAGCATAACAGCCCGGCTGCGGATGGCGGCCGGGCCAAAACGCCCAAAACGGAAGAGATGCGCAAACGATTGCGCGAAGGCGGCTATGAAAGTCCATACCGTTTACGAAAGCAGACGGTAGAACCTGTGTTTGGCCAGATCAAACACGCCAGAGGCTTCCGTCAGTTTCTAATGCGAGGCATAGAAAACGTATCCGCCGAATGGGCAATGATCTGTACCGTTCACAACATCCTGAAGCTCGCCAAGGCAACCTAAAGACAAAACACCTTCTGAACAGACTGGCAGCAACGAAAAAATGGCCGGGCCCGATATTGCCGAACCAAATCAAAAAATACCTAACCCCAAAACTGGTTACTCGGACGGGCTCCTAGAGGATCAAGGCTCACGTTCCGTGGCACGTTATCTCGTTTCAACGAGCACTACTCTCAAGACTTCTAAAGCTTTTTCTAGCCCATCCTATTCACGGTAGCTTCGTTCTCCCTTTCCTTTGAGATGAGTTTTTCACGGCCGCAATTGTGGGCTTCGTGTTTTTCGCCACGCGCTGAGGGGTTTGTTTTTCTCCGATGGGGTTAATGAGGATGTCGGTGGCTTTGGGGGCATAGCCCCATCCTTTATGAAGGCGCCGGTTTGAGGCCCGCCATGATTTGGCGGAAGAGTGCGGCCTCAGGGCAAGCGGCGGCGAAGGCGATCTTGACGCGGTGGGCGGTCTCTTTAATCCGGGCGCCGATCTTCAGTAAGCGCAGCCGGAGGGTCCTGAACTCGGCTTTTGCCAGCGCGTGGGTCTTGGGTATCTGATCTCTGACGGCCAGCATCAACCAATAGGCCGCCGTGTGCAGTATCAGCCGCATCTGATTGGCCAGAGGACAGCGACAGGAGGTGCGGTCACTTTTGAGCTGTGCTTTGTGCAGTTTGATGAGGTTTTCCGCGTTGGCTCTGGCGCAGTAAAGCTTTGCGTACAAGGTTTCCGGGTCGGGATCAGTCAGGGATGTCACGACGAAGCGATTATCGAGACCGAGTGGGGTCGCCTCTATCCGGGCGATGACGCGTCGCTCGCATCCCCATGAGGCAGCGCCATGGCTGACTTCGGTATAGCCGCGTACAGCCGCCGCGTCCTCTTCGGCGCGCACAACACGGATGTGGTCGGCAAACGCCTCGACCTTGGCATGCAAGGGCCTGGAGCCGGCCAGCCCGAAGATATAGTCGACGCCCTTTCGTTCGGCCCAGGCCATGACCTCGGGTCTGGCGTAGTGGCTGTCACCGCGCAGGGTGATGTGGGTGTTGGGCCAGTGCTTGTGGATACGACGCACGATCTTGCGAACCCAACCTCGCACCTCCTTGCCTGAAGGGGTTTTACCCGGTCGTAGGATGACTACGACTGGCCGCCCCGTGGCGACGTCGTAGACGTGGATGGGTTTAAAACAGTACTCCCCTTCATGGGCATTGAAGAACGACAGCTGCTGCCGACCATGGACGACGTCGACCGTGTCATCGATATCGAGGGTGATCGCAGCCGGGATCGCAGATCCAAAGCTATGGCAATACTGATCGATTAGGGCATAGGTCAGTCTGACGAGGCTGCGAAGATCCGGAGCATTCTCAAGGCGCGACAGCGTCGGTTGCGAGCACAGGTCCTTGCCTGCCTCGGGCAGTCGACCGCACGCCAGTTTGAACGCGGGATCCGTGCGCAAAGAGGCCAGATCGTTGCCGTCCTCATAGCCACAGGCGATGGCGAAGATGCGGGCCTTCAGGATGGAGGCAAGGGAATGGGTGACCGAAAATGGATTGCGACGGTCCGGTATCAGCCGCCAGAGCCGGTCGATGATCCCGATGTGGCGTTCTGCGGCCGACAGCAGCATGACGCCACCATCAGAACTGATACGCCCGCCATCGAACGCGGCGGTGATTTTCTTGCGCGAAACGCTTGGCAAATCAAACGGAAGATCGGTATTCTGGTCCATGGCAGGTGTGGCCTTGGCTGTTAGGGATTTAGGTCAGGTGTGGTAACCAGAATCTATTCCAAAACAACGCCTTAAGCTACACCTGCTGCAACATTTTGCCGAGACCGTGAATAAGCCAGGCTAGATCAAATGGCTTCAGAACTGGAAGAGCGACAGGCAACTGTAGAAGATCAGGATTTGATCCGTAATTTCGTAGGCGAACGATTAAATCTCATCCATGCGATGTTGACAGGCGCTGAACTAAAACGCCCAGATTGGCCAGTGACATCTTAATTTCTCAACTTTGAGACGTGGGAGGCAGATCTTTCTGCTGGCTTATTAAGGAGTAACTAACTCATAGAAAAGAGTTCTTATCTAAGGCCACTCAGACTTTCACCCGTTATCAACAATCTAATCTGTGTAATCTGTGTAATCTGTGGATCACCTTACCTTACTGACTTATCGAACCGTCGGCACGCTCGTCTGGCCGTAAGACGTACTCCGGCGCTTCATATCCATGCCCAGGGCAATCAGCGCGTTGACGCGGTTGTCCGTCGCCGGGTGGGTCGAGAACAGATTGTCCATGCCGCGACCGCTCAAGGGGTTGATGATGAACATATGGGCCGAGGCCGGGTTGCGTTCGGCGCCGTGATTGACCGTGCCGCGCGCATGGGATTCGATTTTCTTCAACGCCCGCGCCAAAGCTTCCGGGTCTCCGGAAATTTCGCCACCCATGCGATCGGCGGCATATTCACGGGTGCGCGAGATCGCCATCTGCACCACCATGGCGGCGAAGGGCGCCAGCACCGCCATCAGGATCACGACGATGATGTTGTTATGGCCATCCTCGTCATCGCGCGAACTACCGAAGAACATGGCGAAATTGGCCAGTGACGAGATGGCGCCGGCGAGCGTAGCCGTGATCGTCATGGTCAGGGTGTCGCGGTTTTTGACGTGCGCCAGTTCGTGCGCCATGACGCCGCGGATCTCGTCGCGCTCCAGCATCTGCAACAGGCCGGTGGTGGCGGCGACGGCGGCGTGCTCCGGATCACGGCCGGTGGCAAAGGCGTTCGGCTGGTCGCTCTGCATGATATAGACGGCCGGCATGGGCAGGCCAGCGCGACGGCTCAGGTCCGCCACGTCATCGTAATAGGCGCGCAGCAGGCCATTGGTGGTGTGGGGATCGACGGCTTGCGCGCCATACATGCGCAGCACGGCCTTATCGGAATTCCAGTAGGCGAACAGGTTCATCGCCACGGCGAGCGCAAGCGCGATCAGCATGCCGGTGGGGCCGCCGAGCATCAGGCCGATCACGCCAAACAGCGCGGTCAGCGCGGCCAGCAGAAGATAGGTCTTGAACGGGTTCATTTTACGTGTGGCTCCTTGAGAATAAGCGAATTGAGGCCTAGATATGGAAATCAGCGCCCTTACCCGCAAGACGGTTACGAAAATGTCATCTGAAATTCCAACGCCACCGGTCGAGAAACTGAACGATCTCAGCGCGCTCGAAACGAAGAAGGTGCTGACCCCCGCTGCCAAGCGCGCCCTGGCCGAGGCCGCCGAGCGTCGCGCGCAGGAAGAGGCCGAGATCGCCCGCGCCATCGAGGAGGGCGGCCCTAATGGCCCTGAGCCCACGCGCTATGGCGATTGGGAACGCAAGGGCATCGCCGTCGATTTCTGATCACGGAGGCTTGTGGTCAGCGCGCCAGAGACGCCTTGGCCCGCGCCAGATTGCGCTTGTTGGGCGCTTGCGACGGTTTGTCGAGCACGGTCAGCAACTGCTTTTTCAGCGTCTGTTTCAGACCGCCGCTAAGCTGGGACTTGCGGTAGTGGTCAGCGACATAGAAGGCATCGACCGCGCGCTCGCCGTAACAATCAATGTGGGCGGAGGCGATATCGATATGCGCCCTGGCCATGACCTCGACGAGATCGGCCAGCAAACCGGGACGGTCACGCCCCGACACCTCGACGATGGTGACATTGGCGTTGCTGTCCTCATCAAAGGACACGGTGGGCGCGATGGCGAAGGCGGCGGTGCGCGATGGCATGGCCGATTTCCACGTCAGGGCCTCGGGCAACTGACCGCGCGCGGCAGCCTGCAAGGCGGTTTCGGCGTGTTTCTGGCGTGGTGCGTCATCGTGGGCGAACGGCATGCCGGTCGAATCCTGCACATAGAAGACGTCGAGCGCCTTGCCGTCCGATGAGGTGAAGACCTGCGCGCCGACGACGTTGCCGCCGAGATTGGCGAAGGCGCGCGACAGATCGGCGAACAGGCCTGTGCGGTCTTCGGCCGAGACTGAGAAGGCCGTGGCGTGGCGCACGGTGTCGATACGCGCCCGCACCGCCGGCGCCGCATCGGTGGCGCTCCGGACAAGGGCGGCGTGATCGTTGATCTCTTCCGGTGAGAAGGAAAACAGATAGGACTCGTCCATGGTTTTCAGCCAGGCGGCCATGTCGGCATTGTTTTCGCTGAGGGCGATACGGCGTTCATCGGCGCGCTCGGCCAGATCCTGACGGACGCACGCCACGGTGTCGCCGCCGCGTCCGCCCCGGAAGGCCAACTCGGTGGCCGAGACGAGATCGCGCATCAGCTGGCCCTTCCAGGCGTTCCACACGCCCGGCCCGACCGCGCGGATATCAGCCACGGTCAGCACCAGCAGCAGGCGCAGGCGTTCCGGTGTCTCGACGATATGGGCGAATGAGGCCACGGTTTGCGGATCGGAGACATCGCGCTTTTGCGCATAGTCCGATAGCACAAGGTGGTGACGCACGAGCCAGGCGACCTGATCGGTCTTCCACTGTTCGAGCCCCAGCCGTTCGCAGGCCTTGCGCGCCGCGATCTCGCCGCCGATTTCCTGCCCCAGTTCATTGCCCTTGCCGGTGTCGTGCAGCAGCATGGCGAGGTAGAGGCTTTCCTTGTCGGTGATCTGCGGCATGATCACGCTGGATAGCGGATGCTCGTCCTTGAAGCGGCCGGTATCGATGCCGTGGATGATATCGACCGCGCGCAGGGTGTGCTCATCCACCGTATAGGCGTGATACATGTTGAACTGGGTTTGCGCGACGATGCGGCCAAATTCGGGGATATAGCGCCCGAGTAGACCGGTTTCCGACATCAGCGACAGGGTGCGGTAGGGGTTCTTGCCGCGCACCAGAAGATCGAGGAACAGCTTGGCGGCTTCCGGGTTACGGCGCAGGGTCGGCGTCACCAGATCGAGATTGCGCGCCACGGCGGTGAAGGCGTCGGGGTGCAGGTCGAGATCAAGACGATCGGCCATCTTGAACAGCATGAACATCGCCACCGGCGACTTCTGGAAGATGTCGGCGCTGTTGACGCTGAGGCGGCCATTGGTGACCACGAAGCCCGGATGATCGCCCTTGGTCAGGTTCATGATGCCGGACTGGATCAGGTTTGACAGGCGGGTCAGGGGCTTGGCCTGCTGGGTTTCCAGCTTGGTGCAGAAGGTGCGGGTGAGCGCGCCCACCTCCTTGGCCGTCACGAAATAGCGGCGCATGAAGCGCTCGACATTGGGCTCGCCCTCGCGGTCGATAAAGCCCATCCGGCGGGCGATTTCGGGCTGGAGATCAAACGACAGGCGCTCTTCGCCACGACCGGCGGCGGTGTGCATCAGGATGCGTACCTTCCACAGGAAATCAAAGGCGCGCATGAAGATGCCGCGTTCCTTGTCGGTCAGGATGGCGTTGAGGACGGTCGAATCCTTGCCGGCGCCACCGGCGAGATATTGGGCGATCCAGTAGAGGGTGTGCAGGTCGCGCAAGCCCCCCTTGCCTTCCTTGATATTGGGTTCGACCACGAAGCGCGTGGTGCCGGCCTTGATGTGGCGGGCGTCGCGTTCTTCCAGCTTGGCGGCGACGAAGTCGAAGGCATGCGATTTCAGGCCGTCATGGGTCAGTCGCTCGTCGAGATCCTTCGCCAGGTCCCTGTCGCCGGCGATCAGGCGATGCTCCAGCACCGCCGTCATGATGGTATGGTCGCCCTTGGCGTATTTGATGGTTTCCTCGACCGTGCGCGATGAGTGGCCAACCTTCAGGCCGAGATCCCAAAGCGTGTAGAGGATGAATTCGATGACCGATTCCGAGTGCGAGGTCTCTTTCCAGGCGCGCAGAAAGAGAAGGTCGAGATCGGAATAGGGCGCCAGTTCGCCACGGCCGTAGCCGCCGACGGCCAGCAGGCTGAGGCGTTCGCCTTCGGTGGGGTTGCGGGCGCGATAGACGTGGGTAAGCGTAAAGTCCCACAGGGCCGAGATAACCTCGTCGGTACATTTCGCCAGCGCCTTGGCGGTGGCGTAGCCGCCCTTGTTCTCGCTCATGCGGTCGAGCACGGTGGCGCGGCTAAGGTCGAGGGCTTCCTTGAGGATGGTCACGGCGCGGCGGCGCAGGTCGAGCGTATCGCCGCTTGAGTTCTCATAGGCCTCCGTCAGCGCCGCCCGCAATTGCGCGCCGTCGATGCGATAGGCAGGAGCCAGGGGATGCGTGACGGTTAGCATGGGAGGCGATTCACTCATAAAGGCGGAAGGCCTTACTCTTTAAGCAATTTGTGTAAATTATAGATAACTTCCAAGGCTTCTTTAGGGCTTAAATCGTCTGGATTTATAACCTTGAGCGTGGTTTCCAGCTTTGAGAGCGTTTTTGTTGCCGGTTCCGGCGGCCGCGTGGCGGAAAACAGTGGCAGGTCATCGAGCCGGACTTGCGTCTGGTTGTCTTCTTCGAGGCGGGTCAGGATATCGCGGGCGCGGCCCACCACGGCGGTCGGCATACCGGCCAGACGGGCCACCTGCACGCCATAGGAACGATCCGCTGAGCCCTTCTTGGCCTCGTGCAGGAAGATCAGTTCACCATTGTGCTCACGCGCGGTCAGGCTGAGATTGTTGACGAATTTCAACCGGCCTTCCAGCTTCGACAGTTCGTGATAGTGGGTGGCGAACAGCGTGCGTGCGTGGATGACATCGTGCAGGTTTTCAGCGCAGGCCCAGGCGATGGCGAGGCCATCATAGGTGGCGGTGCCGCGGCCGATTTCATCCAGAATGATGAAGGAGCGCTCGGAAGCCTGCGTCAGGATGGCGGCGGTTTCAACCATTTCCATCATGAAGGTCGAGCGGCCTTGCGCCAGATCATCACCGGCGCCGACGCGCGAGAACAGGCGGTCAACCACGCCCAGGTGCATGGATTTTGCCGGTACGAACATGCCGGCCTGCGCCATGATGATCAGCAGGGCGTTTTGGCGCAGGTAGGTCGATTTACCGGCCATGTTGGGGCCGGTGACCAGCGACAGCCGGGCCGATTCCGCGCCGGAAGCATCGAGATCAACGTCATTGGGCGTAAACGGCTTGCCTTGTGCTTTCAGGGCCGCGGCCACGACCGGGTGGCGGCCGCGGCAGATTTCCAGCCGGGTTGAATCATCGATGACGGGACGCGCGGCGCCCCAGTCTTCGGCCAGCACCGCATTGGCGACCGAGACATCAAGCGCGCAGATGGCGTCGTGACCGGCCTGAATTTCGGCGGCGGCGAGGCGCACCTCGTCCCGAAGTTGCTCGAACAGCTCCATTTCCAGCGCCAGACCCTGCTGGGCAGCACGCTGGATGCGGCCGTCGAGTTCGATCAGTTCGGTGGTGACGAAGCGGACCTGATTGGCCAGGCTCTGGCGGTGGATGAACTGCTTTTGGCTGTCCTGCGCCTGGAGCTGTTCGGCCAGTTTCTGACTAAGCTCGATGAAATAGCCCAGCACATTGTTGAACTTGATGCGGATGGCGATGCCGGTTTCGGCGGCGAGGCGTTGCTCCAGCGCCAGAATAACCTGACGGCTGTCGTCACGCAGCGAGCGCGCTTCGTCAAGATCGGTGTTGAAGCCGGGACGGATAAAGCCACCATCGCTCAGTTTCAGCGGCGGTTCCTCGACCAGCGCTTGTTCCAGCTTGCCGCGCAACTGGCGCAGGGGCAGGGAGGGCACGAGCGCCGCGATGATGTCGTCAATCTCTTGCGGCGCGGTGACGAGGTTGCCGGCCAGATCGACGGGGGTCTCGTAACGCGCATCGTTCAGAGCGTTGGCGAGGCTTTCACCGATGTGCAGGGCTTGCGCGATGATGCACAGGTCACGGGCGCCGCCACGATTGAGCGACAACCGCGACAAGGCGCGTGCCTGATCGCTTAAAGACCGCATGGCATGGCGCAGGGCATCACGCAGATCGCGGCGCGGCAACAGCCATTCGACCGTATCGAGGCGGGCCTTGATAGCAGCCGGTTGATAGAGCGGGCGTGACAGACGGCTGAGCAGCAGGCGCGAACCGCCGGAGGTTACGGTCTGGTCGATGGCGGCGATCAGGCTGCCCTCGCGCTTGCCCTGTTGCGTGCGGTCGATTTCGAGCGAATTGCGGGTGGCGGCATCGATGCTGAGATAGTTTTGCGAAATGACGCGCGACGGGGGTTTTAGCACCGGAATCTTGCCGGCCTGGGTCAGGTCGATATAGGCCGCCAGCAGGCCGAGCGCCGAAATCTCGGCGGGGCTAAACGTGCCGAAACCATCGAGGGTCGAGACGCCGTAAAGCTTGAGCAGGCGTGCTTCGCCGCTGGCCGGATCGGTCAGGGATGAGGGCTGAGGCTGAATCACACCGCCATACATTTTCAGCAGCGGATAGATCGCCTCGTCCTGCACCAGACGATCGGCCACGAGACTTTCCGAAGGGCGAAGCGCCGAGAGCTGCGCGCCCAGTTGCGCCGGCTCAACCTCCAGCACCTCGACATCACCGGTCGAAAGTTCGACCGCCGCCAGGGCCAGCACGCCGCCGCGCGACGACAGCGCCACCAGCCGGTTGGCGCCACGCTCCTCCAGCAGGGTATCCTCGGTCAGGGTGCCGGGGGTGACGACGCGGGTGATGCCGCGTTTGACGATGGCTTTCGAGCCGCGTTTCTTGGCCTCGGCCGGGTCTTCGAGCTGATCGCACACCGCGACGCGATGGCCCAGCCGGATCAGCTTGGCGATATAGGCGTCGGCGGCATGGGCGGGCACGCCGGCCAGCGGGATATCCTTGCCCTGGAACTGACCGCGCTTGGTCAAGGCCAGCGACAGGGCCTGCGAGGCGATGACGGCGTCCTCGAAGAAGATCTCGTAGAAATCCCCCATGCGCATCAAGAGGATGGCGTCAGGATACTGCGCCTTGATCTGGATATATTGCGCCATGACGGGCGTAGCGCCCTCGACATTGGGGCTTGCGTCTTGCGGGGTAAGGGCTGGGGTAGCGTTCATGGAGGGGAAGTTAACCATTGTTAACAGTCATGAGAAGGGGGAAGGTCACGGAAAGTGTGCACAATCTGCGCCGGCGGTTCGTGTGGGCGGTGAAAACAGTCCCATAAAAACAACAGCTTGCCGATTTATTTGTCAGACAATAAAGAAAAGTGACCTTACGTCCGAGTTCGACCTTTATAACCCATTGATCTTGTTATATGAGTTGGGCTCACAACGAAAATAATAATAATACAATTGCCAAACGTTTAGAGTTTCATATGCCCACCGAAAAACAGACCTTCAGCGACGACGAAGCCCTCCACCTGCACCAGTATCCGCAGCCGGGCAAGATCGCGCTTCTGCCCACCAAGCCGATGGCAACGCAGCGCGATCTGGCGCTGGCCTATTCGCCGGGCGTGGCGGTGCCGTGTCTGCGCATCGCTGAAAACCCCGATGCGGCCTACGACTATACGGCCAAGGGCAATATGGTGGCGGTGATCTCGAACGGCACGGCGGTTTTGGGGCTTGGCAATCTCGGCGCCCTGGCCTCGAAGCCGGTCATGGAAGGCAAGGCAGTTCTCTTCAAGCGCTTTGGCGACATCGATTCGTTCGACATCGAGGTGAATACGCAAGACCCCGACGAATTCATCACGGTGGTGAAGAACATCACGGCGAGCTTCGGCGGTATCAATCTCGAAGACATTAAGAGCCCTGAGTGCTTCATCATCGAAAGCGCTCTGCAGGATCTAGCCGATATCCCCGTCTTCCACGATGACCAGCATGGCACGGCCATCATCGCCGCCGCCGGCCTGATCAACGCGCTGGAAATCACCGGCAAGAAGATGGAAGACGTCAAGGTCGTGCTTTGCGGCGCGGGCGCTGCAGGCCTGTCGTCGCTGTCGCTGATCAAGGCCCTGGGCGTCAAGCATGAGAACACCACGGTCGTCGACATCCACGGCGTCGTCTATAAGGGCCGCACGGTCGATATGGACCAGTGGAAATCGGTCCACGCCACCGAAACCAAGAAGCGCACCCTGGCGGAAGCCATGGTCGGCGCTGATATCTTCCTGGGTCTCTCCGCCAAAGGCGTGCTGACGTCGGATATGGTGGCCACCATGGCCGCCAACCCGATCATCTTCGCTATGGCCAACCCCGATCCGGAAATCACACCGGAAGACGTCGCCAAGGTGCGCGCTGACGCTATTGTCGCCACCGGCCGTTCGGACTATCCGAACCAGGTCAACAACGTGCTGGGGTTCCCCTACATTTTCCGCGGCGCGCTCGATGTCCGCGCCCGCCGCGTCAACCACGAAATGAAGCTGGCCGCCGCCAAGGCGCTGGCCATGCTGGCGCGCGAGGACGTGCCCGATGAGGTGGCCGCCGCCTACCAGGGCCGTCACCTGAAATTCGGCCGCGACTACATCATCCCGTCGCCATTCGATCCGCGCCTGATCTGGTATGTGCCGCCCTTCGTGGCGCAGGCCGCTATGGAAACCGGTGTGGCGCGCAAGCCGATCACCGACATGGACGCCTATCGCAAGTCGCTCGAACAACGTCTCGATCCCTCGGCCGGCTTCCTACAAACCATCACCTCGTCGGTGCGTTCGCGTCCCAGCCGCCGTATTGTCTTCGCCGAGGGCGAGGATATTTCGGTCATTCGCGCCGCCCACGCCTTCAAGCTGCAGGGCCTTGGCACACCGATCCTGTGTGGCCGCGAAAACCTGGTCGAGGCCAATATGCGCGCCGCCGGTATCGATCCGGCCGAGGAAGGCATCGAGATCGTCAATGCCCGCCTGAGCCATCGCAATGCCGCCTATTCGCAGCTTCTCTATTCGCGTCTGCAGCGTCAGGGCTTCCTGAAGCGCGACGTCGATCGCCTGATCAATCTCGACCGCAACTCCTTTGCCGCCGCCATGGTAATTTCCGGTCACGCCGATGGCATGGTCACCGGCGTGACGCGTTCGTTCGACAAGTCGCTTGATGATGTGCTGCGTGTGGTCGATCCGGCGCCGGGCGGCCGCATCATGGGCCTGTCGATCGTGCTGGCCAAGGGCCGGACAATTTTCGTGGCCGATACCACCGTTGCCGAGTTGCCCACGCCGGAAGAACTGGGCGATATCGCCATCGAAGCCGCCATGGCGGTGCGCAGCATGGGCCACACTCCGCGCGTCGCCTTCATGAGCTATTCGACCTTCGGCAATCCGTCGGGCGAACGTTCGGACCGCGTCAAGGAAGCGGTGCGTCTGCTCGAAGAGCGCGGTGTCGACTTTGAATTTGAAGGCGAAATGGCGCCTGACGTGGCGCTCGATTCTGCCACCTGGGCCAACTATCCCTTCCAGCGCCTCACCGCACCGGCCAATGTGCTGATCATGCCGGCCATTCACTCGGCCTCGATCTCGACCAAGATGATCGAAGCGCTGGGCGGTGCCACGGTGGTCGGTCCGTTGCTGTTGGGGCTCTCCAAGCCGGTGCAGATTTGCCAGTTGTCGGATTCGGTGTCGAAGATCCTGACCATGGCGACCTTCGCGGCCTATGATATCCGGGCATCGGCGAAGATCTGACGCTGTTGCGTTTTGGGGTGAAGGGGTCCGCGACCCCTCGCCTTACCTTGAAAAAAAAGGGCCGCCCCTGAAATGGGGCAGCCCTTTTTCTTTATGAGATCAAGCAGAAGGGGCCACAGGCCCCTTCACCCCATTACTCGACAGCGTCGTCCTTGAATTTCTGCACACGGACCAGCCACAGGCAAAGCACTATGGCGACCAGACCGATGGCGGCCGTGTAACTGAAGAAGACGACATAGCCCGTGCCGAGCGCCTCGCGGCTGACCTTGAGAATAGCCGCTGGTTTTTCATAGGATATGGCCGGTAAATTACCGAACCATCCCTTGAAAATAGAGGACCAGCCGCCGCTATCGGCGCTTTTCGCAGTTGTCTCGATCAAACGGCCGGATTGTGACGCCAGAAGCTTGCCGGGCAGGGCGTAAAGCGAGGTGAACAGCGCGTACTGCTGCGCCGCATAGCCCTTTGAAATCAGCGATGACATATAGGCGATCAGGACGGTGCCGGCCACGCCCGCGGATATGTTATCCGCGGCAAGTGCTATTGAAAATGCAGTCAGGCTGTTGCCCTGCGTCGCCAGCCAGGCATAGGCGAGGTTGGAAAAGCCGCAGACGATCGCGCCGAAAACCAGGCTCTTCTTCATGCCGAACCGGGTCATGACAAAGCCGCCCATCCCCACGCCCAGCATGGTCATGACCACGCCGAAGATCTTGCGCACCTCGGCGATGGCCAGCTTGTCAAAACCGAGATCAAGATAAAAGGCGCCGTTAACGTTCAGCACGAAGTCCGAAATCCGGTAGAGGCATATCGTGGCCAAAATCAACCAGGCGAGATTATCGTAACGCTGGAAAAAGGCGACGATCGGCACCACAAAGGTCTGGCGCAGATAGGCGCCGGGACGCGTTACCAGATTGCGGATCGGCAGGCAGCTCAGGATCAGCAGGCCCAGCCCGACCGGAAGGACCGACAGGAATTGCAGCAGAATGCCGTAGCTCTTGCTGGTCCATAGCGCCTTCACCGCCTCAAAGGCTGCATCGGTCGGGAACAGGAATTTGAACAGATCGATATTGGCGGTCAGGCCCGCGCCCATCAGGCAGATGGCGAAGAACATCAGAACAAGCCGGCCCAGCCACTCCACCAGTTCCAGCGCGGGCTTGGCCGGCGCATCACCATAATCTATGGGGCGCACATTGTGCACAGCCTCTTTCGGCACCAGCAACACACCGATTATGCCGAGGCCCATAAGGGCCGCCATCAAGGCGTAGGCAAATCCCCAGCCCAGCGTATCAGCCAGGGCCAGCGGCACGATGCCGGAAACGAAAGGCGCAATGCGGGCGCCCCAGGCCGCGGCGGTGGCCATGACGGCCTGATGCTGGGTGGAGTCACCGGCCGTTTCGATCCGCCAGGCGTCAATGACGATATCCTGCGTCGCACCGGCAAACCCGATGATCACCGCCACGAGCGCCATCCAGCCGAGATGAGCCTGCGGATTGAGGCCGGAGATCGTGAATAGCCCCGCCATAATGACGATCTGGCTCAGCAGAATCCAGCTTCGGCGGTGCCCAAGCATTTTGGTGAGCGCTGGCAGGCCGACACGATCAAGCACCGGCGCCCAGACGAATTTCAAGCTGTAGACGAAGGTGACCAGTGAGAAATAGCCGATGGTGGTGAGCGACAGATTGACGTCACGCAGCCAGACCTGAAGCGTATCGAAGATCAGCGACAGCGGCAGGCCGGAGGAGAATCCGAGGAGGATCATCACCAGGGCGGGCCGTGACAGAAAAGGCTTGAGGCTCTGCTTAAGCGATTTCTTTTCAGGCGCAGCGGGCGCGGGTGATGTGGTCATAGGCGGCCTCCGGACAATCGGGACAGCCTAAAGCAGTTTGCCGAACTGTGAAGGGGGTTTAAGCGCTTTCCGAAAAGTGTGACGCTCTTTTCGGATCAAAAAGTGCGTAAAAGCAAAACATTAGAGCTTATCCCGATCCGTGTGATCCGATCGGAATAAGCTCTAAGCGCTTTTGGCTTGCCGCTGTTCACCGGTCCAGGTTTGCAGGCGGTTTTTCAGCGCCACTAGCTCGATCGGTTTGGTCAGGAAGTCGTTCATACCTGCGTTCAAACTGGCGCGGCGGTCTTCTTCGTATGCGTTGGCGGTCAGGGCGATGACCGGTGTGCGGATGCCCATGCTGCGGATTTCACGCACGGCGCCGAGGCCATCAATACCGGGCAAGCCCAGGTCCATGAAGATGATATCGAACTGGCGGACTTTCAGGATATCCAGCGCTTCCTCGCCTGATGCGGCGCGCTCGACGCGGCAGCCTTCGCGCTGGAGCAGAATCTGCGCCAGCAGGGCATTGACCGGATTATCCTCGACCAGCAGAACCGCCTTATCGGGCGCGCATTCCGAGGCGATGCGCTCATCGTCACTATGGGGGCTGGCCGGCTTGGTGTCGGCCTGATCGTGCAGGGCTTCGACACGTTCCAGTACAGATGAGCGGCGCAAGGGCTTGATCAGATAGCCGGCCCAGCCTTTTTCGCGCCAGGCGGCGATTTCATCGCGCTGTTCCGGCGCGAGCAGGATCAGGCTCTTGGGTGAAGGTGCCGCGACCGGGCCCTCAATGAACATGGCGCGATCAGCCAGGATAATGCCTTGCGCATCAAGGCACTCATCAAGACGGGCGGCGGGGCGCAGTCGGCAATCCCCGGCCGCCAGATGGCAGGTGGCGCCTTCGATCAGGACGCTATTGTCGCTGACGAAATTGACGGCATGGGGATAAAGCTCATGAACGGGCTGATGACGCAGGCCATAAGGGGCACGAAATTCGACGGTGAACAGTGAGCCCTTGCCGACCTCGCTATCGAGCGTCAGCGTGCCTTGCATAACCTCAACGAGCTTCTTGACGACGACGAGGCCAAGGCCGGCGCCGCCATAGCGGGTGGCATGGCTGGCTTCGACCTGACCATATTCCTCGAAAATGCGCACCCGCGCTTCTTCGGGGATGCCGGGGCCAGTATCGCGGACGCTGAAACGGATCAGGCCAGAGTCGCTCAAGCCGACATGGATAAGAACGCCGCCTTTTGTAGTGAATTTGATAGCGTTGCCAGCGAGATTGAACAGGATCTGGCGCAGGCGGCCTTCGTCGGCATGGATGTAATCAAGGCGGGGATCGAGCGACCACACCACCTCGATGCCATTGCCGTGGGCGCGCGGCGATAAAAGCTCGGCGACGCCTTGCAACAGGGGTTCAAGATGGACCTCGCTGGTTTCCAGTTCAATGCGGCCGGCATCGATGCGGGCATAATCAAGCAGATCATTGACGAGGGTCAACAGATGGTCGCCGGATTCGCGGGCCGTCTGGATGTAGGAGGCCTGATCAGGGCTCAAAGGTGTGCGGGTCAGCAGCGACAACATGCCCATCACGCCATTGAGCGGCGTGCGGATTTCATGGCTCATCAGGCGGAAAAAATCTTCGCGCGCCTTCAGGCGCTCCTCGGGTGTTAGCCGATCGTCTGACTCATGGCCGGTCAAGGAAATATGCATTCGGATTTTTCCGCAGTTATCTTCTGATGCGGTGAGCTTAAGGTGAAAAGGTTAAATTCACTCAAAGATCACGCAGAGATAGCGTTTAATCAGCCGATGACGGAGCGAAAGATGCGGTATGTGCTTGCATGCGCTTCTCCACCTGTTCATCGGCGGAGACGGTGCGGCGATAGATCAGCGCCTCGGCGACATGACGGCGTAAGGTGGGTCCGGACTGCTCCAGATCGGCGATGGTGCGCGCCAGGCGCAGGGTGCGCGTCCAGCCGCGCGCGCTCAAGCCTGTCTGTTGCGCTGCCTGGGTCAGCAGGGCCTTGGCCTTGTCATCCAGCGCGCAGATCTGTTCCAGACCGGAACCATAGGCGGTCGCGTTGAGGCCATTGTCGTGCGCCAGTTCCAGCCGCTTGGCGCGTTCGATCTGGAGATCACGCGCAGCCAGCACCCGCGCTGCCACCTCTTTTGAGCCTTCGGCGGGCGCCGGCAGGGACATGTCCATGGCCGTCACCGGCGGCACGTCGATTTGCAGGTCGATCCGATCCATCAGCGGGCCCGAAACCCGTCCCTGGTAGTCCTTCAGGCAGCACGGCGCCTTGCCACATGCGCCCTTGCCAACGCCGCCATAGCCACAGCGGCAGGGATTCATGGCGGCGACCAGTTGCACGCGTGCCGGATATTTGACGTGGTGATTGGCACGGGCCACGATGATGTCATTGGTTTCGAGTGGCTGACGCAGCGAATCCAGCGCCTGCGGTGAAAATTCCGGCAGTTCATCTAAAAACAGCACGCCATTATGCGCCAGTGACACCTCACCCGGCTTGGCGCGCATACCGCCGCCGGTCAGGGCCGCCATCGAGGCCGAGTGGTGTGGTGCTCTGAAAGGCCGTTCGCGCGTCAGTTCACCCTTGGCGATCAGACCGGCCATCGACCATACCTGCGAGGTTTCCAACAGTTCGCGCGAAGTCAGCGGCGGCAATATGCCCGGCAGGCGCTGCGCCAGCATCGACTTGCCCGAACCCGGCGGGCCAACGAACAGCAGGTTATGGCGGCCGGCGGAATTTCCAGGGCGCGTTTTGGCACTTCCTGTCCCTTGACCTCATTGAGATCGAGCGGTTTGGTTGAGGCCTTCATCTCGCCGGCGACGGGCGGTGACAGCACGCTGTGGCCCTTGAAATGGTTGATCAAAGCGATCAGCGAGGCCGGCGCCAGAATATTGACATCGCCGGCCCAGGCCGCTTCGGCACCGTTATCTGCGGGGCAGATCAGCCCCATGCCGTAGCTCGAAGCTGCGATGGCGGCGGGCAGGGCGCCACTGATCGGGGCGATGCGGCCATCGAGCCGCAATTCACCGACACAGACATAGCCTGACAAGGCGTCTTCGGGGATAACACCCATGGCGGTCATGACCGCCAATGCGATCGGCAGGTCGAAATGCGGCCTTCCTTGGGCAGGTCGGCGGGGGAAAGCGCGGCCACGATGCGTTTGCCGGGCAGGCTCAGGCCCATGCCAGCGAAGGCGCCACGCACCCGTTCGCGGCTTTCCGCCACGGCCTTGTCCCCCAGACCGACGAGTTGGAAGCCTACTTGGCCATTGGTGAAAACAACCTCGGCCTCGACGCGCCGCGCTTCGGCCCCTTCAAAGGCAATGGTGGTGATCCGTGCCGGCATATGCCCCGCCCTCATTCGTAAATATTGTGTCACGCGCAAGCTGGTACTGGAATACTGAATCTATCCACAGCTTACGGCGTTAATAAATACAAATCAAGAACAAAAATAGAACAAAGAGGAAATATCTCCCGCTTCTATGTAAGAAGCCGGATCAAGTCGCGGTATGTTCACTGTTTTTGGACGAAAACCGGCCTCGTTATCAGGCGCGGCTTTGCAGCGTCTCGGCTATCCGATCCCACAAAATCTCACCGGCATCAACCCCCTCGAAGGCCTTTAACTGCACGGCGCCGGTGGGCGAGGTGACGTTGATTTCGGTCAGATAATCACCGATCACGTCAATACCCACAAACATAAGACCTTTTTCCTTGAGCACCGGCTTGAGGATCTCGCAGATCTCGCGATCACGTTTTGTGAGCACCAGCGGTTCGGCAGTGCCGCCGACGCGCAGGTTGGAACGTACGGCGCCATCTTCCGGCACGCGGTTGATGCCGCCTATGATCTCGCCATCGATCAGGATGATGCGCTTGTCGCCGGCGCTGACCGCGGGGATGAACTTTTGCAGGACGAGCGGCTCGCGGCTTATGCCGCCGAAAATCTCGATCAGGGCGTCAAGATTGCGGTCACCGGCCTTGAGCTTGATGATGCCGTTGCCGGCGGCGCCATGCAGGGGCTTGAGGATGCAGTCGCCATGACGGGCGAAGAAATCATTTAGCGCCACTGGATCGGAGGAGATGAGGGTTGGTGGTTGCAGGCCGGGAAAACGCGTCGCCAGCAGCTTCTCCGGCGCATCGCGCACGCTGGTCGGGTTATTGACCACCAGCGTTTTCGGGTGGACGGTCTCCAGCAAATAGGTAGCGGTGATGTAGGCGATATCGAAAGGCGGGTCCTGGCGCATCAGGATGACGTCGAGATCGTTGCCTAAGTCAAGCTTTTCAAAGTCGCCCAAGGTAACGTGATCGCCCTTGACCTCGCGCAAAGTGACCTTGCGGGCGCGGGCGAAGGGTTTGCCGTCCTCGTAGCTCAAATGTTCGGGTTGATAGACCCAGAGCGTGTGACCGCGACGCTGGGCGGCCATCATCAGCAGGAAGGTGGTGTCGCCACCGATATTGATATTCTCGATGGGGTCCATCTGGACGGCGACGCGCAGGCTCATGGGGTGTTCCTTTATGCTGTCCGTCATATGAGACGCGAACGCGCGGATGGCAAGTTCAGAAGCGTTCGATTTTCTCAAAAGCATTGATCTGGTGGCGCGGCCATTGTCCGGGCGCGAGTGTGTAGAGATCGATGACGAGATCGAGCTTGCGCAGGCGCGGCTTCTTTTCCTGCAGCGCCAGTCCGGCCTGCCACAGGCGTTCCTGCTGGATGGCGGACACGGTCTCGATCGCCTCTTCGTGACTGCGGCGCTGCTTGACCTCGACCATGGCCAGTCGCGTGCCCTTCTGCGCCAGAATATCGATCTCGCCCTGCGGCATTTTCAAGCGAAAACCGAGGATACGGTAGCCTTTCAGCATCAGGTGCACGAGCGCGATATATTCGGCCAGGTGACCGCGTTTATGCGCCTGCGCCCCCCGAAGCGCCCTATCCACGATCTTTGCTCTTCATCTCCAGCGCCATCTGGTAGATCATTTTGCGCGGCAGGCCGAACATGGCCGAAAGCTGGCGGGCGGCATCGGCCGGCGCATATTGCTCCAAAGCCAGTTTCAACGCTTCTTCGAGATTGTCGGCGGAAGGGACAGCCTCCGTCGGCGGGGCGATGACCAGCACGATCTCGCCTTTGGGCTCGGCCAGCGCCGGATCGGCGACCAGTTCGGAAAGCGTGCCGCGGTGGGCGGTCTCGTAAAGCTTGGTCAGTTCGCGGCAGACGCAGGCCTCGCGGTCGCCGAGCACGCTCAGGATATCGCTCAGGGACTCATGCAGGCGCGGACCGGTCTCGAACATGACGAGCGTTGCCGGATTGGTGGTGAAGGCGCTTAAGAAGGTTTTTCGCGCCGCCGACTTGTTGGGCAGGAAACCCGCGAAGAGAAAACGGTCGGTCGGCAGGCCGGACAGACAAAGTGCCGCCAGCACCGCCGAAGCGCCTGGGATCGGGTGGACCTTGGCGCCGGCCTTCTGCGCTTCGCTAACCAGCTGGAAGCCGGGATCATTGATCAGGGGGGTGCCGGCGTCGGAGACCTGGGCGATGATCTGGCCATCGGCGAGGCGTTGCAGGATTTCGGGCAGGATCTTGTCGCCGGCATGATCGTCATAGCGCAGCAGCTTTTTCTTGAGGTCGTAGGCGGCCAGCAGCTTGCCGGCGACACGCGTATCCTCGGCCAGCACCACATCGGCGGCGCGCAGCACATCGAGCGCACGCAGGGTGATATCGCGTAGATTGCCGATCGGCGTCGCGACGATATAGAGGCCGGGGCTGACAGGACGCGGCGGGGGAGCGGTGAAAGATTCCATGGTTCAGCTTAGCAGTTCAAACAACAGCCGGTCCAGCACAACCCGGCCCTTGGGCGTAGCGCGCAGGCGATCCGGTGTCAGGTCCATAAAGCCCTGCGCGATCAGGGGGGCGGCTTTATCAATGATAGGCAGGGTCGGCAGGCGGTTGAGCGCCACACCTTCTGCCAGACGCAGGCCCAGCATCAGGGCTTCTTCTTCGGCTTCCAGAGGGCTTAAGACTTCGGATTCGATCGGGTTTTTGGCGGCGGTGTAGTCTTTCAGGTCGCGGTTGGCGATGGTGGCGTGGCGCACGCCGTCGCGCGTCAAGCGCCCATGCGCGGCATTCTCGTTTTGTCGCGTCTGTCCGCTTGCCACGTTAAAACGTGTCAAGCGTCCATGCGCTCCGGGGCCGATGCCCATATAGTCGATGCCTTCCCAGATCAGGACATTGTGCGCCGAGCGGGCGGCGAGTCCGCGCGCGTGATTGGAGACCTCGTAGGCTTCAAAGCCGAGCGATTCCAGCGTGTCGAGTGTTCGGAAATAGAAGCTCTCGGCCAGCTCTTCTTCCGGCGGCGACCATAGTTTGCGTTTGACGGCGCGGCCAAACGGCGTGGTCTGCTCGATGGTGAGCTGATAGGGCGAGATATGCTCGATGCCGAGGGCCGCGGCGGCGAGCAGTTCGCTTTCCCAGGCGTCTAACGTCTGATCGGGCAGGGCGTAGATAAGGTCGAGCGAGACGCGGCCGAAGACCTTCTGCGCCGTTTCGATGCCGCGAATGGCCTCAGCGGCGGAATGGTTGCGGCCTAAGAATTTCAGGGCCGCGTCATCGAGCGATTGCACTCCCAGCGACAGGCGGTTGATACCGGCGGCGCGGAAGCCTTCATAGCGCGAAATCTCGGCGTCGGTCGGGTTGGCTTCGAGTGTGATTTCAATATCGTCCGTGTACGGAAAAAGATGTTTCGCCTGTACAATGAGTTCGGATACCCATGCCGGCGGCAGAAGCGAAGGGGTGCCGCCGCCGAAAAAGACGCTGGCCAGTTGGCGCGGGCCAAGGCCTTCGGCCTGTATCTGCATGTCACGCAGGATGGCCTCGAACAGGGCACGTTGCGAGGCCTGTCCACGGTCGCGCGTGACGTTGAAATCGCAATAGGGGCAGATGCGCGAACAATAGGGCCAGTGGATATAGAGGGCAAGCGGGGTCATACCCTTCTCCCTGCTTGCGAGGAGAAGGTGGCCCGCAGGGCCGGATGAGGGGCGCCTTGGGCGCCGGATAGATAGCCCCTCACCCGCCGCTTCGCAGCACCCTCTCCCCGTAAACGGGGCGAGGGGAAAGGCTTTTCTCCGCTGGTCAAAACAGCGCCGCCCGCAGTTGTTCGAAGGCGAGATGGCGGTGGCTGATGCGGTCTTTCGCGTCCGGATCCATTTCGGCGAAGGTGATGTCATAGCCGTTGGGCTGGAAGATCGGATCGTAGCCGAAGCCCTTGTCACCGCGCCTAGGGAAAACGATGCGGCCATCGACGCGGCCCTCGAACACCACCGCATGACCTTCCGGCCAGGCCACCGATAGGGCGCAGGTGAACCAGGCGTTGAGGCTCGTTTTACCCTCTGTTTCGCGGGCAATGCGCATCTTGTGCTCGATCACCTCCATGGCGCGGTCGAAATCCTTGTTCGGACCAGCCCAGCGCGCGCTGTAGATGCCGGGATCGCCATCGAGCGCCTCAATGCTCAGGCCGGAATCATCGGCCAGCGCCACGATGCCGGCGCTCATGGCGGCATGACGCGCTTTCAGGATGGCGTTGCCGATAAAGCTGACCTCGGTTTCGGGCGGCTCGGCCAGACCAAGCGAGCCGGCGGTGATCACTTCGTAGCGGCCCTCCAGCATGGCGGAAATCTCGACCGCCTTGCCGGGATTGTGCGTGGCGGCGATCAGTCGGGCGCCGGGGATCAGTTGCAGGCTCATGGATATCTCTCTCGTTGTGAGCGCCTTGTAGCCGATCCTGATCACCTTACAAATAGGTCACTTGTGTTTCAGGTGATTGTTGTGACAGGATATTTGGGTAAGTTTAGGAAGATCTCTATGCGCCTGCTTGGTCCGCGCTCCATATCCAGCCTGCTCAAAACGGCGATCGATGTCGTCTATTATGGCCTCTATAGCCTGATCTTCGTGGTGGTCGTGGCGGCGGTGTGTCTGTTGTCGGTCCCAAACCTGGCATCGGAATCGGTGCGGCGCTTCCATATCGCCGGCGATCTGTCGGCCGGGTCTCTGACCGTCATGTTCGTGGCGTTTGGTTTGTCGCTGGCGGGCTACCTCGTCATCATGCACTGGACGCGCAAGATCTTCCAGACCCTGGCGGAAGGCGATGTTTTCCATCCCGACAACACCATTCGCCTGCGCTGGATTGGCTTCGGGCTGGGGGCGATGGAGATTTTCAGCTATGCGGTGCGGGCCGGCGCTTCGGGCATCCTGCATGTCCATTTCGAGCCGATCTATGGCTTGCGCGCCGTGACAACCTGGTTCGCCGTGCTGGTGGTGTTCGTGCTGGCCGAGGTCTTCAAGGAAGGCGCACGTCTGCGGCAGGAAGTGGACCACACGATATGATTAAGTTGAAGCTGGCTGAAGTGCTGGCGCGCAAACGTTTGTCGATTGTAGAACTGTCGGATCGGACGGGGATTACCGTGCGCGATCTTGAAGTGCTGCGCGATCAAAAGGCGCTGGCCTTGCGCTTGAAGACGATTGATTGCCTGTGCCGTTCGCTTGGCTGCCAGCCGGGTGAACTGATCGAATATATGATGGACGAGAGTTAGACAGTCAGAAGGTTTATCCACAGATTGCACAGATTATCACAGATTAAGTAAAGGGCTTTATGGCTCCATTTACGCCTTGATACAGGCAAGACGCACCGGTTTTAAGACAGGCCGCTGACACTCATCATCTGTGTTAATCTGTGCAATCTGTGGATAGCCCTTAAGAATAGTCTGCCCTACATGGCCAAGGTTACTCTGCCGCCAAAGCCGCATTCTGAAGGTCGAACAGTTCTTTCGCACCCTTGATGCCGAGATCGTAGAGGCTGTTGAATTCAGTCCGCGAGAAGCCGCGCTTTTCGCCGGTGGCCTGGATCTCGACCGCGTCCAGATTGCCGGTGATGACGAAGTTGGCGTCGGTCTCGGCGTTTGAGTCTTCGTCATAATCGAGATCGAGCACCGGTGTGCCCTCGAAAATGCCGCAGGAAATGGCAGCGACCTGATCGATGATCGGCGACTTTTCAATGATCTTGTCGGCCACCAGCTTATTGCAGGCCATGGAAAGCGCTACCCAGGCGCCGGTGATCGAGGCGGTGCGGGTGCCGCCATCAGCCTGCAGCACGTCGCAATCAAGGGTGATCTGGCGTTCGCCCAGCGCCTTGAGGTCGATAATGGCGCGCATCGAGCGGCCGATCAGGCGCTGGATTTCCTGCGTGCGGCCGGATTGCTTGCCGCTAGCGGCTTCACGGCGCGAACGGGTGTGGGTGGAGCGCGGCAACATGCCGTATTCGGCCGTCACCCAGCCCTGGCCCTTGCCCTTGAGGAAGCCCGGCACGCCCTGTTCGAGCGAAGCGGTGACCAGCACCTTGGTGTGACCGAAGGTGACGAGGCACGAGCCCTCGGCATAGCGCGTTACGCCGGTTTCCAGCGTCACGACACGCATCTGGTCGGGCTGGCGGTTGGACGGACGGATGGTTTTCAGTGCCGACAAGGCATCGAAGTGGGACATGGTGGGGCCTCTTGAAAATGTGCCCCTGCCCTAACAGGTCGCGCCCGCGAGTGAAACCAAAAAAACTGACCTAACCGGGAAGGCGGCCCTGTTCCTGCTCCAGCGGCGTGCGGGTGTTGTAAACCGGCGCCTGTGTCTTGCATTTTTTATCTGCGCAGACAAAGCCGCGATGCTCATCGTCATGCTGCTTCGTATCGGCGATGCGCGTGGCGGGACGGATCAGGCCGGGCGTCGGATCGATGGCGGTCGTTTGACTGACATCCTGAAGCGGGGCGTAAGTCTCAGGATCGCGCGGTTTGTCCGGGGTTTGCAGCGCTTCGGCGACAGCCGGTGCGGCGGGCGCCCTATAGGTGTAGTCCTTGGCGCCGGCGGCGGTAGCCATTCCGGCCAGAATCAGAACGGACGCAATGGATAGAGCACGCATGACAGCCTCCCGATAAGCGATGTCTGACAGATTTCGCTGACTTTGTGGCGCAATTGTGGCCCGGCTTTTACCCCTTGGCGCTCAGGCTAAAGCTTTGCTACACTGACGGATGATGAAACTGCCTCCCCACATGACTGGCCTGCTCAATTCCGGCGCTTCCTTGAGCGAAATGGATCAGCGCGCGCGCGACATTTTCCGCCATGTGGTCGAGACCTATCTGGAGACCGGTGAGCCGGTCGGTTCGCGCACGGTGTCGCGCAATGGCGTGCATCTGTCGCCGGCCTCGATCCGCAACACCATGCAGGATCTGGCGCACCTGGGCCTGCTGTCGGCGCCGCATACCTCGTCCGGCCGGATGCCGACCCATCAGGGGCTGCGCCTGTTTGTCGATGGACTGCTGGAGATCGGCGATATCGGCGAAGATGCCAAACGCGATATCGAGGCCCGCCTGACCGGCAAGGGGCAAACCTTCGATCAGGCGCTGCACGCTGCCTCGAACCTGCTCTCCGGTCTGGCCGGTGGCGCCGGCGTGGTGATGACGCCGTCGTTTGAGGCGGGGGTCAAGCACGTCGAGTTTATATCCTTGAGCGCCGAACAGGCCCTGACCGTGCTGGTGTTCGACGACGGCCGGGTGGAAAACCGCCTGATGCCGTTGGCGCCGGGCATGACGCCGTCGGTACTGAGTGAGGCGTCGAACTATCTCAACACCCACCTCAAGGGTCGTACGCTTTCCGAGGCGCGCCTGGAGCTGAAATCCGAACTGGACAGCGAACGGCGCAAGCTCGATGAGGCGGCGGCCACCCTGATCGAGAACGGCCTGGCCATGTGGTCCGGCGGCGACAAGGAGAAGCGCGCCCTGATCGTAAGGGGCCGCGCCAATCTGGTGGAGCAGACCCAGAGCCTTGAAGATCTGGAGCGTGTGCGTTCGCTGTTCGAGGATCTGGAGCAGAAGGAAGAGCTGATCGACCTGCTCGATGATGTGAAGGATGCCCAAGGGGTGCGAATTTTCATCGGATCGGAGTCGAAACTGTTTTCTTTGTCGGGCTCGGCTGTTATTGCAGCCCCCTATATGGTGTCCCCGCAAAAGGGCGCGGCGAAAGTCATGGGTGCGATCGGTGTGATCGGGCCCGCCCGGTTGAATTACGCCCGCATCATCCCACTTGTGGACTACACCGCCCGAATTCTGGGTCGCCTGCTTGAGTAGGGGTGGCCCGATATGTTTAAGAGGACGACGAGATGAGTGACGAGATCGAAAACGACGGTAACGAACTTGAGCAGGACGCGACCGAACTGCTCAATGCCGAGCTGGAAAAGCTGACGGCCGAAAACGCCGCGCTCAAGGAACAGGCGCTGCGCTACGCTGCGGACGCCGAAAACACCAAGCGCCGCGCCGAACGCGAAGGCAATGACGCCCGCGCCTTCGCCATCCAGAAATTCGCCCAGGGCCTGCTCGGCGTGGCCGACGTGCTGCAACGCGCCTTGTCGTCGGTGCCTGCCGATGTCAGCGATCCGGCCTTCAAGAACTTCATCGCCGGCATCGACATGACCGAGAAGGAACTGGCCGGTGCGTTCGAGAAGAACGGTGTCAAGAAGATCGCGCCGATGAAGGGCGACAAGTTCGACCCCCATATGCATCAGGCGGTGATGGAACAGCCCTCGACCGACGTCGAAGGCGGTTGCGTCATCATGGTCATGCAGGCCGGCTACGAGTTGTTCGGCCGCGTGATCCGTCCGGCCATGGTGGCGGTGGCCGCCAAGTCGGCTGCGCAACCCGCGCCGGTCAAGAACGGCTATGACAGTGATGGTGCCGACGCCGGTGACCGCGTCGACACGCAAGCCGAGTAGGATTCTTTCCTTTCAGATGAAGCCTCCGCAGTTCTGCTGCGGGGGCTTTTTTTCTGCGCGACTCAAAGGTAAACGGCTTTGTTCCGAATCCACGAACGACACGGAAACGAATCAGCGACGAATCACTGACATCGCCCGGTTTCCATTTTGTTCACGGCTATATGTTGTGGCTTGACAATGACTTAACCATAGACTTCCCTGAGTTTAGGGGGAGAAATGTTGCCAATCTATCTAAAGTTTAAATTTGGTTTGTTTCTCCGCGCCTTTGGATTTGCGTCGGCGCTTTTTTTATTCTTCTTCGCCTGGATATTATGGCAAATGTCCGGCGTGCGAATTGAAGGGTGGTCGCTCTCCTTTCCTCAGCTTCCATCTATAATTTTCGGCCATCGATTGGACTTGTCCAAGCCTGGTCTGATGTATCGAAGAGTTGAGTACGTCGGTCTTGCCTTCATGTTTATCGGTTTTGCAGTTTGGAATTTCACCCTTGTTTTTCGTTCCGATATCCGCTGGACGATTACTGAAGAGCAAATCGAACGTCGAATAGGTGCCAGGCGCGATGTCTGGCTTATGTCCAGCGTGGTGGCAACCCAACTATACTGCAAGGTACAGTACTTGTGGGCCGCCAAATTGCAACTAAAGAGTGGCAAATGGCTTCGCTTGCCATGGATCGAAACTCAATCAGAAGCCGAAGCGGTTATTGACACCATAAAATCTCTTATCGCACGCAGATAGTCATGACCGGCTATCACCTTGACGTCCGCTATAACCAAACTTAACACTGTTGACGTCATTCAAAGGTCTATCCATGCTGAAACACCGTCTTGTCCTCGTCGCCAGCCTGTTGGCGTTTGTTGCCACTGGCGCATCGGCCGAAACGCCATGGACGGTGAAACAGGACTGGGTCAGCGCCCACGAAGCCTTTCTGGCCTCGGACGCCTTGCGCGGTCGCGGCAGCGCCACGCATGACGAGGCCGTAGCCGCCGCTTACGTGGCCGCGCAGTTCCAGAGCTATGGGCTGAAACCCGCACCTGGCATGGACGGCTATATCCAGACCGCCGGCGTCATCAAGCCGAAGATCAGCGGTCCGGTCAGCCTGAAAATCGGTGACGCCACGGCGAGCGACGGCTTTCGCCTGATCTATACTTCGGCCAAACCCGTCAGCGGCACGGTGGCGGTGGCCACCAGCGATGATCCGGCCAAGCTGCCGGTCGCCGATATCGTGCTCATCGCCAATATGGGCAAGGCGACCGCCGGTGGCTGGAGCCGGGCGGCTCTGGCCAAGGGCGCCAAGCTGGTCGTGTTCCGCGATAATGCCGCCTTGCAGGCGCGTTATGGCACCGGAGCCCGCGCGCCGTCTGTCGCCAGTTATCTCGAAGAGTCGCCGCCGAAATCCGGTCTGGCCGATATTGCCATCCTGCCGGCGAAGGCGTTTGATCGCTTCGTCGCTAACAAGGCCGCGACCGGCGCGCTCGATCTGGGTGAGGTGACGCTGGAAAAGGCACTGACGAGCAACGCCATCGCCTATCTGCCGGGCAGCGATTCTTCGGCCGGCGTGATTTTGGTCACCGCGCATCTCGATCACCTCGGCGTGCAGGCCGATGGCACCATCATGCACGGCGCCAATGACGATGCTTCGGGCACGGTGGCGGTTATGGAGGTGGCGCATGCTCTGGCGGCAGCGCCTCAGCCGAAACGCGGCGTGCTGTTCGTCGCCTACGGTTCGGAAGAAATCGGCGGTCTGGGTTCGCATTATTTCGCCGATCATCCGCCGATTCCGCTGGAACAGATCGTCGCCAATCTCGAATTTGAGATGATCGGTGCGCAAGATCCGAAGATGGCTAAGGGCGAGCTGATGATGACCGGCTTCGAGCGTTCCAATCTGGGCGAAACGCTGAAAGCCAGGGGCGCTTTGATCGCGTCCGATCCCTATCCGGAACAAAACTTCTTCGAGCGCTCGGACAACTACTCGCTGGCGCTCAAGGGCATCGTCGCGCACACGATTTCCGGCTGGGCCGTGACCCCGACCTATCATGACAAGACGGATGATATCGCTCATCTCGATCTACCGTTCATGACCGCCGCTATTCAGTCGCTGATCGTGCCGGTGGAATATCTGATCAACAGCGATTTCAAACCCGAATGGAAGCCGGGGGGAAAACCGGGCGCGAAGTAATCATCGGGCGTTCCCTTGGTTTTGTAACGCACACATCTCGCAGCCGTTACGGAGCTTGTTCGAGCAGTGACGCCGGCCCGCAGGGTAAGAAAAAAGCCCCCGCCATCCTTGGATGACGAGGGCTTGAGTTGGGCCAAAGAGGGTTGAGACTTAATCCTTGACCTTACTGAAATGCTGGTATGTCGTGGCATTGCGGTCCCAGACCTGACGGTCACGCACACTGCGCAGCAGCTTGACATATTCGGCATGTGACCAGGCCAGCGGCGTGGCGCTGTCGGTGCCTTCTCCCACCACATAGTCGTGCGCGGTCTTCGAGCCGACGCCATCATAGACCTGTTCGGGGATCATCAGGCCTTCGTTGGCAAACAGCTCCATGCCCCTGATATAGGTGCCGCGAAGGACGGCCACGTCGGCAACGCTGGCGCCGCCGGCTTTCAGGATGTCCGCCGCCAGTTCGTAATGGCCGCGTTCGCCGGTGAAGATCGGCCAGACGCGGCCGCGCTGATCCGGCGACATCGAGCCGTAATTTCCGCCGTTCGTGCCTTCACCATAGCCGTCATTGCCGTAACGTCTGAACCCGGGCACAGTCACGCCCGCGCCGGGGAAATGGAAATCGTAACGCACGCGCAGGCTGTCCGGCAGGGTCTGGTCGTCGATCACGGCCAGCGAAGCGGCGATGTCCTTGTCATCGGCTGGCCGCACACCATAGCGCACCAGCTCCAGGAAGCCAGCATCGACCATCAGGTCAGCGCGCAGACCCTTGAGGCCATTGCGATCATCGAGTGTGCCGGGATTATTGGCGTCGTCCGAACGCGAGATGCGCAGGAAATAGCTGGCGGGTTTATTGTCGCCGCGCAGCTTGCCGGTGGCGGTGAAAAGTCTCTGTTCCAGCTTTCCGGAATAATCATCGGCCTTGGCGGTGTAAAGCTTTGCGCTCTCGGAATCGCCTGCCTGTGTGGCCATATCAGCGGCAGCCACCAGGCCGGCGATCACCGCGGCGGTGGTGGAGGGCGAGTGGCCCTCCTGCTCTTCCCAGCGCTCCTGCTGGCTATAGGGCGGGGTGATGGTGGCGTGGTTCCAGTCGAGCCCGACCGTGCCGCCGTGGCTCAGGAAATCGGCGGCGGGCTTCAGCATGGTCTGCCACGAGGCCATCAGTTCGGATTTCGGGATCAGGCCCAGTTGCTCCAGACGGGCGCCGAGCAGGATCGGCATGGCGGTCTGGTCAAGCTGGACGCCGACCCATTCCGGCGTGCCGTCGACATGGGCCTTTTGCAGGAACCAGCCGGTGGCGCCGGTATTACCGGGTGTGCTGGCCTTGACCTGAACGGTCGGCAGGTAACGGAAGGCGGCGACCGGCGTTGCCTTGTCGCCCAGGGCGGCCAGCGCCATCGAGACCTGGTAGAAGTCACGTGGCCACACGGCCTTGTAGCCCGTGGCGGAGACATCAGCGGTGACCGTATCACCCCACGGATTGCTGAGCGAGGCGATCATAGCGCCGGCGGCGGTGTGGTCTTCCTGCACCTTCAGCATCAGGGCCGAAGCATAGAGCAGCTTGCCGTTGTCTTCCGAGATGGGAATGAGGCTTTTCAGTTCGGAGAGCGAGGCGAGGTAGTCCTCCCAGCCGACTGCCTTGCCCTCGCCGTTGAAGTTGGCCAGCACCTTGGCGTAGCCGGTCTTCAGACTGGCGGCGGATTCGGCGGCGGCGGCTTTCGGTGTGGCGCCGAAACCTACGGCCAGATCGACTGTGGTCTGCTTCGTCACGACCGGCAATTGACCCACCAGCACGATATTGCCCTTGTCGTTAGCCGCACTGTGCAGTTCACCCAGGGTCTGCGAAGCGGTCAGGCTGGCGATGCCATCGCTGACGCCGGTATAGCCGACAGTCGCTTTTTTGAAAGGCACGCTGGCCGAAAGATTGAGCGCCACATTTCCCTGCCAGGCTTGCAGGTTGGTGACGTTGGCGTGGCCCAGATCATCGCCGGATGTATTGGCCATCGACGGATCAAGGATGACATAGGGCGTGACTGGGCCTTTCAGCGCCTTGACCGTGACGCGCACCATCAGGGTCTGGCGATCGGGGTCGGTGAAGACGTCCTTGATGATGACGAAGCGGCCCTGCTTATCGGTATTGGTCAGGCGGTAGGCGGGCGAAAGCGGCCGGCCGGCCTTGTCGGTGTGGATATAGCTGACATGGCTGATGGTGTCGGTGCGCTCGAAAGCGGTCCAGCCCTTGCCGGTGACGGCGATCTGCAATTCGCGGATCTGCGCCTGATGGATCAGGCCGTACATGGTCTCGGTCACCACGCCCTCGGCCAGCGAGAACCATACCTTTGACACGGTGCCGGTAGTGGACTTGTCGGAGAACTGGAAATCCTTATAGGCCTCGTAAGCGCTGCCGATGCCCTGCTTGCCCGAATAGGCCCAGGGGGAGGGCTTGCCGGGACCATCCGTTGCCTTTGGATCGGCGATCACGGTCGGGTTATGATCGGGCATAGCCTCCTGCGCCAGGGTGGGCAGACCGGCGCCCACGGCCAGCAGGCTGACACAGGCGGCCAGAACATGTCTACGAACGCGGTATTCCATACGCTTCTCCTGCATCCGAAGCGCCGGTGCGGCTCGGATCTTATTGATTATAACCGCTTCGGTGCGGTGCTTGCGGTGATTATGTCAAAGAGCGGGGGTGTCGTCGCGCTGCATACGTATTCACGGCTTGAATTTCGTTATGAATACGAATCCAGCGAACTTACGGGACGGCGTGGGCACAAAAAACCCCTTGAACCGTTAGGATCAAGGGGGAGTTTATGTTGAGAAGATACCGCTTACAAACAGACGCCTGTAATTGGTGTATCCCGATCGCGTCACAACGATCGAAATGGCAGGATGGCGGGCAATGCAAAGACGTCCGGAGACAACTCGATTGACGGCCTGAAAAGAATGTGTAAGCGCTTACATCTGCTATCCAATACACACTGTGCACGGGAAAGAGACGCTTAAGTTTACGCAGTTGCCTCAACCTATCGTTTGCCTGGGAGACAGACAATTTGAATACGTATTCAGCCCCCGTTTGCGCCTTTGAATACGTATGCAGGCGCTTCATGGGCCCCGGAGGGCTTTTGCCGGGGGGACAATTGGCTTAAGCCCACAGTATAAAAATTACAGGACAGGAACATCGCTATGCTTTTCAGGCCGCGCCTTATGACCTTCGTTTTCCCCCTGCTCGCAGGTGCCGCTTTGAACGTGGCACCGGCCCTGGCGCAGGAGGCAGCACCGGCCGCCGATGTTTCACAGGCGTCGCAGGCGGCGCCGAAATTCCAGACCATCGCCAGCGCCGATTCACCCGGCAAGGTTTTGCATGTCGATGTGATGTTGAGCGGTGATGGCAACCTGTCCTATCAGATCACGCGCAACGGCCAGACGGTGATCGCGCCGTCGCGGCTGGGCCTCATCCTTGCCAATGCGCCGAAGTTCGACCGTTATTTCGCACTGGAAACCGCAAATGTCAGCGCGCATGATGACACCTGGGAACAGCCGTGGGGCGAGCGCCGTTTCACGCGCAATCACTATAACGAACTGCGCGTCAATGTCGTCCAGAAGACGTGGGACGACCGCAAGATGACCGTGGTTTTCCGCATGTATGACGACGGCTTGGGCTTCCGTTACGAATTCCCTGATCAACCGCAACTCCACAAGCTGGAGATCATGGACGAACTGACCGAGTTCGCTGTGGCCGACAAGGCGACCGCCTGGTGGGATGTCGCCGGCGAATGGAACCGCGAGGAATATCTTTATCAAAAGACACCGCTCGATGAGGTCAGCGAAGCCCAGACGCCGATGACCCTCAAGACCGACAAGGGGCTCTATATTTCGTTCCACGAAGCGGCTCTGGTGGACTATGCCGCCATGTGGCTGCGCCGCGTCGATGGCCAGCGTCTGAAAGCGCGCCTTGCCCCTTCGGCCATGGGTGCGCCGGTGGTGCGCGATGCGCCGTTCCCAACGCCGTGGCGCACGTTGCAAATCACCAATTCCGCCGCAGCGCTCTATAATGGTTCGGACCTGATCCTGAACCTCAACGAGCCCAACAAGCTGGGTGATGTGTCATGGGTCAAGCCGTATAAATATGTCGGCATCTGGTGGGGCATGCACCTCAACACTTGGACCTGGGAAGCCGGTCCACGCCACGGCGCCACCACCACCAACACCAAGGCCTATATCGATTTCGCGGCCAAAAATGGCTTCCGCGGCGTGCTGGTCGAGGGCTGGAACAAGGGCTGGGAAGACTGGTTTGGCAAGGGCTATAATTTCTCCTTCACCGAAAGCTATCCGGATTTCGATTTGCCCGCCATCTCCGCCTACGGCCTGAAGAAGGGTGTCCATCTGGTTGGACATAACGAGACCTCGGGCAATGTCTCGGTCTATGAGCCGCAGATGGAAGCCGGCTTCAAACTGTACGAGAAATACGGCGTCGATTCGGTGAAGACCGGCTATGTCGCCGATGCTGGCGGCGCCCGCGTCAAGGCGCCGGACGGCAGCATCCGCTACGCCTGGAACGATAGTCAGGAAATGGTGCGCCACTACCTGTTGAATGTGACCACAGCCGCCAAATATCACATCGCCATCGATACACACGAGCCGATCAAGGACACCGGCCTGCGCCGCACCTATCCGAACTGGGTGTCGCGTGAAGGCCAGCGCGGCATGGAATATAACGCCTGGGGTGAACCGCAGAATCCGCCGGAGCACGAGGCCAATCTCGTCTTCACCCGCATGTTGTCAGGGCCGATGGATTTCACGCCGGGAATCCTTAGCCTGCAAGGTCAAGGCAAGCCGATCGCCTCGACGCAGGCCAAGCAACTGGCGCTCTATGTCGTGCTCTATTCGCCGATCCAGATGGCGGCTGATTTGCCGGAAAACTACGCCAAGTACCCGAAGCCCTTCCAGTTCATCAAGGACGTGCCGACCGACTGGGAGCAATCGATCGCGCTGAATGGCGAACCGGGCGATTTCGCCACCATCGTGCGCAAGGACAAGGCGTCGGACGACTGGTATCTTGGTGCCGTGACCGATGAAAACGAACGCAGCGTCGATGTGCCTCTGACCTTCCTGGAGCCCGGTCGCAGCTATACGGCCCAGATCTACCGTGACGGTCCGAACGCAGGACTGACCGGGGATGCGCGCTTTGATATCGTCATCGAAGACAAGACGGTGACGGCGGCGGATACGCTGAAGGTGCGCATGGCGCCGGGTGGTGGCGAGGCGATCCGTTTCAAGGCGCTCGGTAAATCAAAAGCCAGAAAGTAGCCCTGGCTTGTCGATTAAGCTTTTTTCATAACTCCGAAAGCACTTGCTTTCACTCATAAATTTGTGTTGTCTCAGTCCTGGTCCGTGCAAAACGGACGAGGTTGAGGGATGATGGACAACATTTCGGGCAAGATAAGGCTGGAGGATCTGGCCAAGATTGCGGGCGTTTCGGTGGCGACGGTTTCGCGGGCGCTCAATGATTCGCCCGCCGTCAATCGTGTCACCAAGCGGCGTGTCTGGAAGATCGCCCGCGACCACAATTACGTGCTCAATCAGGACATGCCGATGTCGATGAGCGGCTCTCAGGCCACCATTGCCATCGTTATCCCGCCGCCGCATGGCCGCGAAGGTCGCTTTTCCGACCCCTTTTATCAGGAAATGATTTCGGCTGTGGGGGAGGCGGCGCGCGATATGGGCTGCGATCTCCTGTTGTCGCACCTGACGCCCAAAAGCCAGAACGACCTCGCTACCCTGATGGCCAATATCAAGGCCGATGGTGTCATCTTCCTTGGTCAGAGCTATCTGCACGATCGCTTCAACCACCTCGCCAATTCGACCAACAAGTTCATCGTCTGGGGCCAGGAACTGCCCGGTCAGAAATATTGCACGGTCGGTTCGAACAATTTGCAAGGCGGCACGCGCGCCACGTCGCACCTCGCCCGCCTGGGACGCAAGCGCATCGCCTATTTCGGTGAAACCGAAGGCACCGAGATGAAGCAGCGCTTTCAGGGCTACCTCAGCGCTCTGGCCGAAGCGGGTCTCACCTACGATCCGAAGCTTGTCGTACCCACGCATTTCGAACTGGCCTCGGCCGAAGCCGCCGTGCTTACGCTGATCAACAAGGGGTTGGCCTTTGACGGTCTGTTTGCCTGTTCCGATATCATCGCCTTTGGCGCTATTCGAGGCCTGATGCGCGCCGGCCGCAGCGTGCCCCATGATGTGTCGGTGGTAGGCTATGATAATATCCAGCTCGCGAGCCTCACCCGTCCGGCCCTGACGACAATTTCACAGGAGCTGGCGCGCGCCGGCAAGTTGATGGTGTCCAAGCTGATCGGCTCGATTTCCAACGACGACATTCACACTGAAATCTTGTCTACAGAGTTGGTGGTGCGCGAATCTTGCGGCGGCTGAGCTTGGGCGCAGCAGGAGTTTTACCTATGTTAGCGCTACATTTGCATAAATTTGCAATTTTTTAAACTTTTTGTCAAAAATGAAAAGCGCCCGCAATGCGTTATTGCGAAGCATTATTTGACAGATTGTATTATATATACGCGCAAGTTGTCGTGAAAAATGCGTTTTTCGTATCCTCAAAGCCACATTATTACAAATAGTACAGGTCTTAGAATGCAAAATTTTGCAAAGCCTTGCAAAAAATATGGTGTGCGATAGATAGTCGCCACAACAGACGCCGTCAGAGTGTCATTGAGGGTTGAGATGTCAAAAGGCGAATGTCCCGCAAAGAACGGGACAAGCGTTGTCATATCAAAACGCAACACCAGGAGGAAACTCACTATGCTTAATTCCAAGGGCCACACAGCAGCGTTCAGAGCACGCCTGCTGACCTGCGGCGCCACCGCGGCCATTCTGACGGCCTGCGCTTTCGCAGCGCCCGTTATGGCCCAGGATGCCGCTGCTGCCCCCGCAGAAGATACGACGACCATCGTCGTGACCGGCATCCGCCGTGGTATTCAGGACGCCATTTCCGCCAAGAAGAAATCCGCGCAGATCGTTGAAGCCGTGTCGGCCGAAGATATCGGCAAGCTGCCCGATGCCTCGATCGCCGAATTGATCGCCCGCCTGCCGGGCATCGCCGCCCAGCGCACAAATGGCCGCGCCCAGTCGCTTTCCATTCGCGGCCTTGGCCCTGACTATACCGTCACCACGCTGAATGGCCGCGAACAGGTCTCCACCGGCGACAACCGTTCGGTTGAGTTTGACCAGTATCCGTCGGAACTGATCTCGCAGGTTCTGGTTTACAAGACGCCGAACGCTGGCATGACCACGCAGGGCATCGCCGGTACGGCCGATCTGCAGACCGTCCGTCCGCTGGCCTATGGCAAGCGCGCGGCGGCGATCAATGTCCGTGGGGAGCAGAACAGCGAAGACGCGGCCATCGGCGGCATGAAGAATACCGGCAATCGGTATTCGCTCATGTATATCGACCAGTTCGCCAACAAGACCATCGGTCTGGCGCTCGGTTACGCCCATACCGATTCGCCCTATCAGGTGCAAAAGAAGGAGCCCTGGGGTGACGGCGGTTATCCGACCTGCGGCGCTTGTCTGCCCGCCGATCAGGATCTGCTGATCCTCGGTGGCGCCAAGGATGGCATCATCTCGTCCAACCTGACGCGCGATGGCTATATGGGTGTTCTGGAATGGAAGCCGAACGACCAGCTTCACATGACGCTCGACGCCTACCACTCGGATTTCCGCGAACTGCAAAAGATCGCCCGCATCGAGTATCCGCTGGCCTGGGTGATAACCAACTGGCGGCTGGCTATACTGCCGGCAACACCTTCGTCACGCACGGTGTTTTCAATAACGTCACGGCTGTGGTCGAAAACTACACCAATGACCGCAAGGCGTCGCTCGATGCCGTTGGCCTGAACACGCAGTACAAGCTCAACGATAACTGGGACCTGATGGCCGATCTGGCCTATTCCAAGGTCGAGCGCGACGACATCATCTTGGAATCGACCGCCGGCACCGGTTTTAACAAGAGCGGCCCGAAGGACACGATCACCTTTGATACGCCCGATGGATACGGCCTCTCAACGCTGTCCGGCGTGGTCGATTATTCCAACTTCGACACCACCTTCCTGACCGATCCGGGCGGCTGGGGTGGCCCGGTCGGCCGTGCCGGCTATGTCAAGGCGCCGCACATCGAGGACGAACTGACGACGATCAAGCTCGCCGCCACACGTCATCTTGATAACGTCTTCTCGAGCGTCAGCTTCGGTTATACCGGCACGCACCGCGAAAAGGACAAGAAGGGCGTCGAGGGCTTCATCACCCTGCCGTCCGGTATTCAGGCTGTCGTGCCTGAAAAGTATCGCATGGGCGTGACCGATGCCACCTTCCTTGGCGGTTCATCGGGCATGATCTCCTATGACAGCCTGGCGATGTGGAATGATGGTTATTTCGGCTTCGTGCAGGATGTCAGCCAGGATTCGGTCAAGCGCACCTGGAACGTCGATGAACATATCGATGTACTGTTCGTCAAGGCCGACCTCGATACCCAACTGTTCGGCTATCCGCTGACCGGCAATATCGGCGTCCAGTCGCAGCACGCCAAGCAGACGGCCAAGTCGTACTTCACCGATGGCACCGCCACCGGCACCAAGCTGAAATCGGAAAGCGCCGACTATACGGACATCCTGCCGAGCGCCAACTTCAACTTCGCCATTGCGGACGACATGACCCTGCGCGTCGGTGCCGGCGTCACCATCGCCCGCCCGCGCATGGACGATATGGCGGCCGGTGTCGGTTACGGGGCCATCGCTGACGGCAACCAGCCGGTTCAGTTCGGCGGCAATTCCTACTACTGGTCCGGTTCCGGCGGTAATCCGACCCTGAAACCCTGGAAGGCAACCGCCGTCGATATCTCGTGGGAAAAGTATTTCGGCCGCAAGGGCTATGTCTCGATCGCGGGCTTCCACAAGACTCTGAACTCCTACATCTTCAACCAGACCCTGCTGCGTGACTATACCGGCGCTGCCCTGCCGGCGAATGCCAATCCGGCGCTTTACAGCCTGGCCAACGCCAACCGCATCGGTACGGTTTCGGTCATGCAGAACGGCAGCGGCGGCTGGATCAAGGGGCTCGAAGCCACAATCTCCGTGCCGGGCGATATGGTCACGTCTTACCTCGACGGTTTCGGTCTGATCCTGTCGGCTGCTTTCAACAACTCGGAAATCAATCCGTCGGGCACCAACCCGATCGATCTGCCGGGCCTGTCGAAGAAGGTCATCAATACGACCATCTACTATGAAAAGTACGGCTTCTCCGCCCGGCTGTCCAACCGCTATCGCGGCGACTTCCTCGGCGAAGTGCCGGACTACACCAACAGCCTGCAAAGCCGTTATGTCGCGGCGGAATCCCTGCTCGACGCCCAACTAGGTTACGAGTTCCAGAGCAGCCCGTTGAAGGGTCTGTCGCTGTCCTTCTCGGCGACCAACATCACCAACGAGCCGTTCAAGCTCTACACCAAGGGCAATAAGAACAACGTGATGCGTCACGAAGTCTACGGCTCGACCTATCTGTTCGGCGTGAACTACAAGTTCTTCTAAGACGTTGAACATAGACAGTTGCACCCGCCGGTCTAACGATCGGCGGGTGTTTTTGTTGTGAAAAGTGTAAGCTTAAGAAAACCGAGGACATCATGCCCGCTGCCCCTATCAAAAAGATCGTCATTCTCGGTGGTGGCACCGCCGGCTGGCTGAGCGCAGCTATGATGGCGCGCGTGCTGGGCCGCACGGTTGATATCACCCTGGTCGAATCCGATGAGATCGGGATTGTCGGGGTGGGTGAGGCGACGATTCCGCCGCTGGTCAATCTGTTGGTGTTTCTCGGCATCAATGAAGACGACCTGCTGAAGCACGTGCAGGGCACCTTCAAGCTCGGTATCGAATTTCACGACTGGTATGAAAAAGGCCATAGCTACGGCCATATGTTTGGCGCACCCGGTAACCCGCTCGGAGTCCTGCCCTTCCATCAATACTGGCTACGGCAATATCAGGCCGGGAAGGCCGGCAGTCTGTGGGACTACAGCCTGAACGCGCTGGCGGCGCAGCAAAATCGCTTCGGTCGTCTGCGCACCATCCCCAATACGCCCAATATGGAGGGCATGAACTACGCCCTGCATTTCGATGCCAGCCTGCTGGCCCGATATGTGCGCGGCCATTGCGAAAAGCAGGGTGTCATCCGGCGCGAAGGCATGGTCAGCGGCGTCAATCTGCGCGGCACGGATGGCTTTATCGAAAGCCTGACCCTGCAATCAGGCGAGGTCATCAGCGGTGATTTCTTCCTCGATTGCTCCGGCTTTCAGGGGTTATTGATCGAAGGTGCCTTGAAATCCGGCTATGAAGCGTGGACGGAATTTCTGCCCTGCGATCGCGCTTGGGCGGTGCCGTGCCAAGCAGCCGGACCGCTGCGGCCCATCACCCGGACGCGCGCCCATACGGCCGGCTGGCAGTGGCGCATCCCCTTGCAGCACCGCACCGGCAACGGTCACGTTTTTTCCAGCGCCTTCATGGAGGCCGACGCGGCGCGCGATATCCTGATGAATAATCTCGATGGCGAAGCGCTGGCCGAACCGCGCCTGATCAGCTTTGTCACCGGCCGCCGCAAATCCTCATGGGTCAAGAACTGTGTCAGCCTGGGGCTTGCTTCCGGTTTTATGGAACCTTTGGAATCGACCAGCATCCATCTGGTGCAATCGGCGCTGCAGCGGCTGGCCCATATGTTCCCCGATACCGGATTCAACCAGCCGGAAATTGATGAATATAACCGCAAGACCAAACGCGAATACGAACTGATCCGCGACTTCCTCGTCCTGCATTACAAGGCGACGAAGCGCGATGACAGCCCCTTCTGGAACCATTGTCGCACCATGGCGATGCCCGATAGTCTGGCGACCAAGATAGACTATTTCCGCCAGCATGGCCGTGTCATGGTCGAGGAGGATGACCTATTCAAGGAGGCGAACTGGGTGCAGGTGCTGATCGGTCAGGGCGTCATGCCGGAAAGCTTTTCACCCCTGGCCCTGACCGTGCCGGATGACAGCCTTGCGGACTACATGGCCCATGTCCGGCAGATCTACGATACGCTTTTGCCGAAGATTCCAAGCCATGTCGATTACATCGCCCAGTATTGTCAGGCGTTTAAAGATTAGCCTTCAGCCACGCCGCCGCATCGGCGCGCAACGGCGCCTTTTTGCGGAAGGGCACGGAATAGACCGCCGCCGTATCCTGATGGGTCAGGCCGTCATAAAGCTGCAAGGTCACGTCGGTGCCAGCGGCCTTCAGGCGCGTGTCGAGATTAACGGCATTGTGCACGCCAACCACCGTATCTGAGCGGCTTTGCTGGAGCAGGAATTTGGTATCGACTTTGCGCGCATAGTGGATGGGTTGCGTCTCTTCCGGCTTTGGCCATTGACCAAAGGCGTCTTTCGAGGCCTGAACATCGAAGGGGTAGAAGTCGTAGGGTCCGGCAATGCCGACGCAAACCTTGAGCGGCGATGGCTCACCAAGATAGCGTGGATCAAGCGCCATCATCGCCGCGGCATAGCCGCCGGCCGAATGACCGATGACGCCGAGTCGCGAGAGATCGCCGCCGTGTTCGGCCGCATGGGCCATGACGTGCTTCACAGCCCGCGCATTGTCTTCGAGAAAAGCCGGATAGACGACATCCGGCACCAGCCGGTAATCTGGAATGGCGACGAGATAACCGAGCGCCGCCAGGGCATGACCCATCCAGGCGTAGTCGGATTTTGCGCCGGTATTCCAGCCGCCACCATAGAAAAACACCAGCACCGGCAGGTTCCTGGCCACACCCTTCGGTGCATAGAGATCATAGGTCTGACGCGGCAGGTTGCCATAAGGGACATCGCGCGCCACGCGCACCGCCTCGTCCTTTGGTGTCAGGGTGTTGAACAGGCTGAGCGTATTGCAGCCCGCCAGCAGGGTGCCGATACCGCCAAGACCGAGAGCGGACAGAAGGGTGCGTTTCGTCAAGATCATCTCGTTATCGACTTAAAGCTGGCGCTCGATTTTTCGGTCGGCGGCTTAGGGCACAGGCGCATGCCCTTGAAAAACAGGATCGCGGCCTCCCAATGGATACCCCACACCACCTTCAGCGTCATCAGCGGCATGGCGAAAAAAGTCGTAACAAAGCGCTGTCGCGCAAGGCTTCGCGTTTGGCGGTGAAGCCGGCGAACAGCATGTCGCGGAAAATGCCGCCATCCGTCTGCTGTTTGAGGCGGATATTGAGCACGAAGGTATCTTCCGGCGGGATCAGCTCGAAGTCATAGGCCATGTCCATATCCATGAAGGGCGAGACATGCAGGCGCTTGTCAGCGGCCTGATGGATAGGGCGATGGGTCTGATTTGAGACGTTTTGGCGCACCGGCAGGACATAGGAATGACGGTCGCCGAAGGTATTGTTGACCTCATAGACCACGGCCTTCATCGCGCCATCCGATGCTTGCACGAAATAGAGGCTGATCGGATTGAACACGAAGCCGAGAATGCGCGGCATGGCCAGCAGGAACAGGCGATCGCTATTGACGTAGAAGTCCATGCCCGGCCAGCAGGCGGATCATTCGGTCCTTGAGCGTGCCGGTATGCGCGGCGGCCTTGTCGGGGCCATGATCGCGGTCATAGAAGCCGAACAGGTTGAAGCGATTGCGCGACAGGCATTTGGTCTGTTTCAGGTCATCGTCCAGACGGTCAAGATCCAAAAGCACCTGAAAGATGCGATAGTTCAGGCGATGCTGTTTCGGGGCGAAACGCTGGTGCATCACGTCGCCGACATAAAGGCCCGCTTCGATATGGGGCGCCGCCATTATTCGGCGGCCGCCAGAACCGAGTCAGGCGCCCATGGATTGTAGCGGATGCGGCTCTGGCTCCAGTCGAAATCCCAAGGCCGGCGTTTTCCGGTGATCGCTTCGGCGACCGCCAGCCCTGATTGCAGGCCATCCTCATGGAAGCCAGAACCAAAATAGGCGCCGCAGAACCAGCTTCGGTTCTGGCCCTGCAAATCGCCAAGCCGCTCTTGCGCCGCTATGGCCTCGCTGTTGAAAAGCGGATGCTCGAACACGATGCGCTTGATGACCTTGGCCGGATCGACGGCGTGCGTCGGGTTGAGCGTGACAAAGTAGTTCTTGTCGGTTTTCAGCACCTGCAACAGGTTCATCCAGTAGGTGACGCAAAGCTGTTGCTCGTTGGAGGCCGAGCGCTCGCCCATATAGTTCCAGCTCGACCAGGCGGCGCGTCGCTTCGGCATGAAGGCGGTGTCGGTGTGCAGCACCACCTCGTTCGGCGTATAGGTGAAGGCTTTCAGCGTCTCGACCTCGGCTTCGGAAGCGTTGGCCAGCAGGCTCAGGGTCGTGTTGGCATGGGTGGCGAAAACCACCTGATCGAAGGCGTGTTGCTGACCATGCTGATCGACTAGCACCACGCCGTTACGGTCGCGCTGCACGGTGCGGATGGCGGTTCTGGTGACGATGCGATCGGCAAAACTGGGGGTCAGTTTTTTCAGGTAGGCCTGCGCCCCGCCTATGACGCTGCGCCACAGGATGCGGTCCATGATCTGCAACAGGCCGTGGTTTTCGAAGAAGGCGATGAAAGCGCGGAACGGATAGTCCATGATCTGATTGGCCGACGTTGACCAGATGGCGGCGGCCTGCGGCAACAGGTGATCGTCGATAAAGGCGCGGCCGTAATTGCGGTCCTTGAGATAGTCGCCCAAGCGGTAATCCTCGCGGGCGCGGGCGGCCAGATCCTTCGGCGCCTCACGATAAAAGCGCATGATGTCGAGGAGCAGGCTGATGAAGCGCGGGCGGAACAGGTTTCGCGTCTGGGCGAACAGGCCCTTCAAACCGAGGCTGGAATATTCCAGCTTACCCTTGTCGATCGACACGCCGAACGACATGTCGGAAAGCTGATGCTCGACACCGAGGTGCTTGAAAAGCTGGACAAGGTTCGGGTAGCACGGCTCATTGAAAACGATGAAGCCCATATCGAGCCACAGCGGCTTTTGCTCACTGCCGATATTGATGGTGTGACTATGACCGCCGACCTCGGCTTCGCTCTCGAAGACCGTGATATCGCAGGTGTCGTTCAGCATCCAGGCCGCCGACAGGCCGGCAATGCCGGTGCCAATGATGGCGACACTTTGCTTTTTTTGCGGGATGGAATCGAACATGGTGGCGTTGCTGTCTTGGCTTGTCATGAAAGGTCTACGCGCCACACCCTGACACGGATCACCGCCTTATGTCCTATCTTTAGGAAACTATTCCGTATGCGTCATGATCCATTCCGCTGGTGGCGGCGTAAACTCCCTGAAACAGCAAAAATCTGATGCGAATTTCTGATACGGGATAAAATGCTCTTTGACCGCGCCCTCACAATCGGGTCTTCTGCTCGCATGACAGTCATGCCTTCGGAAGACACCCAATCTGCGGAAATGCTCATCGCGCGCATTGCCTCGGAAAAGGATCGCGCCGCCTATGCCGCCCTCTTTACGCGCTTTGCCCCCAAGCTCAAGGCATTCGTGATGGGGCAGGGCATGACGGCGCAGGAAGCCGAAGATCTGGCGCAGGAGGCCCTGCTCAATGTGTGGCGCAAGGCGCACCTGTTCGATGCCTCCAAGGCGACGGCGGTGACCTGGATATATTCCATCGCCCGTAATCTGCGCATCGATGCGGCGCGCAAGGCCAAGCGCGTCAAGGAATTGCCGGAAGATCTGTGGCAATCCGAAAAGGAAAAGGGCGCCGATGACCTGCTGGTCGATGCTCAGGCGGCCAGCAATATCACGCATCTGCTGGAAACCTTGCCGCCCGAGCAGAAAACCATTCTGCGTCTGTCTTTTTACGAGGACCTGTCACATGGCGATATCGCCAAGGCCTTGTCCATACCCCTGGGAACCGTCAAATCCCGCCTGCGCCTGGCGATGACCCGCCTGCGCACGGCTTTTGGCGATACGTCCCGTTCCGGAGATACAGTATGAGTACCGTTCACCATCCCGGTGAAGACCTTTTGTGGGATTATTTTCGTGGCGCGCTGGCGCCCGGCCTGCGCCTGAGCGTGGCGACCCATCTTGAGCTATGCCCGCATTGCCGCGCCGATCTGCAGCTTTTCAGCGCCGTCGGTAGCGCCATGCTCAACGAGATAGACGGCGTTGCCCTGTCCGAGAGTGCGCTGGATCTGGCGCTCGCCCGTATCGAGCGTCCGGAGAATGCGCGACCGGCGCCGGTGGCAAAGCTGGTGAAGCAGCCCGCCTTCCTGGACGGTTTCGAGTTGCCGGACTCGCTGAAACAGGTGCGCGTGAAAAACCGTTACTGGGTCGCGCCCGGTGTCTGGCTGGCGCCGGTCGATCTGCCGGAAGCCGCCAAGGGCGCCAAGACCTATCTGATGTACGTCAAGGCGGGCATGGCTATGCCGAACCATACCCATCGCGGCCGTGAAATCACCGTCATGCTGCAAGGCACCTATGTCGACCATAAAGGCCGCTACGAGCGTGGTGATTTCGCCATGTGCGACGACAGCGACGACCGGCACAATCCGATTATGGAAGGCGATGTCGATTGCCTGTGTCTGGTGGCGCAGGAAGCTGCCATCATCCCGCAAACCTGGCTGGGCTGGCTTCTCAAACCCGTTGCGCGGATCTAAGCTTTTGCTTTTACGTGCTTTTTCATCTGAAAAATGCGTCACACTTTTTGGAAAGCGCCAGGCATGAAAAACTTCGCGGCCCTTTACGGCATCAGTTTCGTTATCCTCGGCGTGCTCGATTTTATCTGGCTGACAACCATGGGGGACAGCCTTTACCGCCCTGCCATGGGCGGCATGATGCGCGCCAAACCGGACCTCACTCCAGCCGCCATCTTCTATGTGCTTTATGTTTTTGGCCTGACTTACCTGGTGACATGGCCAGCGCTTTTTGGGCCAGCACTTTTCGGCGGTTCCGGTCACGTCTCTCTGGTCAATCTGGCGATCAAGGCTGGCCTGTTCGGGCTGGTGGCCTATGGCACCTATAATCTGACCGGGCTTGCCGCCATCAATGGCTGGCCTCTGCGCCTCAGCCTCATCGATATGTCATGGGGCACGCTGGTCACGCTGGTCACCGCTTGCGGTTCGGCCTTCCTGCTCAAGGTTATGGGTTGGGTCCGCTAGGTCGGCCCATAGCGTTAGCCACCTTGGAACGCGGCGGCCGGCCAAGCACATCCGAAATGAACCATGCCGCGCGCACCACCTCGTCGATATCGACACAGGTATCTATGCCCAGCCCGTTCAGCATATAGAGCACGTCTTCGGTCGCCACATTACCACTGGCGCCGGGCGCATAGGGACAGCCGCCGAGCCCACCCACTGAGGAGTTTATGGTAGTAATTCCGTAATCGAGCGAGGTCAGGATGTTGGCCAGGGCCTGACCGTAGGTGTCATGGAAATGGACGGCCAGTTTCTCGCGCGGCACACGCGCGGTAACGACATCGAGCAGTCGCTCAACATCAGACGGCGTGCCGACGCCGATGGTGTCGCCCAGACTGATTTCATAGCAGCCAAGATCGAGCATTTTCACCGCCACCTCGGCGACCTTTTCCGGATCAATGGGGCCTTCATAAGGACAGGCGATGACGGTCGAAACATAGCCGCGCACGCGGATGCCCTGCGCCCGCGCCGATTGTGTCACCATGCCGAAGCGCTCCAGGCTCTCATCAATGGAGCAGTTGATATTGCGCTGGCTGAAGGTCTCCGAAGCCGCGCCGAAAATGGCCACCACATCGGCCCTGGCGTCGCGCGCCGCTTCATAGCCCTGCAGATTGGGCGTCAGGACGGGGTAGGTGGTGCGGGGAGCGCGCCCTATGCCGGCCATGACCGCCGCCGCATCGGCCATTTGCGGCACCCGTTTCGCGGATACAAAACTGGCCGCCTCGATAGAGCTCAGGCCGCTATGGGTCAGGAGATCGATCAGCGTGATCTTGTCCTCGACCGTGACCATATGCGCCTCGGCTTGCAGTCCGTCGCGCGGCCCGACTTCATAGAGCTTGATTTTTGACGGCCTCATCTTGTTTCCTCAAACAGCTCCCGACCGATTAGCATCCGGCGGATTTCCGATGTACCGGCGCCGATCTCATAGAGCTTGGCGTCGCGCCATAGCCGGCCGGCAGGATAATCATGGGTATAGCCGTTGCCGCCAAGACATTGAATGGCCTCTCCCGCCATCCAGGTCGCTTTTTCGGCGGCGTAAAGAATGCAGCCGGCGGCGTCCTTGCGCGTGGTTTCACCGCGATCGCAGGCCTGCGCCACGGCATAGACATAGGCGCGGCAGGCAGCCCAGGTCGAATACATGTCGGCGATCTTGCCCTGCATGAGTTGGAAGGTGCCGATGGGGCTACCGAACTGTTCGCGCTCGTGGATATAGGGGATCACCACATCGAGGCAGGCGCGCATGATGCCGAGTGGTCCGCCGGACAACACGACACGCTCATAATCGAGCCCCGACATCAGCACGCTTGCGCCGCGACCGACGGTGCCCAGAACATTCTCCTCTGGCACCTCGCAATCGGTGAAAACAAGCTCGCCGGTATGCGATCCGCGCATGCCCAGCTTGTCGAGCTTCTGCGCCACCGCGAAGCCGGCAAAGCCCTTTTCGATCAGGAAGGCCGTCATGCCTTTCGAACCGGCGGCGGGATCGGTCTTGGCGTAGACGACCAGCGTGTCGGCGTCGGGGCCATTGGTGATCCACATTTTCGAGCCGTTGAGAATGTAGCGGTCGCCCTTTTTGTCGGCGCGCAGTTTCATGGACACGACGTCCGAACCGGCGCCGGTTTCCGACATGGCCAGGGCGCCGATGTGCTCGCCGGAAATCAGCTTGGGCAGATATCTCGCTTTCTGGGCGTCATTACCGTTACGGACGATCTGGTTGACGCAGAGGTTGGAATGCGCGCCGTAAGACAAGCCTATCGAGGCCGAAGCGCGGGAGATTTCTTCCATGGCGATTGTGTGCGCCAGATAACCCATATTGGCACCGCCGAACGCTTCCGGCGCGGTCAGGCCAAGCACGCCCATATCCCCCATCTTGCGCCACAGGTGCATGGGGAATTGATCATCGCTGTCGGCCTCTGCGGCCAGCGGCGCAATCTCGATCTCGGCGAACCTGCGCACCCCTTCGCGCAAGGACTCGATGTCCTCGCCATGGCCGAATTGCAGATGAGGGAAATCGATCATCGCCTGTTTTCCTTCTGCCCGCTTGCCGGGCCTTTGTTTTAAGAGAGGAATCCACAGATTTCACAGATTAACACATATTTTTCAGTTCTTTAATTTCATGCGGCGTGCCGAATGGCCGCTTGATTGAGCGCGAGAGCGCTCTCTTAATCTGTGTCAATCTGTGCAATCTGTGGATTCCCTTTCCTTCACTCAATCTCGACCAGAACGGCCTTATCGGCCACTTGATCACCGGTCGCTGCATGAACAGCCCGCACCAAGCCCGCCTTAGGCGCCTTCATAGTGTGTTCGATCTTCATGGCGCCGAGGATCAGAAGCTTTTGGCCCTTCTCGACCGTCTCTCCAGCTGTTACGAACACATCGAGCAGCTTGCCGGGCATCGGTGCCTTGATGTCGCCGGAAGCGATCATTTCTTCGCCGGCCTCGGCTTTCAAATTCAATGGCGCGCGCGATGGCAGATTGAGTATCCAGCCGGTGATATCGTTCCATGGCGAGGTCGGATCGGCCGGTGATGGCGCCATCTCGCTGTCGGCCCAGGGCGCTAGCAGGCGTTCCTGATGACGGGCGATAAAGCCGGTGTCGATCTCGGCCGCCGCGAAGGCTTCATCGGATACCACACGGCGCAGAAAGCCGAGATTGGTCGCCAGTCCACGCAATTTTGTCTCGATCAGCGCCTCACGCATACGGCTCAGGGCCTGCTTGCGGTCCTTGCCATGGACGATGATCTTGGCAATCATCGGGTCATAAAACACGCTGACCTCATCGCCCTGTTCAACCGCGGATTCGATGCGGGCCGATGGCGGAAACTCCAGTCGTTCCAGCGTGCCGGTCGCCGGTAAAAAGTCGTTCTGCGGATCTTCAGCATAGAGCCGCGCCTCGATGGCATGGCCGGTGATCGTCAGGTCTTCTTGCGTCTTGGGCAGGGGTTCGCCCGCCGCCACGCGCAACTGCCATTCGACCAGATCAAGCCCCGTGATCGCCTCGGTCACCGAATGCTCGACCTGAAGGCGAGTATTCATTTCCATGAAATAGAACGGCGCGCCTTCGATGCCCTTTGACACATCAACAATGAATTCGACCGTGCCGGCGCCGCGATACTGAATGGCCTGTGCCGCTTTGACCGCCGCCTGTCCCATGGCCTGCCGCATGGCGTCCGGCAGGTTGGGCGCCGGGGCTTCCTCGATCACCTTCTGGTGGCGGCGTTGTAGCGAGCAATCGCGCTCGAACAGGTGCACCACGTTGCCGTGTTCGTCGGCGAACAACTGGATCTCGATATGGCGCGGCACCTCCAGATATTTCTCGATCAGCACCATGGGATCACCAAACGCCGCCTGACCTTCGCGTTGTGCCGAAAGCAGCGCATCGACAAAATCCACTGCCGCATCGACGCGCCGCATCCCCTTGCCGCCGCCGCCAGCTACCGCCTTGATCAACACGGGATAGTCGATCCGCGCAGCCTCTTTGGCAAGATGATCCGTGTCCTGATCATTGTCATGATAGCCGGGCGTCACGGGTACGCCCGCTGCCGTCATCAGGGCCTTGGCCGCGCCTTTCAGCGCCATGGCGCGGATGGCGTCGGGACGCGGGCCGATAAAGGTCAGCCCCGCCGCCTCGCATGCTTCGGCGAAATCAGCGTTTTCCGACAGGAAACCATAGCCGGGATGGATAGCTTCGGCGCCGGTTTCCAGCGCCACCGCCATGATCCGATCGCCGCGCAGATAGCTGTCGCTAGCCGCCGCCGGGCCAATCAGCACGGCGTGGTCGGCCTCGCGCACGAAGGCGGCGCGGGCGTCAGCCTCGGAATAGACCGCGACCGTCTGCACATTCATCCGCTTACAGGTGCGGATGATGCGGCGGGCGATTTCTCCGCGATTGGCGATCAGGATCTTTTTGAACATCAAGAGGTCCAGTTGGGTTTGCGCTTAGCTAAAAACGCGCTGATGCCTTCGCGGCCTTCGTCGGAGGCGCGCCGCGTGGCGATGCGGTGGGAGGTCATATCTGCCTTGTCATCCATTCTGGTGATGTCGCTGATCAGGTCCTTGGCGTCGGGGATGGCTTCCGGACCACCTGCGAGCAAGGCCTCCACCACCTTGGCACCCTCCGCTTCCAGGGCGCTGGACACTTCGTGGATCAGACCGATGCGCAGGGCTTCTGCGGCGGAAAAGCGCTCACCGGTTAGCATATAGCGTCGCGCCGCCGATTGACCGATCTTGGCGATGACAAAGGGGGAAATCACCGCAGGAATCAGCCCCAGCCGCACTTCCGTCAGGCCGAACATCGTTTCCGGCTGGGCGATGACGATATCGCAGCAGGCAATCAGCCCGATGCCGCCGCCAAAGGCCGCGCTCTGCACCAGACCGATCACCGGCTTGGGGCAGGTATTGAGCGTATCGAACATCTTCGCCATCCCCTGGGCATCCTCGCGGTTGGCGTATTCGTCCTGCTCAGCGCCGCGCTGCATCCAGTTAAGGTCGGCGCCGGCGGAGAAACTGGCGCCATTGCCGGCCAGCACGATAACGCGCACGCCGTCTTGCTTGCCCAGATCGGTGAAGGCGTCGGTCAGTTCGCCGATCATGCCTTCATTGAAAGCGTTATGAACGGCGGGGCGGTTGAGGGTGACGCGGACCACGCCACGTTCGTCGGCGTCTACGGTGATATCCTGCATGGTGGTTTCCTTGTTGGTTACATCCTGAAGACACCAAAGGTGGTGGGTGCGATGGGCGCATTCAATGCGGCGGATAGTCCCAGGCCCAAAATGCGACGGGTATCGGCTGGATCGATGACGCCATCGTCCCACAGGCGCGCGGAGGCGTAATAGGGGTGACCCTGCGCTTCGTAGGTGTCGCGGATCGGGGTCTTGAAGGCGGCTTCATCCTCGGCGCTCCACTGACCGCCTTTAGCTTCGATACCGTCGCGTTTGACGGTGGCCAGCACATTGGCCGCCTGTTCGCCACCCATGACCGAGATACGCGCATTGGGCCACATCCACAGAAAGCGCGGATCGTAGGCGCGCCCGCACATGCCGTAATTACCGGCGCCGTAGCTCCCGCCGATAATGACGGTGAATTTCGGCACATTGGCGCAGGCGACGGCGGTCACCATCTTGGCGCCATGGCGGGCGATGCCTTCGTTCTCATAGTGCCGGCCCACCATGAAGCCGTTGATATTTTGCAGAAAAATCAACGGAATGCCGCGCTGACAACACAGTTCTATAAAATGAGAACCTTTCAGCGCGCTCTCGGAAAACAGCACGCCATTGTTGGCGACAATCCCGACAGGATAACCGTAAAGATGCGCAAAACCGCAGACCAGGGTTTCGCCGTAAAGCTTTTTGAATTCGTCGAATTCGGAGCCATCGACCAGCCGCGCGATCACCTCACGCACATCATAGGGCTGGCGGCTATCGGCGGGAATGATGCCATAAAGCGTCTCAGCGTCATACACAGGTTCGACCACAGGCCTTGTCGCCAGATCGACCTTTTTTGTCCGGTTGAGGTGGCTGACGATACGGCGGGTAATGGCGAGCGCATCGGCATCATTGGCGGCCAGGTGATCGACCACACCGGAAATCCGCGCATGGACGTCGCCGCCGCCTAGGTCTTCCGAAGTCACGATCTCACCTGTGGCGGCTTTCACCAGCGGCGGGCCGGCCAGAAAGATCGTGCCCTGCTTTTGCACGATGACCAACTCATCCGACATGGCCGGCACATAGGCGCCGCCGGCGGTGCAGGAGCCCATGACCACGGCGATCTGGGGGATGCCCCTGGCGGACATCTGCGCCTGATTGAAGAAGATGCGGCCGAAATCGTCCTTGTCCGGAAACACCTCGTCCTGATTGGGCAGGTTGGCGCCGCCGGAATCGACCATGTAGACGCACGGCAGGTTGTTGGTCTGGGCGATTTCCTGCGCGCGCAGGTGCTTCTTGACGGTGAGGGGGTAGTAGGTGCCGCCTTTTACAGTGGCGTCGTTGCAGACAATGACGCATTCCTGGCCGTTGATGCGGCCGATGCCGGTGATCAGGCCGGCCGCTGGCACCACGTCGTCATAAACCTTGTGGGCCGCCATCGCTGACAGTTCAAGGAAGGGCGAACCGGGATCGAGCAGGCCATTAATCCGGTCGCGTGGCAGCAGCTTGCCGCGCTGCGTGTGCTTGTCACGCGCTGCCGGCGAACCGCCAAGCGCGATCTGTGCGGATATTTGGCGCAGATCATCGACCATAGCCATCATGGCGGCGGCGTTGGCGATGAAGGCGTCTGACGCCGTATCGATCTCGCTTTTGAAAACACTCATAAGCCCTGCTTGTGTAAACTCCATGCGAAAATACGCCCTTTTCATGAATTGGAAAAATTGATAATAACTATTCTAATCATAGAAAGTATTTATCAATGGAACTGTACTTGCTGCGCTATTTTCTGGCCGTGGTCGAGACCGGCAGTTTCACCAAGGCGGCGGGCGCCTGCCTGATCACCCAGCCAACGCTGTCGGCGGGTATCAAGCGGCTGGAAGACCAGATCGGCGTCGCGCTTTTTATCCGCAACAACAAGCGGGTATCGCTGACCACGGCCGGTGCGCGTTTCCTGCCCCGCGCCAAGGCGATCCTGCACGAGGTCAATATGGCGTCGGCCGAGATTGCCCAGACAGATCAGGCCGATGTGCTGCGTCTGGGTGTGTTGCAAACCTTGCCATCGGCCTTGGTGGCCCGCCTGCTGGTCGGCTTTGCCGCCGCTCACCCCGGTATCCGTTTCGACCTGTTCGACGGCACCGAACAGGAACTGCTCAATCGTCTTGATGAGCGAGGCATCGACTTCGCGCTATCCCTGCGCCGTGTTGAGGATGACACCAGCCTTGCCTTGTTCGAGGAAGGCTATCAACTGGCCCTGTCGCGCCAGCATCGTCTGGCCGCAGAGCGCATCATTCGCGGTGAGGATCTGGCCAATGAGTCGATGATCGTGCGCTCGCGCTGCGAGGTGCTGTCGGAGACCAGCCGCCATTTCACCGATCGCAATGTCCGGCCGCCGCTGGTTTATCGCACGGCGCAGGATGAACGCGCGCTCAGCATGGTGGGGGCGGGCGTCGGCATCACCGTTATGCCGGAGAGCTACACGGCACCCGATGTGGTGCGCATCCCGATGAAGGGCTTCAATCCCCGCCGCACTGTGGCGCTTTTCCTGCCACGCTTCAGTTTACCGCAGCGCCTGAAGGACACAGCGGAGGCCTTTACAGGGTTTACAAGGCCGTTTTACCGGCGAGGCTAGGGCTATTCATCCGCGATGATGATGGCCGGGTTCTCCGGTAGCGGAAAATCGAACAGTCCGAAGTCGAGCGCTTTTTGCGGACGCGCCGCCAGCAGCGGGCTCTGCGACAGGGCCGCAATCTCTTCCGGCGTCAGGTCTTTGCCATTGGCTTTCTTGCGCAAATGCCGCGCCTGGCCGACCGGCGCGAGGCCCGCCGCCTTAACCTGCGCCACGGTCATGATCTTCCAGTAGCTGAGCGACAATTGCCACACGGTGGCTATCGGGGCTTTGGCTTTCGGCCAGCGCTCGCCTTCGCTGAACACGGGTTTTATCGCCTTGGGCTTGCCCCGCAGCGCATCGCGCGGTCGGCAGACCAGGGTGCAGAAACGGTCCTCAGCCGCAGGTGTAAAGGCGTGATCCTTTCGGTCGTCCTCAACAAGGCCCTTGTAAGCGTTCAGCGCTTCATCGCGACTCTCATACAGCGGGCCCACAGCCTGGGTCACAAAGGTGACGCGTGCTTCGGCCCGCGCTTCGGCTTCTTTCTCGCGCACAGCGCGCTGCGGCCACGACTCTTTATGACCCGCCTTGAGGAAGGCGAGCATATCATAGGCATCCGAAGCTATGGGGTAGGCGATAAGCGACATAGGTTGTTCACGTTTTGATCCGAGCGGCAGATTAGACCGTAATATCCCTTTGTGGCAAATTTTTCGTTAGGGCCTCGTCGCTTTTTGAGATTTACGCGCCGGGACGCACCTGCGTCAGGACCACGGGCGTCTTTTCGCCCTTAGTATCGAGCATATAGCCGCGCCACACCTGATCGACGTCCTTGTGCAGGTTCAGAATGGTGGGGGAACGCGCACCGCCGACGAAATAGTTCACTTCGAGATCGCGGCCGGTCAGGGTGATGTCTGACACAAAGCCCGAGTTGTTCATGCCGAAGCCGGCCAGCATGGAGCGCCACGCGCCTTCGAGACGGCCGCTGACCATGTTCTCGCTGCGCAGTTCCAGCCCGACCAGCTTGCGGCCATCGGCGGCGGTGACGACCCACGAGCCCTCCATGTTGCCGATCTGATTTTCCTTAGAGGCATAGGCCTGGAAGATGCCGGAATCGTAGGTCAGTTCCTGCGAATTTTTCGGGCCTTCGTAGTCGCGGCGATAGGCGTCGACGCCCACACCGCCGCCAGTCGCCGGCGCAACAGGGCCGTTGCCTTTAGCCGTGGTTGTTGGCCGATAGGGTTGCGGGCTATCGGGCAGGTCTTGCGCCAGCAAGGCGGCGGAAAGGATCAGGGAGGTAATCACCAGGGGTACACTCGCTACTGTGGAGAGGGGGATGCATCAGCTTAAGGCTATGCGCCTGCATCTTAAGAATTCATTCACCTCATCAGGGAAACACAGGATTTTGTCGAAGCTGCGACGTCATGCCTTAAAGATTAAGTCACATCTCTGTGAAACCCTGAAAGTGCTACCAGATGTGCGGATGCGAAGCGTTCGCGCAACCCTGTGGCAAAAAAGCGGTTTCTCTATAGAAAGCTTGATTGACAGCACCGTTTCAGGGTCTAAAAGACCCGCAAGTGTAACCGTACCCGGCTGCGTTTCCGCGCGCCGTACAAGACATGGGTTTAAGGCCGCATCATATGTCTCAGACGCCCTCACAGCTTCCCCGCCGTCCGCTTTCGCCGCATTTGCAGATCTGGCGCTGGCACATCACCATGTTCAGCTCGATCATGCACCGCGTCACCGGCTCTGCCTCGGTGGCCGGGGCCATCCTGATCGCCGCCTGGCTGGTGGCGCTCGCCATGGGACGCGAAGCCTATACCTGCTTCATGACGCTGGCCTCATCGCCTCTGGGTCTTCTGGTCTGGTTCGGCCTGTCACTGGCCGGCTTCGTCCACTTGACCGGCGGTCTGCGCCACCTGATCTGGGACACCGGCACCGGCTTCGAGCCGAAGAAGGCCGACCAGATCGCCTTGTGGACCATGATCCTCGGCGTCGTTCTCACCCTCGCCTTCTGGGCGGTTCTTTTCGCTACCGGTAAGGTGATCCTCTGATGAGCGACAATCGTGACGTCGGCGCCAAGAGCGTCAAATCCTGGAAAAAATCCGACCACCACGGCGCCGGCGAATGGCTGGCCGAACGTGGCACCTCGCTGGTCCTGATCCCGCTGACCCTTTGGGCGGCCTATGCGGCCTATTCGATTGCCGGCGGCGGTTTCGATGCCGCTATCGCCTTCGCCCGCGCGCCGCTGAATGCCGGCCTGATCGCGCTTACCATGCTGATCTCGGTCTGGCACATGTATATGGGCGTCAAGGTCATCATCGATGACTATCTGCAGGGCGGCCTGCGCGGCTTTTCCATCTTCCTTACCTTTCTCCTGAGTGCGGCTCTCGTTCTTGCCACCGGCTACGCGCTCTTTGTTCTGCATCAGGGGGCGTAAGCTCATGTCTGCCAAGAAGCCTTACAACATCATCTATCACGACTATGACGTGGTCGTGGTCGGCGCCGGTGGTTCCGGTCTGCGTGCCGCGCTCGGCGCCGGTCAGGCCGGTCTGAAAACCGCCTGCATAACCAAGGTCTTCCCGACCCGCTCGCACACCGTGGCCGCCCAGGGTGGCGTCGCCGCGTCGCTCGGCAATATGGGCGAAGACAAGTGGGAATGGCACATGTACGACACCGTCAAGGGGTCGGACTGGCTTGGCGATCAGGACGCCATCGAATATCTCGTGCGTAACGCCCCCAAGGCCGTTTACGAGCTGGAACACTGGGGCGTGCCCTTCTCGCGCACCGAGGATGGCAAGATCTACCAACGCCCCTTCGGCGGCATGACCAAGAACTTCGGCGAAGGCCCGGTGCAGCGCACCTGCGCCGCTGCCGACCGCACCGGTCACGCCATGCTGCACACCCTCTATGGCCAGTCCCTGCGCAATGACGTCGAGTTCTTTATCGAGCACTTTGCCCTCGACCTGATCATGGACGACGGCGTTTGCCGCGGCGTTACCACCTGGCAGCTCGACAACGGCGACATCCACGTGTTCCGCGCCCATCTCGTCATTCTGGCGACCGGCGGTTATGGCCGCGCCTATTTCTCGGCCACCTCGGCCCACACCTGCACCGGTGACGGCAACGCTATGGTGCTGCGCGCCGGCCTGCCTTTGCAGGACATGGAGTTCGTGCAGTTCCACCCGACCGGCATCTATGGTTCGGGGTGCCTGATTACCGAAGGCGCGCGCGGCGAGGGCGGTTACCTGACCAACTCGGCCGGTGAACGCTTCATGGAGCGCTACGCTCCCTCGGCGAAAGACCTGGCTTCGCGTGACGTCGTGTCGCGCTCGATGACCATGGAAATCCGCGAAGGTCGTGGCGTCGGTCCGAAGAAGGACCACATCTTCCTCCACCTTGATCACCTGCCGCCGGAAATCCTGCACAAGCGTCTGCCGGGCATCTCGGAAAGCGCCAAGATTTTCGCCGGCGTTGATGTGACCAAGGAGCCGATCCCGGTTATCCCGACCGTCCACTACAATATGGGCGGTATCCCGACCAATTATCACGGCGAAGTCCTGACCAAGGTCGGCGACAATGCCGATACGGTCGTGCCCGGCCTGATGGCCGTCGGCGAAGCGGCCTGCGTCTCGGTGCATGGCGCCAACCGCCTCGGCTCCAACTCGCTGATCGACCTCGTCGTCTTCGGCCGCGCCGCTGGCCTGCGCTCGAAAGAGCTGGTCAAGCCGAACACGCCGCACAAGGAATTGGCGCCGAGCGTCGTCCAGAAGCACCTCGATCGCCTTGATACGTTCCGCTACGCTGACGGCAAGACGCCGGTTGCCAAGCTGCGTCTCGACATGCAGATCGCCATGCAGCAGGACGCCGCCGTCTTCCGCACCGGCGAGACCTTGCAGCAGGGCGTGTCGCGCCTCGACGCCATCCATACGGCGTCCAACGATCTCGGTATCAAGGATCGTGGCATCATCTGGAACACTGACCTGATCGAAGCGCTGGAATATGACAACCTGATCAATCAGGCGGTGGTGACGGTCAATTCGGCCGCTAACCGAGAGGAAAGCCGTGGCGCTCACGCTCGTGAGGACTTCCCGAACCGTAATGACGAGGTCTGGATGAAGCACAGCCTGATGTGGATCGACACCCAGTCCGGCCAGGTGAAGGCCGATTTCCGCCCGGTCCACACCTACACCATGACGAACGATATCGCCTATATCCAGCCTAAAGCGCGTGTGTACTAGGAGCGTATGACAGATGGTTGAACTGACCCTTCCCCGCAACTCGAAAGTCAAGGCCGGCAAACGCTACAAGGCCGCCAAGAAGACCAAGACGACGCGCACCTACAAGATCTATCGCTTCGATCCGGATTCGGGTGAAAATCCACGCTGGGACACCTACGAGGTCGACTCGGCCGATCACGGCCCGATGCTGCTCAACTCGCTGATCCACATCAAGAACAACGTCGATTCGACCCTGGCGTTCCGCCGCTCATGCCGCGAAGGCATCTGCGGCTCCTGCGCCATGAATATCGGCGGTCGCAACACCCTGGCCTGCACCAAGGGCCACGACGAGTTCAAGGGCGACATCACCATCGCGCCCCTGCCGCACATGCCGGTGGTGAAAGACCTGATCCCCGATCTGTCGGGCTTCTACAACCAGTACGCCTCGATCGAGCCGTGGCTGGAATCGAAGACCCCCGATCCGGAACAGGAACGCCTGCAAACGCCGGCGAACCGTGACAAGCTCGACGGCCTTTATGAGTGCATTCTGTGCGCCTGCTGCTCGACCTCGTGCCCCAGCTACTGGTGGAACCAGGACAAGTACCTTGGGCCCGCAGCCCTGCTGCAAGCCTATCGTTGGCTGGCGGATTCACGCGACGAGAACACCACGGCGCGTCTCGAAGCGCTGGAGGATCCCTTCAAGCTCTATCGCTGCCACACCATCATGAACTGCGCTCAGGTCTGCCCGAAGGGTCTTAACCCCGCCAAGGCGATCGCCGAGATCAAGAAGATGATGCCCGCGAAGTAATCGTGGGGGAAACCTTGTTTCCCCCGTGTGCCCCTTCCCATCAGGAAAAAATTTGCTAGAGACGGCTCGTCGCAAATTTTTGCTTTTTATTTTGCGAGCCGAAGCCTAGCTTCGGCTCTCCGCCTTTTAAAGTGACGCCCATGGCCAAGATCACCTATATCGAACACGACGGCAAAGAACACGTTATCGAGGTCAAGCCGGGCCAGAGCGTCATGGAAGGCGCGGTCAAGAACAACATCCCCGGCATCGATGCTGATTGCGGCGGCGCCTGCGCCTGCGCCACCTGCCATGTGTATGTCGATGATGCCTGGGCCGACAAGACCGGCAAGGCTTCGGTAATGGAAGAGTCGATGCTCGATTTCGCCAACGACCTCCAGCCGACATCGCGGCTGTCGTGCCAGATCATCGTTTCGGACGCCTTGGACGGCCTGATCGTCCGTATGCCGGAAAATCAGCACTAAGAATATGAACGCCGTTCAAGTTCTTTATTGAACAATGTTCACAATCTGATATCGTGACGTCCGGCAGTGCCTCCGCTGTCGCCCTGGACGCCTTTCAAGGAAACCACGATGTCCACTACATCCACCCCCGGCTATCCCCCGCAAAACCCAGCCCCGCGTCAGATCATCAGCCGCAGCAAGGGTACCAAGCTTCTGATCGTCTGTATCCTCGCCGTGCTCATGTCGGTGCCGGCGGGCTTTGTCTTCCTGTTGTTGCTTGACCGCACCCACCGCGCTGACGAGGTCACCCGCGAAATCGGCGGCCTGATGGGCGGCCCGCAAACCTTCCTGGGCCCGGTCATCACCGTGCCCTATGTTGCCCCGCCCAAGGTCGAGACCGACGCCAACGGCGTCAAGTCGGTGGTGCCCGCCCAGACCGGCAATCTGGTCGTCTTTCCAGTCACCGGCAAGGCTGTGGCCACCAGCAAGAGCGAGGTGCGCTCGCGCTCGCTATTTCGCGTGCCGGTCTATACCACCGACCTGCATTTCACCGCCCATTTCGATCTGACCCAGGTCAAGGCGCCCCCCGGCGCCATGCTCGACTGGAGCCGTGCCCAGTTGCTTTCCGGTGCGTCCGATTCACGCGGCGCGCGCAAGGACATCACCGCCACGGTCGACGGTCAGGCCATGACTCTGGCGCCGGCGGTCGAAGGCGCGCAAAGCCTCAGCACCGATAGCGGCAGCGGCAAGCTCGACCTGTTCTCGACGCCCCTGGCATCGCTCGATACCGCCAAGCCCTATGACGTCACCCTCGATATGAGCTTTACCGGCGCGCAAAAGATCGGCGTGCTGGCCTATGCCAAGTCGTCCGAGGTTACGCTTTCCGGTGACTGGAACACGCCGTCGTTCGGCGGCGGTTTCCTGCCGGCCACGCGCGCCTTTCGCCACGATCGGCAGACGCCGCTGGTCAAGGGCGAGGAAGACCTGAAATCGGGCTTCCGGGCCACCTGGTCTGTGCCTTTTGTGGCGCGCGGCCTGCCGGCGGTCATCAATCTCGATAGCCTGTCGTCACTCGGCAAGTCGGAACTGTCGGTCGCCTTTGTCGAGAACACCAATCCCTATAAGAATGTCGGCCGTTCGCTGAAATACGCCCTGCTGTTCGTTGGTCTCGTCTTCCTGACCTATTTCGTTTTTGAGAGCACCTCGAAGCGCGAACTGCACCCGGCGCAATATATCCTGATTGGCCTGACGCAGATCACCTTCTATTTGTTGCTGCTGTCGCTGGCCGAGCGCATCGGCTTCGATCTCGCCTTTCTTGCCGCGGCCATCGCCACGGTGGGGCTGATATCGAGCTATGCCGGCATGGTGTTCAAAAGCCGGTTACGTGGTTTTGCCGCCCTGATTATCTTTTCCTTGTTGTACGGAATGATCTATACGCTGATGCGGATGGAAGATTACGCGCTGCTGATCGGCGCCGTGGCGGCCTTCGTGGTCATCGCCACCGTGATGATCTTGACGCGAAATATAAACTGGTACGGCAAGGAAACCGAGACTGCGTAAGGAACTAAAAGCCTTTTTTGAAGACTTTATTCCACCGTCCACGCGAATAGATGCCCGTCAGCGCATCCTTATCGTGGGCGGTGTTTTCCTTGGCATAGCTCTTACCGCCCTGATTTGCGGCCTGTTCGAGCGCGATCTGCATCTCAAATGGTGGCTGATGGCTCCGCTCGGCGCCTCGGCCGCGCAGGTCTTCGCTGTGCCGGGTTCGCCGATGTCGCAGCCCTGGCCGATTATCGGCGGGCATGCCCTGTCGGCCCTGGCCGGTCTGATCGCTTTTCATGAGTTTGGCCATACGGCGCTTGGCGCCGGTACGGCTGTCGCCCTGGCGGTCCTGCTGATGGTCAGCTTGCGTGCCCTGCATCCCTCCGGTGGCGGCACCGCCCTGTTCGTGGTCATCGCCCAGACAACCGACTGGTCGTTCATTCTGTTCCCGGTGACGGTCAACGCCGCTGTTCTGGTTATCGTCGCCATCGCCTACCATCATCTGACCGGCGTCAAATATCCGCAGCGTCAGATTGTCAGCGCCACACCACACCTGCTGGCCCTGCATCGCTTCGATCCGTCCGATCTTGAGGCCGCCCTGCTGGGCTATAATCAGGCGCTCGATATCAGCCGCGAAGACGTTGAAAAGCTGATCGAACAAACCGAGATGCAGGCCTATATGCGCCTTGCCCGCAAGATGACCTGCGGCCAGATCATGGTGGCTAAGCTGCGCACGATCGCGCCGAATACACCGCTCAGTTTCGCCGAGGCCACCATGGTGCGCCACGATATCAAGGCCCTGCCGGTGGTTGACAGCCGCCGTAAACTGATGGGATTGCTGCGACTGGACGATACGCTCAAGTCCGAACCCTCATTGCCGGCGGGTCAGGTTATGCGCCAGACCTATGCGCGCGTAAAGCCCGGGGATTCTGCCACCGAATTGCTGCCGATACTGGCCAAAGGTGATCGTCGCCACGTTATGGTGGTTGATGACGAGGGCCGGCTCGAAGGCATGGTCAGCAAGTCTGACCTGATGCGCGCCCTGTTCCATGCCGGATAGACCGGTTAAGCGACGCTGGAGACCGTATCGTCGCTGCGATCGATCACGTTCAGTGTTTTCGTGTCTGCTTGAGGCTCAGCCGCGACAGGTTCGGATTTCCCCGCATCGGCCTGACCCGGCAGGTGAATTTTGAAGCTGGCGCCCTCGTTGGGTTCGGATTCCAGCGTGATCCAGCCCTCATGCAGTTCGACCAGCGCCTTGACCAGCGCCAGGCCTAGGCCCGGACCTCCGCGTTCACGGCCGATATAACGGTCAAAAATATGCGCCTGCACATGATAGGGGATGCCGCGACCGGTATAGGCCACTTCCAGCACCAGATTGTCGCCGTCCTTTTTCGCGTTCAGCATAACCGCGCCGCCGCTGGTGGCGTTACGAATCGCGTTGCCCAGCAGATGTTCGAGGCATTGGCCGAGGCGCTTGGCATCGACGCGCACCATGCCGGTCTCGACCACGCCGGTGTAATCGAACTTGACGCCGCGGGCCTTGAACACATCGGTGAGCCGCAGACCAACCTCGGCCACGATATCGAGCAGGCGGACATCGGCGCGCGAGATCGACATCTCGCCGGCATCGATCTGAGCCATATCAAGCACGTCATCGATCGAACGCGCCAGTTCCTGCGCCGCGCTCTGGATCGAATTCGAGGAAGGCCTTCTGCTTCGGATTGGTATCGGCCGAAGTCACCTGCGCCTGCAACAGTTCGGCATAGCCGACGATGGTGGTCAGCGGCGTGCGCAGTTCGTAGGAGACATTGGCAACGAAATCACGCTTCAACCGAACCAACTCGTTCAGGGCCTCATCGCGCGCCTCGATGGCCTTTTCAAGCTGGCGCGTGGCGGTGATATCGGAGAAGGCCACCAGCGTCGCGCCATCCGGCAGGGGCTGGGTGCGCCATTGCGCCAGGCGGCCATCGGAGATCTTGATCTCGCCGATTTGCGGCGCACGCGCCAGCGGATCGGTATCGGTGACGCGGGCCTTAAGCTCGGCCCAGAAGCCGCGATCATGAACCAACGGCAGGCACAGTTCGGCCAGATCGGCGAAGTCCATCACCGTAGTGATATCTTCAGGCTGCAAGGCCCAGAACTTGTCAAACGCCAGATTACGCAGGCGGAGGCGACCATCGCTGCCATAGACCGACACGGCGTCGTTAAGCTGGTCGAGCGTCGATTTCTGTACCTGAATAAGCGCATTGAACTGCGCCTTGAGCTTCAGTTCGCCGGTCTTGTCGGAGAACAGGATCAGCAGGCCGCCCAGCGGATGCGGCTGGCGCACAACACGCAAGGAGCGGCCATCGGGCAGGCTCCACATTTCATCGTCGGCCGTATGGGTCAGCCCGTAAAATTCCAGTTCGCGCGTCTTGAAGGCGCTGTAATCACCGGTTTCCGGCGAGCGGCGCTTCTGGCGCAGGCGATCGAGCCATTCGCCGTGCGTCGGACGCTCATCGAGCCAGGCGGCTTCCAGATCCCACAGCTTCTCGAACGCCCGGTTGCGGAACATCAACTGCTTTTCCGGCCCGAAGATTGCCACGGCGTCTTCCAGCGTATCGAGCGTTTCGTCGTGTGCCTTGGCGTGGCGCTTGAGCGCTTCACGGCTTTCCTCGGCCTCGGTGACATCGACCGCGTAGGCGCAGGCATAGGCATCGTTGAGCGGCTCGGCGATGACCTGAAAGGCGCGGCGCTGACCGCCGACTGTCAGCCAGCGGAAGCCTTCGCGGCGCGTCTTCTGCTCCATCGCTTCCATGACCAGGGCATCGGCATTGCGGTCAAGCGACAGGTTATTCTTGATGGCCTCGTCAAGGCTTGAGGCCTCGGCGGCCTTCAGCCAGGCGGCATTGACCCAGACGATGCGGCCATCACGCGCGCAGATCCAGCAAGGTGCAGGCAAATGCTCGGCCATCTGCGCGAACGGACCGGACGACAGCGAGGCCTTGGCGCCGGCAATCGCCAGCCGGATCCAGGCGGTGGCGCCCGACGATTTGCCCTCAATGATCAAGGTCATGCCGGCGAGCGTGGCGGCGCTGATACCGGCGATCTTGTTAGGCGGGGTTTCGGCGAAAACCTCGAAACGGCACCACTTGCCTTCGGAAATCAGTTCCTTGAGGCCCAGTCCGGCTTCTGCGGAGGTTTCGCCCAGCGCCTGGACCACCTGCGGTGCTATATCGGCACTGCTGTTGAGTTTGAGGCCGAGCGCTTCGGCGCAGAGGCGCAGGGTGTCTTCGCCCCAGACCAACCGCACCGTATCGCCTTCAACCGCCAGAAAGGCCTCGTCAAAGGCCGTGGTTGCGGCGTCGAGCTCGCGCAACATGCTTTCTTTGACGGTGAGGTCGGCTTTCAGCGTATCGCGGGCCTTGGAGAAGCGCATACGGTTGCGCAAGGCCAGCCACGTGGTGGACAGGGCCAAGGCCAATCCGCCCGCTGCGGCGGTATAGGCAATGGAGGCTATGGCCATGGTTTATCCGAACGAATCACTTAAGTTGCTACTATAGAGTAAGTTGATTCGCCTGTAAAAAGCGGTAAAGGCAAACTTAACCGCAATTCTTTTGGGCGGCGCAGGCATGGTTTTTTTCATGCCGCTGGTGGTCATGAGGAGGCGCTCAGCGCCTTATTTGCTGGTGTAACCCCATTTATACCCCCAATTTGCCATCAGGGCCGTGGACGCGGAGGTACAGTTGCGGACACTTCAGATGTAACCGGAGCAAATTCCCGTGCAGTTGGGGTTGGCAGGGACTTGGGTTTGTGATTTAAGCTTTGGATGTCTCGCACTCCTGAATCGGATGATGGTTTATCGCTTGCCGGGTTACGGCAGGTTGTTTCGACGCTCGTGGCGCAAGTTGAGCGGCTTCATGCAGAGGTTTCGGCGCAGTCGCAGATCATCGAAGATCAGTCTCGGACGATTGAAGACCTGAAGCTTGCGGTTTCGGTTCGCGATGTGAAGATCTCTGAACAAGCCGACGAGATCGCCCGCCTGAAGGGTCTGCCGCCGCGTCCGAAGTTTCCAGGCAAACCGTCAGGGATGGAAAAGGCGTCTTCGAAGCTTTTTGGGGGCAAGGGTAAGGGGGGCAAGCCTGGTCGCGGATCGAAACGTGACAAGCTGACGGTAACGGCAGCGGTCAAGCTGAAGGCTTCAGACGTGCCGACGGGGTCGCGTTTCAGGGGTTATGAAGACGTGACGGTCCAGGACCTGCACATTGAGACAGCGGTGATCCGCTATCGTCGCGAGCGTTGGGAAACACCTGATGGCAAGCGGATTGTCGCCGACATTCCGGCGGGTGTGATGGGAGGCTTTGGGCCGCAGGTGCGCCAGTTCATTTTGGCCGCCCATTATCAGGGCCAGGTGACGAGCGAGCGCCTGGTGTCGCTGTTGAACGGCATGGGGCTTGATATCTCGAAGCGCCAGGTGGTCCGCTTTCTGAACGAGGGTCTCGATGATCTGATCATGGAAGACCAGGAGGTCTTTAAGACGGGCCTTGAGACGGCGTCATGGATCAGTGTGGATGATACGGGTGCGCGTCATAATCGCCATGACGCCTACCCCTTCAAGTTACCGGAGTTCATCAAATATCTTAGCCTGACTGTAGCCGCTACTTTTACGCTGGTATGGATTTGCATCGGAAAGCCGTCAAATAGTTCACGCTCGACTCTATCGAACGCCTGCCCAAATTGACTTTCGATTTCCTGAAAAACAATATTGGTTAGTGTGGGACCAAGGCCTGCCTCCTTGGCTGTTTCCTGAAAATGGTAGCCCCGTATTCCAAGTATGTCGTAGTGACGGCTGTTGCCGACTGACATTGCCAGCTTGTAGTGTTTGTGTGGTATCTGTTTGTAATCGAAACTGGGCTGTGCCGTCAGCACATCGTAAAATGGCGTCAGCGAATATCTGGCACCCGGCTTCAGGAAAATGCTAAAATTTTTAGCGTGTCCATCGGTAGCGCCAATCAGCCAAAAAAGTATCTGAGATTTGAAAAACGCTTGCTGGTCTTTCTGTGGATTATCGCCGTCGCGTAGAATTCGGACGATATCAGTTATCTTTGGACCGCCGTGACTTTGATATTTCTGGCTCGGAGCTACGGATAGCGCTTGGCAGAAGTCTTCTTGTGGTAGCCTGAGCAGTCGACCATCTTTGGTCCAGCGCCGGTCGAATCTTTCTACTACAAGAACTTTTCTGTTTCCAAAGTTTGTGATGCTCGCTTTGTTTACGGTCAAACCGAAGGCTTCCATGAGCTTTAGGCAGTAGTACTCGTTTTCAACACTGTTAGACAGGTCGATCGTGCCAGTACTATTTTCAATCGTACCGATCTGCGGTTTGAGAATATGTGTTGTAGGTGTTGTTCCCAGCGGTTTCTTCCAACGATTTTCGTGCCATAGCAGGGCTGTTTTTTCTTGGGCACCTGCAACCGAGATTCGAAATCCTTCTTCTGCATCGAGTCCAAGAGGGGCGCGCGCAAGATTGGCTAAGATTCCTTCGATATCGCTTTCTGAAACGTTTTCGCCTTCTATGACCTGTACTTGATCGGTCGTTTGGTCCTCGGGCAAGAATTGCAGGGCACCAACACAGTCACGTCCAATTTTGGACAGAAGGCTGTAAGAGTTGATGCCTTCTGCGCCTACACGTTCCGCAACACGTCTACGGATATTGTCTCGATCTGGAAGTAAGTTTTCAAAAACTGCCTGAACGCTACTACCTCTATAGGCGCGCTCGTCCAGTGGAAGGGATAAAGATACGGGTAGCGCATAGTCCTTGGCAAGCCATGTAGGGTCATAACGAAACGTCGTCGCACCACTCGGCTCCTTTTCGAGTTGGCCGATAGATTGGTTGTTCAGAAATACGTTGAGAGGAACGTGTGACGGGCGACGAGCCATTAGAATATGTCCTCGATATCCTGGTTGTCGCGCGTTCTAGCTGTAATCATAATTTCCAGGTCTAGGGCGGCAAGGATATCTAACAGCGTTGCTAGTTTTGTGCCTTCCTGTCCAGTTTCGACCTCCGAAACTGTAGCTTGTCGGACGCCCGCTAGGCCTGCGAGCTCGCATTGCGTCATGTTCTTTGATTCGCGATGGCGCCGTAGGACCGAGCCGATTTGTTTCGGGGATCTAGCGAGTTGTTTCATAACGGTCTCCATGAACGCTTTATACGCCTCCGCGTATAAAGCGTCAATATGCGGTGCGGCGTATAGTTTTGGTATATACGCTCTTGCGTATAAACCGACAATATACGCCACGACGCATAAATAAAATTCATACGGTGTCGCGTATGTGGAGTGCGTTTGCCCGAAAAGGTAACGGATTAAACTGCAATAAGAGCCGCCGACTTCTCTCCGTAATTAACGCCTCGGCTGGGGCCTATATCGCCGCAGTCGGGCGCAATATGGTCAAGGGTGTTCGACACGCCAAACCGCTACACCATCAACAAATGTCCGCGCGCATCTAGGTACCCATTCGCCCAAGGCCACAGGGGGTATGATTATTTCTTTTTGTAGAACAGTTCAGTTTTCTTACGTTGCTCGACGTAATGCTCCCGATTGTCTTTCAGAGCCTCGATCAGGTAGTCGATCCCATCTGTGTGCGAAATCCGATTTGATCCCGGCCACTGTTCCGATTTGATGTCGGCCGGCATTCCGATTTGAAGTCGGCCACCGTACCGATTTGAAGCCGGCCGGGTGTGAAGTAATATTGCACCGTAATATCCCTAACTCTCAGGCGCGTTTTGTTGGGTCAGCCACCGAGGCATAACTGTCTCCATGATCAATCATGGGGATACCGGAATGCCTGCGAAGAGAGAGCTGACGATGAAGCAATTACGGCAGATTTTGCGGCTGACGCATGACGGAACGAGTGCGCGCGAGATCGCACGACGACTGGGCAGCGCGCGAAGTACGATCCAGGACAGTCTGAAGCGTGCAAGGGCGGCGGGGCTATCATGGCCTCTGCCCGCTGAGTTGACGGACAGCCTGCTTGAGAAGCAACTTTACGCCTGCAGCAGTGGATTCCAAGGCGCCCGGCGACGGCCCGAAGCCGACTGGCAGGCGCTGGTCAAGGAGATGAAGCGTCCGGGTGTCCATCTGATGATGCTTTGGGAAGAATACCGTGAGATCCATCAGGATGGATACAGTTATAGCCGTTTTTGCGATCTGTACCGTGCCTTCGAGATGCGTCTGTCGCCGGTCATGCGGCAGGATCATGTGGCGGGCGATAAAGTCTTCGTCGACTATTCAGGTAAGAAGCTCGGCATTGTTGACCGCCTGACCGGAGAGATCCGTTTAGCCGAGATCTTTGTCGGCGTTCTTGGGGCGTCAAACTACACCTATGCCGAGGCCACCTGGACACAAACCCTGCCAGACTGGATCGGCGCACACGTGCGGATGCTCAACGTGTTCCAGGGCTCGCCGAGACTAGTTGTGCCGGACAATCTCAAGTCAGGCGTCAACAAGGCCTCGTTCTACGACCCCGAGATCAACCGAACCTACGGGATGATGGCGGCCCACTATAATATGGGTGTCCTTCCAGCCAGGCCCTATAAACCAAAGGATAAGTCGAAGGTCGAGGCTGGGGTTCGCTTTGCCCAGTCTTACATTTTAGGGCGCCTGCGCAATCAAACCTTCTTCTCTCTGGCCGAGGCCAATGAAGCCATTGCGGAGATAATGGCGCGAATGAATGGGCGCATCATGCGCAAGATCGGGCAAAGCCGCCTGGAGCTGTTCGAGGCCGTAGAAAGGCCCGCTTTGGCCCAGCTGCCCGCGACGGACTACGAGTTTGCTGAGTGGAAGCTGGCGCGGGTTTCTCTGGATTATCACATCGAGCTGGCGGGCTTCTTTTACTCAGTTCCCCATAAACTGATCCGGGAACAGGTCGATACCCGCCTAACAGCTCGGATGGTTGAGATCTTCCACCGGGGCAAACAGGTTGCTGTCCATGAGCGGCGGTACAATGGCCGGTCACATGGTACAAATCCGGACCATATGCCCAGCTCCCATCGCAGTTATGCGGAATGGTCACCCGAACGGTTCAGCCACTGGGCTTTGTCCATCGGTCGCGAGACCGAAGGGCTCATCGTCGCCATTCTGGCCCGCCACCGTCATCCCGAGCACGGCTACCGAACCTGCCTTGGGGTCATGAACATGTTCAAAAAACTTGAACCGGCGCGGGCAGAACGGGTGGCTTCCAAGGCCGTTGCCATAGGGGCCTTCAATTACAAAAGCATCGCCTCGATCATCGAACACAGGCTGGATGCCACCGGCACGGATGACGGACCAGAATTCATCCTGACCCATCCCAATCTGCGGGGGCCGCAGTACTTCCTTCAGTAAAAACAAAGGACATAGATTATGCTGACACATCCAATCCACGACACACTCCAGGCGCTTGGCCTGACCGGCATGGCAAAAGGCTTCAAGGAGCTTGCCAATCAGCCGGAAGCTAACGGCCTCGACCATGCCGAATGGCTGGCAATATTGCTCGAGCAAGAGACCACATTGCGCCAGCAGAAGCGCTATGAAAGCCGAGCCAAAACCGCCAGGTTACGCCAGTCGGCCACCATCGAAGATGTCGACTACCGGGCTGCCAGGGGGCTGGACAAGTCCATGTTCCTGAAGCTCACCAGCGCAGACTGGATCCGACGAAAGCACAACCTGCTGATAACAGGGCCATGCGGGGTCGGTAAAAGCTGGCTTGCCTGTGCTCTCGGTCAGAAGGCCTGTCGGGAAGACATGTCTGTTGCCTATCACCGGGCATCTCGACTGTTTACGGCGCTCGCCCTGGCAAGGGCAGATGGACGCTACGCGAAGCTTCTGAAGCAAATCGCCCGCGTTGACCTGCTTATCCTCGACGACTGGGGCCCGGAGACCCTGACCTCAGATCAAAGGCGCGATCTGATGGAAATCGTCGAAGATCGCCACGAGGCAAAATCCATCATCGTCACCAGCCAGGTGCCGGTGGACCAATGGTATAAAATTATCGGAAATCCGACCCTGGCAGACGCCATACTCGATCGTCTCGTCCACAACGCCTACCGAATAGAACTCACAGGCGACAGCCTTAGAAAGAGGAAACCAGCACAGCCCGATACAGCCAGGGCTTGACCCAAACCACGAACCAAACAATCATGAATTACGACCCAACGAAATAAGCCAGGGGCGGCCGACTTCAAATCGGAACCATGGCCGGCTTCAAGTTGGAATGGGTGGCCGGCTTCAAGTCGGAATTAGTGGCCGACATCATCGGAATACGCAATCTGTGTTAAAAACAGTAATCAACTCCTTTGTTTCATCGGCTGGGTATCCTAAAACATAACCGACTACCATCACCCGAACGGGTGACTCAGCGAAAATTCGCGTCGCACTGGAGTTCGGCTTTGGATGGCCTGGTTTATGGGAGAGGCGTCGTTTTCGGCAATTTGTGAGAGGCAGGATAAAAGGGAGAGAGGTGCTTGGGGCTTTTCAGCGAAATTTATTCATATGTTTCAATTAGTTAAGTGCGTAAAGCGAGAGGTGCGCGGGGCCTATCGAGAGGTTTCCGGATGCTAAGCTCTTGTTTCTAATATGTATTTTGAGAGGTGCGGCTACACTTCAGGGGCAAATTTGTCCATCGCAAGGTAGGCGCCCTATTCTGCTTGGTTTACAGGCCTGCCATAGGCCTTTGGAGGGCCTGGCAGGCCTCTACCAGCAGCCTCGGACAAGAGGTGCAAGAGGTGCCTGGAAGGGCGCGTAAAGGGCTTGCGAGGCAACCCTGGCCTTTGCCGCGTTATTCCGAGGCATAGAGGCAACGAGTTGAGCAGTGAGCCTGTAAATCAAAGAAATAGAAAGAACATCGTAGAATTGGCGTGTTGCCATTTTCGACATCAAGCGCATGCTTCAAGGGTTGTCAGTAGAGGTGCAGAAATGCCTGAACTCAATTCCACGCCCGGAAAACTTGCCTATCGTATCGATGAAGCCGTTCAAGTTTCCGGCTTGGGGAGAACCTTCCTTTACGAATACATCGGCAGCGGCAAGCTTCCATCGATAAAGGTTGGCGGCCGGCGCTTAATTCTGCATGACGATCTGTTGGCATTCTTGAAAGGCACCTCGTCGCCAAGCCCCGCATCTACGAATGGCAAAGCATTGGAAGGCCGGAAAAGGTCTGCGGCTCGTTCTCAGGCGCCGCTACCGGGACAGATGGAATTCCCGTGGCCAAGAAGAGGATAGATATTCTGCCGCAAACGCGGCGCTGGCGATTTTGTCTAATATAAAGACGCTGCCGACACACCATACGCTGTAGCGTATAAACTCCTCATATACGCTACAGCGTATGGTGTGTCGGTAATCAGGGATAGGCAGAGACCGAAAGCTTTACCCCTAAGGCTTTCGTCATGGATATTCTTTGAGACGCCCTAGTATCCGCAACGCGTTGCCCTCGACACATGTACGTGCTTGCTCCACAAGGGGCGCGATAGCGCCGGGATGGCTGGCGACATGCTCATAGGTTCTAACGCCGGCGCCCACTATCGCGTCAACCAATTCCTTGACCCGCAGACGTGTCTGGCGAGGATTATAGCCTCCGGTCGCTGCTATGGCATCCCAATGTCGGGCCGCGACGTCTTCCGGCTTTCTTTTTTTACCGTCAATCTTCTGCGCGAAATTCTGGTTGACATGTGGCCAAGGCAGGACGGTTGAGACGTCGTACAAGGGGGCCAATGCCCGTTCGCTGGCCAACAGAAGCGAATAGTTCTTGGCATGGGCATCTGTGTTGGCGACGAGGATGTTGAAGATCAACTGATCAAGAAGCTTCAAACCGTCGCGTGATGGCAAATTCCGCCCCGTCGCCAGCAAGGTCGCTATCGTCGGACCAGGAACAGTGCCCGCCTCGTATTTGTTGACCGGAAAGACTCGATTCGCCTGAGCAAAATCCTCCTGATGTAGGCGTCTGATCTGACCGTCCTTGCGATAGGCACGATCATATCGCGCCACGGCCAGGGCATTTCGCGGGCCCGCTTTCAGGATGCTGACCTCTACTGTCTCAATGCCAATGGCTGCCGCCAGTGTCAGGCAATAAGCCTCGTTTTCGACGATACCTGGAATGCGATCATTGTCCGGCTTCACGATCAAGGTAGACGGCGCCCCGGTCTTGGGAATGGCCAGTATGTCGCCAGGCTTCGGCAACCCAAGGCGGGGCCGCCCCCCCGCATCCAGAACAGTCAATGTGGCCTTCTCTTGACCACCGGCCAAGGACAATCTTACCCCATCTTCCCCAGCCAGAAAGGGCCGCTCCTTCAGATCTGCGAAGTGACGCAAAAGCGCTGCCTCCGGATCTTCCAGTTGATAAAAAGTCTCCAGAGGCTCAAAGCGCCAGTCTTCGCGCAGAGACGGTGCACCGAAAGATAAGGCGCCGGCCGTGTCGCCACCGATTTCCCGCAAGATGGCGATCGTGTCCTTGCGATCGACGCCAATAGCACGCGCCAATGTTGCCAGTTGGCGTTCTTCCGGTAGCAGGTTGGCAAGCCAGGGATGGACGGTGTCCGGCGAATAAGTGTCGGCGGCAAGTGGCATCGTGAGGGAGATAGGAAAGGCGCCGCGTGACTCCGTCCAGCGCAGATCGTAGGCAAAGCTGATTGCTCCGTCGTTGTCGATCAACAGCTTGCCGACGGGAAACGCTTCATAAAAGACAGTGATCTCCTCGGACATCTTACATATCCAAATCGTATGGCGAAGTGTCGGGTTGCGCCGGCCGTTCGCTATGGGCAGAGACCGACGCTAGCAGATCATAAAGATCGCTGCGCAGGGCTTGCAGGATGCGTGTGATGGTAGACAGCTTGGGGTCACGATTGCCGTTTTCGAGATGCGACAAGGTGGCAATGCCTACACCAGACAAGCGAGACAACTCTTCCAGCTTGAGGTTCTTGGACAGGCGCAGGGCCCGTAAGGCGTGGCCCAGTTGCACCGGCAATGGATGGACGTCCGTCGATGAGGCCATGATGTCGCTCCTTTATCGTTAGCGATAAATAAGCCTATTTACATCAGGAAATCAAGGCCATTTATCGTCAGCGATAAATGATTGAGAAATTGAGCGGTGCGACGGTATATTTATCGTTGGCGATAAATGGTGTGGGGTAAGCCTATTTGAGATGAATTTTTATCGCCGGTGATAAATCACTACGGGCCGAGGTATATTCCACACTGTTAATCCGTACACTGATTAAGTTTGGTATTGCGGTCCGAATTTAGCTCCGCCGACAATCAGGCAGCAATCGAAAGCTTAACGCCTAAAGCCTTCGTAACTGCCAAAAGGGTCGAAAGCGTTGGATTGCCGTGTTCGCCAATAGCCTTATAGAGCGCGGCACGAGTGAGGGCCCGCACCTTGTGCGATCTCCTGAACGCCTTTGGCCCTTACAACATCATTCAAAGCTGCGCTGATGAGGTTCATATCGCCCTATTCAAACGCAGCCTGTAAGTAGGCGGCGATTGCTTCCTGTCCATCTAGGTAAGCAACAGAATCAAATGTGCGCGTAGTCTTTTTCATTGGGTTGCCCCGCGAAGCCGCTACGCCATCACCAAATGTCCGCGGGCGTCCGACCTCGGCGGCGAGACCGAGATTTGGACATCGCAGCCAAGGTCATTCAGAAATCGCATCAGCCTGTCGGTCGAATATCCTTCGAGACGGCCGTTGATAATGGATGACACTTTAGGCTGATCAATACGCAAAATTTTGGCAGCTTGGGCTTGGGTGAGCTTCCGCGCCTTGATCGCACTTCTGATATGAAGCGCCAGATTAGCTTTCGCTAGCACTACTTTGGCAGAAAATGAATTTTGAGGATTCCCCCGGCTGACATTGCGTGATTCATAGAGAGCCAGCTTTAAGGAGACTGGCGATGTCGGAACATTGGCGCGTAGATTTGGAAGATTGGTTGACGCCCTTCCTGGTGGCCTTGCGGCATAAGACCCGGATGCGGCTGTGCCCTGCCTATATTGCAGGCCTGATTGGCCCGGGTGACCGCAAGAGTGTCCAGCCGATGGCCGCCCGCGATGGCGAGTTTGGCTATGACCAACTCCATCATTTTGTCTCTGACGGCGTTTGGGAAAGTGGACCGCTTGAAGCCGTTCTCCTGAAGGAGGCCGACCGTCTGGTGGGGGATGATGCCGGTTATCTTGTCATCGATGACACGGCGCTGCCGAAAAAGGGCAGCCATTCGGTTGGCGTGGCGGCGCAATATGCTTCCTCGCTTGGCAAGACGTCCAACTGCCAGTCGCTTGTTTCGGTGACGCTGGCATCGCGCGAAGTGCCTGTGATGGTGGGCCTGCGCCTGTTCTTGCCCGAGAGTTGGACGAATGATGTCGCGCGGATGAACCGGGCTCGGGTCCCGCAAGAATGCCAGGTTGCCCTGACAAAGCCGGAGATCGCCATTGAGGAAATTGATCGTGTTATAGCCTCTGGGGCCCGGTTCGGGTGCGTGCTGGCCGATGCTGGCTATGGGTCAAGCGGGCCGTTCCGCGAGGCCCTGAGCAAGCGCGACCTGTTGTGGGCCGTCGGCATATCACGGCGTCAGAATGTGTATCAGGCAGACGTCGGCCTAATCTTCCCGGAAGCGGCAACCGGAAGGCGGCGCAAATACCATGTCCCTGACGATGTTGCTGTCTCTGCCGAAAAGATGTTGGCTGATGGGAAATGGAAGAAAGTAAGTTGGCGGCGCGGAACCAAAGGCAAGCTGAACTGCCAGTTTGCCGCTTGCCGCGTTCGGGTCGCAGATGGCCACAGGCATCGTATGAGCGACGGTCGTGTCCAAGCCATGCCTGGCGAGGAGGAGGTCTGGCTGGTCGGGGAAAGGCGTTCAACCGGAGAACAGAAATACTACCTGTCAAACCTGCCTGCCGACGCCCCCCTCAAGATGCTAGCCGCGGCTATCAAGGCAAGGTGGATCTGCGAACAGGCACATCAGCAACTCAAGGAAGAGCTTGGGCTTGATCACTTCGAAGGCAGGTCATGGACCGGTTTGCACCGACATTGTCTAATGGCGATGATCGCTTTTGCATTTCTCCAATCCCGCCGCCTCAAAGCAGCGGGACGAAAAAAAAGAGTTGGGGGGCCACCGCCTCAGCCGACAATGCCCGCCATCCGCCAGGCCATTCTCGACCTCTTCATGCGACCGCCACCAAGGCGCTGTCCCCACTGTGACAAACGCCTCGCCGAGCCCGCCAAGAATAATATGCCAAAGTAGTGCTAGTGTTGTGACTTCTAACGCCTGTCGCCCCCTGGCGACCTTTTCAAGAATGTCTGTAGCGGATTTGGTCCAAACGAAGGGCTTTGGATCGGCGTTGTGATGATCGAGATAGTCTTGAATTGCGCCTTCGAGTTCGGCGACACTCTTGAACACGCCGCAGCGGATGCGATCGCCTGTTATCAAGCCGAAAAAGCGTTCGACCTGATTGAGCCAGGACGCCGAAGTGGGGGTGAAATGCATGTGGAAGCGAGGATGTTTGGCCAGCCATGCTTTGACCGCCGGATGCTTATGGGTGGCATAGTTGTCGGCGATCAGGTGCAGGTCGAAGCCCTTGGGCGTGCTGCGGTCGATGAGTCGAAGGAATTTGAGCCATTCCTGGTGCCGATGACGTTTCATGCATTCGCCGATCACCCTGCCGGTGGCGACATCGAGGGCGGCGAACAGTGTCGTCGTGCCATGCCGCTTATAGTCGTGGGTCATCGTTCCCGCCCGCCCCTTCTTCATTGGCAGGCCCGGTTGGGTGCGGTCCAGCGCCTGGATCTGTGACTTCTCATCGACCGAGAACACCAGTGCCCGGTCCGGCGGATCAAGATAGAGACCGACGACGTCCGTCACCTTCTCGACGAACTGCTTGTCGTTCGACAGTTTGAACGTCTTGGTCAAATGGGGCTTGAGCCCATGCGCGCTCCAAATGCGCTGTACGCTGGTGTGGCTCAGACCCACCGCCTTGGCAAGCGTGCGCGCGCTCCATTGCGTGGCAGCCGGTGGCTTCTGTCGCAGCGTCATCTCGACCACACGCGCAATGACTTCGGCGCTCAACGGCGTCTTACGGCCAGGCCGGGTCGCGTCGCGCCCAAGCCCATCGACACCCTGCTCAAGATAACGATCGCGCCAGCGGTAGGCCGTCTTCTTGGTCTTGCCCAGCGTCCGCACAATCGACGCCAAACTCGCCGCGTCCGCCCACATCAGCACGATCCGCGCACGCCAAACAAGCTTCTGCGGCGTGTTCCGGTCCGCCACCCAACCTTCCAACCGCACCCGAGCCTCAGGCGACAGCAACAGCCTTTTGTCCATGTCCATCGACACAAACTCGCATATTTGCAAGATCAAGGGAATCCATCCGTTGATTCCGCAACACTAGGAGGTCGTCGGCATCTGCCAAGCCCAAGTCTGCGAACACATTTCCGCTGCTGGAAGTCTTTGTCATGTCAGAGTCGTCGGTCATTGTGGCGGCGCAGGATTATCGTTCATAGTCATATGCCAGATTTAGTAATAAAATGTAAGGGCACATTCCCAGAACTGGGAATATTTGACGGATCAACTTTTCGGGCGCCCGCTCTTCAGCTCATCCAGGTAATCAGACCACCATTGTGCCATGCGTACTCGTTCATCCCAATGCCGCCCCCTGTGGTAAATTGCCCTGACGGTGTCACTGCCTTGGTGTGCAAGCCCGCGTTCGATTGCATCGGCAGACCAAAGGCCAAACTCGTTCAACAACGTGCTGGCCGTGCTTCGGAAGCCATGGGAGGTCATTTCGCCGGAACCAAACCCCATTCGGCGTAAAGCGGCATTCAACGTGTTTTCGGCCATTGGCTTTTGCCAATCGCTCACCGCTGGAAATACGAACTTGCTTCTGCTTCGATATTTCTCTGCCTCGGCCAAGATGCCCAACACTTGGGTAGACAGTGGGACGGCGTGGTCGTTCCTCATTTTCATCTTTGGCCCAGGAATTCGCCAAACGGCCTTCTTCAGATCGAATTCATCCCATTCCGCGTGTCGTAGCTCTCCAGGTCTTACAAAAACATGAGGGAGCATCCTAAGAGCCAGCGGACTCAGGCCGTGGCCACGATAGCCGTCAATCGCTCGCAGAAGTCGGCCAACATCCTTAGGGTCAATGAGCGCTGCGTGGTGCTTGACCTTGGGAGCGATAAGCGCTTCCCCCAGATCGGCGGCGGGATTGAAACGGCAGCGCCCAGTTATCACGGCATATCTGAAAACTCTGGCAGCGAATGCTCTTACCCGCTTGGCCGTCTCATGATTGCCAAGCTTCTCAATTTTTTTAATGGCGACAAGAAGTTCGACCGGCTCGATTTCTGCCACAGGTCGAGGCCCGATGTCCTTTTCGAGCAAAGAATTAAACCAACGCAGCTTGATCATAGTAGCTTCGGCCATACCATCCTGTTCACGCTTCACAACGAATTCGTCGGCGATGGCTTTGAAGGTAGTCGCCGCCACAAGGGCGGCAGTTTCGATCTTACGCTTCTTGTCAGCCGCAGGGTCTGTACCTTGGGCGAGAAGCGAGCGCGCCTCGTCACGGCGCTGCCGCGCCATTTTCAAACTGATATCAGGGTATGTGCCGAGTGATAGCTGTTGCTCCTTCCCATTAAAACGATACTTGAAGCGCCAGAGTAGGCCCCCTGAAGGTTTGACGATGACAAAGAGTCCACCCTCGTCATGCAGCTTGAATTGGGTTGAGAGCGGCTTTGCATTGCGCAGAGCGGTGTCGGAAAGTGCCATGGTGTTTGTCCAAAAACTAGGACCGAACCGTCAGAAGTGACCCCCAAAGTGACCCCCAAGGGTCGCGAATGCGGGCGCACAACGGCGGACGGAGATGAACTCAACGCCTTATAAGTAGTACATTTTAAAGGGTTTTTCAAACTTCGCTGAACTTCAGCGAACAACCTAATGGTGCCCAGGAAAGGACTCGAACCTTCACGGCCGTTAAGCCACTGGCACCTGAAGCCAGCGCGTCTACCAATTCCGCCACCTGGGCACTTACTTAGGTGGTAGTCCCCGCCGATCTCTCAGCGAAGGCGGCGACCTATAGGGGGAAAGTTTTGCTCGGTCAACGCTTTTGATGCGACTTTTCACAAAAGTTTTTCAAGCCGCTCTCTAAAGGCATTGCCTCAACAAAAACCTTGCGTTATCGAGAGGTTCACGCAAGCAGCCTTAGTGATTGAGTCTCCCGCTCAGGCGCGATGGTGGTCAGCAGAGTATGAAGGATAAGATCATGGCGAATATGGTCACGGTTTTCGGTGGTTCGGGTTTTCTCGGCAAGCAGGTGGTGCGGGCTCTGGCAAAGCAAGGCTGGCGCGTGCGTGTCGCGGTACGCAAACCGACCTTCGCCTACGACCTGAAGCCACTCGGTGACGTTGGCCAGATTCAGGTCATCCGTTGCGATGTGCGCAAGGAAGCCGATATCGCCCGCGCCCTCGAAGGCGCCTCCGCCTGCGTCAATCTTGTTGGCATCCTGTACCAGACCGCAGGTGTCAGCTTTGACGCCGTGCACCGCCAGGCCAGCGCCTTGATGGCGGATATATGTAAAGCCAAGGGCATCCGCAATTTTGTGCAGGTGTCGGCGATCGGCGCGAACCCGGACGCAGCTTCGAAATACGCCTCGACCAAGGGTAAGGCTGAAGCCGCAGTAAAGGCCGCTATTCCTTCAGCGGTTATTCTGCGCCCCAGTATCATGTTCGGCGCCCAGGATGGTTTCTTCACCTCACTGGCCGGCCAGATCAAGATGTTCCCCGTTATGCCGGCGATCGGTGGCGCCAACACGAAATTCCAGCCGGTCTATGTCAATGACGTGGCCAGCGCCGTGGCGCGCACGCTCGGCAAGACGGAATATTATGGCCAGACCTTTGAACTGGGCGGACCGGAAGTTTTCGCTTTCAAGGACCTCATCAAGTATGTCGGCCATGAGATCATGACGCCGCGCCCGCTGGTGTGGATGCCTTTCATTGCCGCGCGCGCGATCGGTGTCATCGGCGATATCCAGGCCTGGGCCAAGGCTATAGTGCCGGTCATAGCCGCGCCTATCCTGACCACCGATCAGGTACTTCTGCTGGCGAACGATAATGTTGTGGCGTCGGACGCCAAGGGCCTCAAGGATTTAGGCATTTCTGCCACGGCGGTGGAATCGATCGTGCCGACCTACCTGTGGCGCTTCCGCAAGAATGGTCAGTTCGCCGTGCCTGTTCAGGCCTGATGACATTCGCCTTATAGGATAGAACTTCCTTAACCATAGGATGTGACTCTTCGAATAATAGCGTTATTGATTCGAGGGTTTTCTTATGAAACTATCCATCGGGCACAAGTTGTTCGCTGCATCGCTTGTGTTTGTCGTCGCTATGGGCAGTTTCGTCCTTGGCGCCTGGTACTCTCTCGAACATCTGCGCAAATTGCAGGATGGCGGCATGACGCTGGCGCGGACATCTGCCTCAGCGCAGCAATTGGCCGGTCAGGGCGCGGTACTTTACCAGATTATCGCGGACGGTGAAATCAATCACCATCTTGACCAGACGCGCACCGACTGGACCGCTGAGAAGACGCATACAGAGGCGCTTTTCACTTATATGCGTAAGGAACTGACCCATGCTGATGAAAAGGCGCTGCTCGATAAAGCCTACAGCGCCTATAAAATCTATGTCGATGATTTTGAGCTGCGCATGCTGCCGGCCCTGAAGGCCAATACAGAGATGACGCAGGATATCCGCCATCTCGATGGCGTGGTGGATGAGGCGTGCGTCAAAATGGTCGAGCCCCTGGCGGCTCTTGCCAAGCTGGCCAGTGATAAAGCGGCGGCTTCTGATGCTCAGTTCGACAGCCTGTCCAAGCAGATCCTCATAATCGGCACGATGATCGGAGTGCTGGCCCTTCTGGCGGGCAGTGTCATTAATTTCCTGGTCGTCCGACATATTTCACAGCCGCTGAAAACCCTCTCGCACATGCTGCATAAGCTGGTGAGCGGCGATACGGTCGCCAGCGTGCCCTATGAGCAGCGTCGCGATGAGGTGGGCGAGATCGCCCATGCTGTTTCTGCCTTCCGCTACAATATCGAGGTGGTCAAGCGTCTGGAAAGCGAGCAGGTCGCCGTCCGCGCCAAGCTGGAGCGCGATAACGAAAACGCCCTTCAGGTGCTGACAAGCGCCGAGACGTTCGAGCGCCAGATCAAGGCGGTGGCGTCGCGCGTCGGGCAGACATCGCAAGCCCTCAATACGGCGGCTGGCAGCCTCGATCATGCGGCGCGCGAAGCTGACCAGCGTTCGGCGTCCATGGCCAGTTCCACGTCGCAATCCTCCAGCAACATGCAGGCCGTTGCCTCGGCGACGGAGGAGTTGGCCACGTCGATCAACGAGATCAGCCGCCAGGTCGAGGAAACGACGGTCATGACGCTGGCCGCTACTGAACAGGCGCGCAGGACGACGCAGACGGTCGATAACCTGTCGCATGCCGCGGCCAGGATCGGCGAGGTGGTGGCGCTCATTCAGGACATCGCCGCCCAGACGAACCTGCTGGCGCTTAATGCCACCATCGAAGCGGCTCGGGCCGGTGTGGCGGGAGCGGGTTTCGCGGTGGTGGCCGGGGAGGTCAAGAACCTGTCGGCGCAGACCTCGCGCGCCACCAATGAGATCCGCGACCATATTTCGTCGATGCAGGTGGTGACCGAGGAGACGGTTGAGGCCATCCGTTCGATCAGCCACACCATCGAGCGTATCAATGGCGTCACCACGTCGATCGCGGCGCGTGTGACGCAGCAGAGCGTAGCCACGGCAGATATTGCCAATAATGTGGCGCAGGTGGCCAGTGGCGCCGATACGATCAATGCCGACCTGGTGCAGGTGTCGCGGGCTTCTCAAATCACGACGGAAACCTCGGCGCAGGTGCTTGAAGGTGCCGGCAGCCTGGGTGAGCAGGTTAAGGCGATGTCAGAGGAGGTTGATACCTTCCTGGGGCTGATCCGCGTGGCGGCGTAAACCTATGGGGTTTGGGGTCTGTGGCCCCAAGTCTTTTTCTCTTTTCAAAAGAAAAACCCGGCCTTTTGGGCCGGGGTTTTCTTTTGAAAAAGGTAAGGTTTGTGGGGTCGCGGACCCCACGCCCCAAATCCTTAGTGCGCCATACCGAACCACCACACCAGGCCGCCGACACCCACCACGATACGCCACAAGGCGAAGAAGCCGTAACCACGCTTCTGCACGAAGGTGATGAAGGGCTTGATGACCAGTAGGGCCGAGATAAACGCCACCGCGAAGCCAATGGCGATGAAGCTGTACTGATCGCTGGTGAGCAGCTTGTGGCTGTCGGCGAACTCCATCACGAAGGCACCCAGCATGGTCGGGATGGCGAGGAAGAAGGAAAATTCAGCCCCGGCCCGCTTATCCACCTTGCAGACCATGGCGCCGATCAGGGTCGACCCCGAGCGCGACATGCCGGGGATGATGGCCAGACACTGAAACAAACCGATGATCAGCGAGGTTTTGAGGTCAAGCTTCATCGAGTTGTCGCTGGTTGGCGCCGGGCCGTACTTATCGACGGCCCACAGCGCGATACCGCCCACGATCAGCGCGATGCAAATAATGGGTATATTATCGAACAAGGCCGCCAGAAGCCCGGATTTCTTGATAATCACGCCGAAGACGACGGCGGGAATGAAAGCGATGATGACGCTGAGAGCGAAACGGCGCGATTCCTCAGAGGTCGGAAGGGTAATGACCGCCTTCCATAGCCGGGCAAAATACAGCACGACGACGGCCAGGATTGCGCCCAACTGGATCATGACGGTGAAGTTGCCGCCGGGATCGCTGAACCCCAGCAATTTTTCAGAAATGAGCAGGTGCGCGGTGGAGGACACGGGAAGGAACTCCGTGAGTCCTTCGATCAGACCCAGAAGCGCTGCCAACAGATAATGCATAGGAAAATCCCTTTAATTCCAAGGTGCGCTTACCTTGACTCAGCGCACCTGGCAAGGGCAAGGCCCGCCCGAGCTTATGCGAGGAGCCATGTGGCGTCTGAGCTGAAAACAATTGATACCTAGTGCACTTCCTGCAGGATGTGAACCAAAATTTTGCGCCGCAACATCCTAGGCTTGCGGGTGTACGCCGATGTAGCGTAGGCGGGCTTTGGGCGAAGCGCCGGTCTGCATCTGCTCGATGGCGTGGGCCAGCCAGCCCGCGCTGCGGCTGAGCCCATAGAGCGTTACAGGTGCTTCACGCGGCAGGTCGAGGTGGCGGCCGATCAGGGCCAGGGCCAGCGACATGCCGACGCTCTGGCCGGTCAGGTCTTCCCCGACGCGCAGGATGGCTTTCAGGTCTTCGCCCATATGCGGTGCGGCGTTGATCAGGTCGTAAGCCCGCAAGGTTTCCGAAGGCGACGGGTCTTTCTCAAAGCCCGGCAGCTCAAGGCCCTTTTCCAGCAGCGACTTGGCCAGCGACAGCGGATTGCCGCTGCGGCGGACGGCTGTGACGTAGGACTCCGCCCGCGAGATACGGCCGCCTAGTTTGGGGCCTGTCAGGGTGGCGAAGCCCGACATCAGCGGGATGGCGAGTGGGCCCATGGTGGCGGCTGAGACGCGCACCGCCAGGGTTGCTTCATCGAGGTTGGTGTCGGCGCACAGGACAAGGGCGCGTCGCAGCAGATCGACATCCTTGGCGTCATAGACCTTCCATGCACGCGCCAGGCGCTGGTGAAAGAACAGGCGCGGTCCGCCATTGGTAACCGAATCGAACATCTCGTTGAGGAGGCTGGCGGCTTCCGTGCCCAGATCACGTGACGAATTGATGTCGGACAGGGCGTCTTCTTCCAGGCGGCGGCTTAGCATGGAGAGCACGCGGGTGCGCGGCCCGCCGGGGAAGTTGACATCGGGGCGGGGCTTGAGCGGGCCGAACGGATTGCTGGTCTCGGCGCGCCACAACAGCGCCGCCACGGCCTCGAAATTCTCGCTGGCGGCAAGGCTGACGATATCGCGGCCGCGGATGTAGTGGTGGCCATCAATGGTTATGGCGATTTCGGTATCGATGGCTGCTTCGCCGCGTGTGATGGTTCCGCCGGAAAGGCTTTGCAGAGGACGGTCTGCAGGCGTGGCGCTGCCGTGTGCGGTGCGGGCGAGGCGGCCGGGTGCGCGGCGCGACAGGCGCTCGACATCATCGAGGGCGTAGAGGCTCATGCGCGGATGCGAGGGGTCGCTCTTGGCGGCTATGCGCTGTCGGCTGACATAGGCATAGAGGGTTTGCGGCTTGACATCGAGACGCTTGAGCGCCTCGGTTCGGCTGATCCATACGCGCGACATAGTAAGACCCTGTAATTTAGAACGAAAAGACAGCTACCATTTATCAAGATTGATTATTGAATCCGGTTTACATCTATATACCGCAAACACCAAGGCGCATTTACCAATTGTTAACACGTTTTTCGCGCACGGTTTCGTGACTCCTTCGCCTTTGACGTGCGGACTTTGCACTCAGGCGTCTA